>NZ_JBJMAW010000003.1:0-337480 GCF_046600735.1 Novilysobacter longmucuonensis
CCCGTCCCCCGGTCGGGCGGGCCCTCCCGCGCCCGGGGCCACGGGGCCGCCACGCGCATCCCCCTCGCGCGGAACACCCCGCTCCTACAAAAAAGCGTGGCGGCTTGGCGAGGCGGACTCAACGAAAGAGCCCCGGGCATGCCGGGGCTCGAAAACATACGCGCTGCGGTTACGGTCGCTGCAGCCAGAAGTCGTAGCTGCCGCTCCCGGAGTAGGACACGATCCGCCAGTAGTAGTAACCGGAGGTGGCGTCGTAGGAGATGTGCTCCTCACTGGTGGAGCTGATCGAGCGGGCGACGCGAGTCCACGACGAGCCATTCCAGCGGTACAGCTCCAGGTCGAAATCGGCGCTGGTAGGCCCTTTCAGCCAGCCCTTGTGGGTGCCCGCGGCGGAGTAGTAGTAGTTGCCGTCGGGCTGGACCTGGGAGGCGCCGGAGCCGGAAAGCGACCCGCTGTACTTGGTGCAGTCGGTGCAGGGCGCGCCGTCGCCGGTGTCGTAGCTGCCGGTCAGCGTAAGGCCGGAGTACGCCGAATACCCGTGCACCATGACGTACCAGGTGCCTGACTGCGGGCTGGCGAAGCTGCAGGTTTCCTCGTTGCCGCTGCGATAGGGGCGGCAGTCATAGCTGCTGGTGGTGGGTTGCGAGCCGAACTTCACGTACAGGTCGGCATCGCCGCTGCCGCCGGTGGTATTGAACACCAGGTTGCTCGCGCCTGCGGGGACGCTCATGGTGAAACGCGTTTCCGAGCCGCTCGCGCCGGACAGGTTTGACACCGCCACGCCATTTTGCAGCTCGCCAGGCGTTGGATCGGGATCGCCGCCGCCACCCGACAGTGTGTACAGCAAGCGGTTGGGTGAACCGCTGCCGATGCTGCTGATCTTGCCGGTGCTGGCATTGTTGATGAGCGCGTTGGTGACCTGGCTTGGGCTGGCGCCCGGGTTGCTGGCCAGGTACAGCGCGGCACCGCCGGCGACGTGCGGCGACGCCATCGAGGTGCCGCTGATGGTGTTGGTCGCGGTGTTGCTGGTGTGCCAGGCCGAGGTGATCGAGGAGCCCGGGCCGAAGATGTCGAGACAGCTGCCATAGTTGGAGAACGAGGAGCGCGCATCAGAGGATGTGGTCGAGCCCACCGTCACCGCCGAGGCCGCGCGCGCCGGCGAGTAGTTGCACGCGTTGCTGTTGTCGTTGCCGGCCGCGACCACCACGGTCACGCCGGCGTCGGTCATGCGCTGCACCGCATCGTCGGTAGCGCTGGAGGCACCGCCACCGAGGCTCATGTTGGCGACCGCCGGTTTGACGTGGTTGCCGGCAACCCAGTCCATGCCCGAGATCACCCCGGAATTGCTGCCCGAACCGGTACAACCGAGCACCCGGACCGGGTACAAGCTCACGCCCTTGGCGATGCCCCAGGTGGCGCCGCCGACCGTGCCGGCGACATGGGTGCCGTGTCCGTTGCAGTCGTTGGTGCCGTTGCCGTCGTTGATCGCGGTGTAGCCCGACCGCACCCGCCCGCCGAAATCGCCATGGCTGGAGCGGATGCCGGTATCGATGATGTAGGCGTTCACCGTGGATGCGGTGGTGTCGTAGGTGTAGCTACTGCTCAACGGCAGGTCGCGCTGGTCGCTGCGGTCAAGGCCCCAGGTCGCGTTCTGCTGCGTGGCGAACGCATGCACCACTCCGTCTTCCTCGACGTAGGCGATGCGGTTGTCGGCGAGCAGCCGCGCCAGCGCATCGTCCGATGCCCGCACCACGAAGCCGCGCAGGGCGTGCTGGAAGCTGGTGACCAGGTCGGCGCGATGGGTGCGGGCGATGTCTCGGGCCATGGTGGCCACGCGTGGCCGGGATGACGCTTCGCTGGACAGGCTGGCGACGTCTTCCTTGAGGACCACGATGTACTGGCCTTCGATCGGCGCGGTGGCGAAGCGCAGGTCGGCGGCGCTTGCCGGCGCACTGGCGATCATCGCGGCAACGCTGATCGCAGCGGCCAGCAGGGTCGGTGTGTGATTCACGGGTTTCTCTCCATAGGATGGTTGGGGGCGATGACGGTGCGCCATCGCAGGCAGGTGGATCGCCCGTGTGTCGTCCCCAGGCTGACAGTGCATCAGCATCGACATGCGATCCGGGTCGGCTCGTGTGATCGGCACGATCGGCGCTGCCACGGCAGATGTTGTCGTGGTGGCGCTGGAGGCTTGCACGCGAACTCGGCACAGTGTTGATACGGCCGCGGCGAGGGGCTGTCCAATGCCGATTGCGGATGACGTTATCGACGCACCGGCTTATGCGCGAGGTGGATAAGGATGGCCGCCGATCGCATGGGGCAACGTTGATATCTGCAGGACGAGCGCACGTTTTGCGATATGGCGGCGGTGCTATACGTCCAGACCCGACCCGCCCGAGGGGGCGACTTCGCAGGACGGAATCCGACCGCAGCGCCGAGCCACGGTGCATGGGGAGCCGAGATTTTCGGCAGCCCCGGGGGCCCGATCCTGCCGCAAGGACGTGACCGCGATGACCCTGATCGAGCTGCGCTGCCTGCTGGCGATCGTCGATGCCGAACTGAACATCAGTACGGCCGCGCAGCGTATCCACGGGACGCAGCCGAGCCTGTCGCGGCATCTGAAGCAGCTCGAGGACGAGTTGGGCTTCCAGTTGTTCACCCGACACGGCCGCTGCCTGGTGGGCATCACGCCGGGCGGTCAGGAGGTCATCCGGGTGGCACGCCGGATCGTCAGCGATGCGGCGAGCCTGCGCGCCTATGCGGCCAACCTGCGCGGCGACACCTCGGGCGATCTGGTGGTCGCCACCGCACAGACGTATGCCCGCCACGTCCTGCCGCCGGTGCTGGCGCGCCTGGTTAAGCGCTACCCGCGGCTCAACGTGCGGATCCAGACGCTGGGCGAGGGCGAATGCTTTGATCGGCAGACGCACCATGACGCCGACATCGTCCTGGTCAGCACCGCGGGCGACCGCGCGCCCGAGGGCATCGCGTTGCCGCTGTTCCGCTGGAAGCGGGTGGTGCTGGTCGAACGTACGCATCCGTTGGCCCGCCTGGGGCGGGCTCCCAGTCTGGCCGAGATGGCCGAATGGTCGCTGGTCACCTATGAGGCGTCGCGACGCCCGGACTCGACCTTGCGCTGCGTGCTCGAACAGGCCGGGCTGCGCGCGCGCTTCGCCTGCTCGGCGCAGGATGCCGACCTGATCAAGGTGTACGTCCGTGCAGGCCTCGGCGTGGGCCTGGTGGCCGAACTGGCGATCGAGCCGGCCGATCACAAGAATTTCGTGGTGCTGCCGGCCGATCCGGTCCTGCCCGAATGCATTGCGTGGGCGCAGTTACCCGGCGGCAGGGTGATGCGCGACTACACAGTGGACTTCATCCGCCTGCTGGCGCCACAACTCGATGCGCTCGACGTCCGCCGCCGCTTTGAAGGCACGGCCGCGCCGGTGTGGCCGGTGCCGCGCCAGTGGGCCGCCGAGGCTGCGTTCGCGGCCTGAGCGCCGACCCCGGCCCCTTGACTCCTTGCGCACTGCAACCGGACGCCGATGCGCGTGCCGCAAAAGACGACGGCGCCCGAAGGCGCCGTCGAGGATCCCACTGCGGATGCGGCGCCTTACTCCGCCGCCGACCCGCGCAGTTGCTGCTGGGCGGCCAGGAACGGATTGCCTTCATACCAGGTCGGCCACTGCTCGTTGGCGGCCAGTTCGCGACCGACGCCGTACAGCGCCTCCAGGTCCTGGATCACGCCTTCGAAATTCCAGTTTGGGTCGAACTCGTCGCCCGGCTGGTGGTAGCGGTTGTTTCGGTAGTCGCTCTGCGCCCGCTGCCCGGCATCCACGCCGCCCTCGATCAGGTCGTCGCCGCCCTTGGCGTAGAGCGCCGGCACGCCGGCCTTGGCGAAGTTGAAGTGATCGGAGCGGAAGTAGAAACCGCTTTCCGGGGTGGCCTCGGCCTTGAGCACGCGGTCTTGCGTGTCGGTCTGCTGCTTGAGGATGTCCTCCAGCTGCGAGCTGCCGAAGCCGACCACCGTCATGTCGCGCGCCGGGCCGATCACCGGCAGCGCGTCCAGGTTGATCACCGCCACGGTCTGCTCGAGCGGCACGCTGGGATTGGCGACGTAGTACTGCGAACCGAGCAGCCCGGATTCCTCCAGCGTCACCGCCAGGAACACCACCGAGCGCTCCGGCGCCGGCTCCTGGTTCACGAACGCCTCGGCAATCTCCAGGATCCCGGCAATGCCGGTGGCGTTGTCGATCGCGCCGTTGTAGATCGTGTCGCCTTCGCCCTCGTGATCGCCGATGTGGTCCCAGTGGCCCATGTAGACGATCGCCTCGTCCGCCTGCGTGGTGCCGGGCAAAATCGCGACGAGGTTGGGCGAGGTCTTCAGCGAAGTGGTGCTGGCGAGGTCGAGCGACAGCGTGGCGTCCAGCGCAATGGCCTCGAAGCCGCGCTGGTTGGCGGCGGTGTACAGCTCGTCGAGATCGTGCCCGAGGTCGGACATTAGGCTGCGCGCCACGTCCCCGGTGATCCAGCCCTGCGCCGGCAGGCGCGGGTTCGGATCGCCGGCGGCCGGCAGGTCGAACTGCGGCCCCGACCAGGAGTTCTTGACCACGTCCCAGCCATACGACGCACCTTCGGTGTCGTGGATGACGATCGCCGCGGCGGCGCCCTGGCGCGCGGCCTCCTCGTACTTGTAGGTCCAGCGGCCGTAGTAGGTCATGCGCTGGCCTTCGAACAGTTCGGCGTCCTCGGTATGGAAGCCCGGATCGTTGACGAACATCACCACCGTCTTGCCTTCGACATCGACCCCGGCGTAGTCGTTCCAGCCCAGCTCCGGCGCATTGACGCCGTAGCCGACGAACACCAGCTGGCTGTCGTCGATCTCGACCTGCGCCTCGCCGGTGCGGGTGTTAATGACCATGTCGCTGCCGAACTGCAGTTCGCGCGGCTCGCCATCGACCTGCAGTGTCAGCACGGTCGAGGCGTCGGCGGTGGTCTCCACCATCGGCACGGTCTGCAGGTAGCTGCCGTCGTTGCCCGGTTGCAGCCCGAGCCGTTCGAACTCGGCGGTGAGATAGGCGACGGTCTTCTCCTCACCGATGCTGCCCGGCGCACGCCCGGCGAACTCGTCGGAGGACAGCGCCTGGACGTGCGCGGCGAAATCGGCGGCATCGATGCCGGCCCTGGAGGCCTGGTTTTCGCCGTCGGTTCCGGAAGGGCCCGGCGCATCGGCGGGTCGGTCGCAGGCCGCGAGTACCAGCGCGGCGGCCAGCAGCGAGGTGGCGGTGGAAAGCGGAGTACGGGACATGGAAGCTCCGGATCGGCCGCAGTGCGGCGGAAGCGCCATTCTAGCTCGCTGCAGGCGACGGCTGCGCCGCCGATCAGTCGGCCGCGTTGCGGCCTGTGAGTCGCGCCTGCGGCGCTGTAAACCGTCAGTAATGGACGTGCGGCCTCCGGCTAATGGCGCTTACAGGCCGCAAGTGGACGCCTTGTAGCGAGCACAGCGGGCGGGGTCCTCGCCTGGAATGGGCTCCGCCGCGTTCCACCTGCCGTTTCACTGTTTTCCACTCACAGCGCCGCAGGCGCGACTTACAGGCCGCAAAGCGGCCGACTGACAGCGAGCGACTGCCAGCGGCCGACTTAGCGCTCCTAAGGTGTGGCGCCGTCGAAGCGCACCGCGGTGGCGCCGGTGACCTGGCCGATCTGGGCGCTGCGGTGCACATGCAGGTTAACTTCATGCTCGAACACCAGCTCGCCGTCGACGCGCGCATCCGGCCCGATGATCACCCGTGGCGTGCTGCGCTTCATGCTGAACCAGCGCATGCCCGGCTTGTGATAGCGGATGCCGCCGCGCACGTGCGAGCCGGCGCCGACGGTGACATCGCCGCTGACCGTCTCGATGCCGCCGGCCAGGTCGGTGTCGACCAGGCCGATCGAGCCGTTGACCGTCTCGACGTTGCCACCGATGTCGCCGCCACGGTCGATGAAGATCCCGCCATTGACCGTGCTCACGTCGCCGGCGATGCGTGCGTTCTCCGCCACGCGGATGCCGCCGTTGACTGTCGACAGGCTGTCGACCTGGATGTCCGTTCCGGCCCGGATCGCGCCGTTGACGGTGCCGGCGTCGCGCACGCGCGCGCCATCGTCGATGCGGATGCTGCCGTTGACCGTCTCAAGATCGCCGTAGGACTGGCCTGCCTCGGCGGAAATGCTGCCGTTGACCTTGTCGATGCTCTGCTGGGCTACTGCGGCAGGTGCGGTCGCCAGCACGGCCATTCCGATGGCGAGCGAAAGAGCGAATGCGGTGCGGGTGTGCTTCATGATCGATTCCTTATGGTCGGGTCCGGGTGACTGCATGCTGTGATGCATGCCCGGGGCACCAGGTTTAACCGCCTTCGCTACAATTCTCACCTGCCTGAAGTCACCGGAGCCAATGACGTGCCAGCTTCCTCGCCGCCGCAGCAGGCCCGCCCCGCCCATGGCCGTCCCCGGCCGGTCGTGCTGTTGATCCTGGATGGCTGGGGTCATCGCGAGGAGCCGGCCGACAATGCGCTGGCCCAGGCGCACCTGCCGAACTGGCACGCGCTGCTGGGCCAGGCGCCGCATACGCTGATCCACACCGAGGGCCGCCACGTCGGCCTGCCGGATGGGCAGATGGGAAATTCCGAGGTCGGCCACATGAATCTCGGCGCCGGCCGCATCGTCTACCAGGACCTGACCCGGATCGACGCGGCGATCGAGGACGCCAGCTTCCAGCGCAACCCCGAGTTGCTCGCGGCCTGCGACGATGCCAAAGCGCGCGGCGGGACCCTGCACCTGATGGGCCTGCTGTCGCCCGGCGGTGTGCACAGCCACGAGCAACACATCTTCGCGATGATCGACCTGGCCCGTCGCGAAGGCGTGCCGCAGGTCGCGGTGCATGCGTTCCTCGATGGCCGTGACACCCCGCCGCGTTCGGCCGAATCCAGCCTGCGCGCGTTGCAGGCGGCCTGCGACAGCGCCGGCAACGCGCGCATCGCCAGCGTCAGCGGGCGTTACTACGCGATGGACCGCGACCGCCGCTGGGACCGCCTGCGCCGCGCGTGGGATGCCATCGTCGACGCCGCCGGCGAGCACGGGGCGGCCGACGCACGGACCGCGCTCAATGATGCGTACGCGCGCGGCGAGAACGACGAGTTCATCGCGCCGACGGTGATCGCGGAGGGCGCGCCGGTGCGCGACGGCGACGCCGTGGTCTTCATGAACTTCCGTGCCGACCGCGCGCGCCAGCTGACCGCCGCCTTCGTCGCGCCGGGATTCGACGGCTTCCAGGCACGGCGCCCGCAGCTGGCGCGCTTCGTCTGCCTGACCGAGTACGACGCCCGGTTGCCGGCGCCGGTCGCGTTCGCGCCCGACGAGCTGCGCAACACCCTCGGAGAGCTGCTCGCCGGCCACGGCATGACCCAGCTGCGCATTGCCGAGACCGAGAAGTACGCGCACGTGACGTTCTTCTTCAGCGGCGGGCGCGAGGACCCTTACCCGGGCGAGAGCCGCATCCTGGTGCCGAGCCCGGATGTCGCCACCTACGACCTGCAGCCGGAGATGAGCTGCCCCGAACTCACCGCCAAACTGGTCGCGGCGATCGGCTCGGGTGAATTCGACGTGGTCATCTGCAACATCGCCAACCCCGACATGGTCGGCCACACCGGCGATCTTGCCGCGGCGGTGCAGGCGGCCGAAGCGGTCGATGTCGCGATCGGCGCGATCGGCGCGGCGGTGCGCGAAGCCGGCGGCGCGCTGCTGGTCACCGCCGACCACGGCAACCTGGAGATGATGCGCGACCCCGACAGCGGACAGCCGCATACCGCGCATACCATCGGGCCGGTGCCGCTCGTGCTGCTGGACGGCCGCGCCGGGGCGGCACACGGCGACAAGGCCGCGACGCTGCGCAGTGGCGGGGCCCTCCGCGATGTCGCCCCCACCGTGCTGGAGCTGCTCGGCCTGCCGCAGCCGGCCGAGATGAGCGGAACAAGCCTGCTTGCCGGGAGCGGCTCGCCGAGCTGATGAGCGGCTTGCGCGCACTTGCGATCGCGTGCCTGCTGCTGGCGGGCATGGCTTGGCCGGCATCGGCGCAGGACAGTCGCGAGGCCGCGCGCAAGCTGGACACCGTCAAGCGCGAACTGCAGGCGGTCGCGGCCGAGCGCCGCAAGATCGAGAGCCAGCGTGGCGGCGCGACCCGGCAGTTGCGCGAAGTCGACGAGAAGGTCGGTGCGACCAGTCGCCGCCTGCGCGAGACCGAAGCGCGGCTGGCGCGCGAGCGGGCCGCGCTGGACGGGTTGCAGCAGCAGCGCGGCGAGCTGCAGGCCGGCCTCGCTACCCAACGCACGCAACTGGCGCGCCTGTTGCGCGCGGCCTACATGCAGGGCCGCGCCGCGCCACTGAAGGTGCTGCTGGCGCAGGACCGTCTCGCCGATGGCAACCGGCTGCTGACCTATCACCGCTACCTGCAGCAGGACCGCGCCCAGCGCATCGCCGCACTCGCCGCGGAGCTCGAACGCATGCAGGTGCTGGAGCGCGAGATCGCCGCACGCCGAGCCGAACTCGACGCCACCGCTGAGCGGCAGCGCGCGCAACTGGCCGAGCTCCAGGCCGATCGCAAGCGCCGCACCGCGCTGGTCGCACGCCTCGACCAGCGTTACCAGGCCCGCAGCGCCCGTGAGAAAGCGCTCGGCCGCGATGCCAAGGGTCTGGAGCAGCTGCTGGCCCGCCTGCGCGCGGCTGCCGCACGCGCCGAAGCACAGCGCAGGGCCGCGGCCGCACGCGACAGCGCAGGGGCCGGCGCGGGCACGAGGGCCCGCCCCGCGGCGCCGCAGGTCGGAGGCCTGGGCTGGCCGCTGTCGGGCGCACTGATCGCCGGCTACGGTGCCAAGCTGCCCGATGGGCGCGGCAGCGATGGCCTGCTGATCGGTGCCAGCGCGGGCACGCCGGTGCAGGCCGTGGCCGACGGCCAGGTCGCCTACGCCGAATGGATGACCGGCTACGGACTGCTGCTGATCATCGACCACGGCAACGGCTACATGAGCCTGTACGCACACAACGACGCCCTGCTCAAGGATGCCGGCGACGCGGTCGAGCGCGGCGACGCGGTCGCCACGGTCGGCAGCTCCGGCGGGCACGGCCGGCCGGCGCTGTACTTCGAGCTGCGCCGCGACGGCAAGACAGTCGATCCGGGCGACTGGCTCAAGCGGTGACCGGCTCGCCGTGCGGCGATCCTTCGCGACGGGACCGGCCTTAACGAAAGCTTGCGTCGCGCCGGCCTAACGTGCGCATGTGGCATGCCTCACGACTGCGCCGCCGCGCCGGCAGGCGCGCGCGCAAACCACCGCCCGAACGCGGCAGGCCTGCCGCGGTCCAACGCCGTATCCGCATCGGAGTCCGTGTATGCACCTGCGTCATCTCCTTCCTGTCGTCCTGGTCCTTGGCGCCTGTCCGGTGGCGCCGATCGCGGCACAGCAGGCCGCGCCACCGGTCGAGCCGCGCCCGGTCCAGAGCCAGCCGGTCGAGCCGCAGCCGATTGAGGACCAACCGGACCAGACCCCGCCGGCTCAGACCCAAGACCCGGAGACCGGGGAGGCCACCGAAGGCGACCAGGTCGTCGCCGAAACCGTCATTGCGGAACAGGCCGGCGTCGACTCGACCGTGCCGCTCGACGAGATCCGCCGCTACGTCGCGGTCTACTCCGCGGTCAAGCAGGCCTACGTCGAGCCGGTCGACGACGCCGAGCTGATGCAGTCGGCGATCCGCGGCCTGCTGCTGGACCTCGATCCGCACAGCGTCTACATGGACAAACGCATCGCCGAGAACTTCGACGAGCAGGCGCGCGGCGCCTACGACGGGATCGGGGTCGAACTGCAGCGCCAGGCCGATGGCGTGCTGCGGGTGATCGCACCGATCGACGATACCCCGGCCGCGCGCGCGGGGTTGCGTTCCGGCGACCTGATCATCGCGATCGACGGCGAGCCGGTCAGCGTCGAGGGCGGCGACACCTCCGCGCCGCTGCGCGGGCCGCCCGGCACCGAGGTGGTGCTGACGATCACGCGCGAGGGGCGCGACGATTCCTTCGACGTCACCCTGGAGCGCGAGACCATCCGCATCGCCAGCGTGCGCGGCCGCATGCTCGAGCCGGGCTACGGTTACCTGCGCATCGCCGCGTTCCAGGCCGACACCGCGGCCGATTTCGAGCGCCAGCTGGAGCGCTTGAAGGCCGAGGCCGGCGGCTCGCTTGAGGGGCTGGTGATCGATGTGCGCAGCAATCCCGGCGGCCTGCTGACCTCGGCGGTGCAGATCGCCGACGCGCTGCTGGAGGACGGCCAGATCGTCAGCACCCGCGGCCGCATCGCGATCAGTGACGCCAACTTCGGCGCGACCCCGGGCGACCGGCTCGACGGCGCACCGGTGGTGGTGCTGGTCGACGCCGGCTCGGCCAGCGCCTCGGAGGTGCTGGCCGGCGCGCTGCGCGACAACGGCCGCGCCCGCGTCGTCGGCAGCCGCACCTTCGGCAAGGGCTCGGTGCAGACCCTGCTGCCGCTGGACAACGGCGATTCGGTCAAGCTGACCACCGCGCGCTACTACACGCCCAGCGGCAAGTCGATCCAGGCCCTCGGCATCGTGCCCGACGTGGTCCTGCATGCCGACGAAGGCGATGGCGACGATGCGCGCCCGAGCTACACCGAAGCCACCCTGCCGGGCCACCTGCGCGGCGATGCCGAAGACATGGCCGGCAAGCACGCCGGCGAAGTGCTGCAGGGCGACGAGCACATCGCGGCGGCACTGGCGGAGCTGAAGCGGATGGACGCCGCGGCGCCTGCGGCCGGGGCCGAAGGCTGATCGGCGGCATCGCATTGCGCCGCGACCGCATCGGCCCGACCTCGGCGCCGCACCGGCTCAGCGCGGTTTGGCCGGCAGCGGGAACGGCGTGACCACCTTCTCGCCGGTGGCCGCGTCGCGGATGGCGGATTGGGCTTTGCGCTCGACCTCCTCGATCCGCACGATGCTCTGCATCGGCAGGTGCAGCACCCGGGTGTTGCCGAACTCGTCGCGCAGGCGTTCCTCGGTGGGATCGACCACCACGCCCTCGTGCACGTCGAACACCAATTCGGAGACTTCGGTAAAGCCCCACAGCGCACCCGACGCGACCTGCCGGGCATACAGCTCGTAGACCTTGCCGGCATTGAGGAAGGTGACTTTGTAGAGCGTCTTGGCCATGTGCGGATTATAAGGCGCGGGACTCGAGTCCCGAGTCCCGCGCCCCGAACAATCAGTAGCCGCGCTTGCGCCGCATCCGCCGGGCGATGCCGGCGCGTGCCAGCAGCGCGAATGCGCCGCCGAACGCGAAGCCCGCCAGATGCGCCGACCAGGCCACCGCACCGAACGCCGGGCCGATGAAGGTGAACACCAGCTGCAGCAGCGCCCACAGGCCGATCAGCAGCGCCGCGGGGACCCGCACGAACTGCAGGAACACCCCCAGCGGCACCACCACTCCCAGGCGGGCACCGGGAAACAGCGCCAGGTACGCGCCGATCATCGCCGAGACCGCTCCGCTGGCGCCGATGATCAGCCGGTCCGGGGTGGCGATCGCCGCCACCGTGGCCAGGTTGGCGATCGCGCCGCCGAGCAGGAACAGCGCG
The DNA here is from genome assembly GCF_046600735.1 of Novilysobacter longmucuonensis. Classification (NCBI taxonomy): domain Bacteria; kingdom Pseudomonadati; phylum Pseudomonadota; class Gammaproteobacteria; order Lysobacterales; family Lysobacteraceae; genus Novilysobacter; species Novilysobacter longmucuonensis. Next base: position 11,664 of record NZ_JBJMAW010000003.1, read on the forward strand.
AGGAACCGCCAGGGCCCCATCGCGCGTTCGGCCGGCAGCCCGAAGATCAGCAGGAACACCAGGTTGCCCAGCAGGTGCGCCCAGTCGGCGTGCAGGAACAGCGCGCTGACCAGGCGCAGGCTGCCGCCGCGCAGCCACGGCCACCAGGTCTCCGGTCCAGACAAACCGCCAGACAGTGCTGCCCACTCCATCAGCAGCTGGCGCTGCTCGGCCTCGGGCAGCAAGGTCACCCAGGTGAAGCACAGCCACAGGCTGGCGAACAGCAGCGGCGTGGCCCAGCGCGGCGGCGCCTTGTGGCGGGTGGGTACGGCTATGAACATCGCGCAGGCCCCCTGCCTGCCATGGCGGCCACCAGTACGCCGGGGTGGCGATCCGGTGCGGCCGGAGGTGCGTCGGCGGCATCGCCGTGGCGGATCGTCGGCGCCGCTGGGCCGCGCTTGTTAGCGCTGGTTAATCCGGCGGGTTATAGTACATACGGTGTCGTACGTTTGGCGCTCCGCATGGAGCTGCCACGTCCCGGCGCATCAACTCGCCCCGGTCGAGGCACGAACAACTCCAATGGAGAATATACGCATGCAACACGCACACCGCATCGCGCGCCTGTCCGCGCTGGCGCTGGGCGTCACCGGCGCGCTTGCGTTCGGCCAGCTCCACGCATCGGGCTTCCAGCTCAAGGAAAACAGCGTCAAGTCGCTGGGCAGCGCGTTCGCCGGCTCCGGCGTCAAGACCGGCGACAGCTCGGTGGTGATCAACAATCCGGCCACGATGACGCAGTTCGAAGGCACCACCATGCAGGCCGACGTGACCGTGATCGACCTGTCTGCCGAGTTCCAGGGCGAAGGCTACGACCTGATCGGCCAGCCGCTGACCGGCGGCAATGGCGGCCAGGCCGGCGACACCACCCCGGTGCCGGCGCTGTCGGTGGTGCACAAGCTCGACAACGGCCTTGCGCTCGGCGCGATGGTCAGCGTGCCGTTCGGCTTGAAGACCGAGTACGAGCCGGGCTGGGTCGGTCGCTACTATGCGGCGACCTCGGAGGCGCAGATCGTCGATGTGACCTTCTCCGCCGCGATCGACGTGATCCCCGACCACCTGTCGGTCGGCATCGGCGCGATCTATTCCAGCGCCGACGTGACCCTGTCCAAGGCGGTCGATTTCGGCACGCTGCTGTTCGGCAACCCCGCGACCCGTCCGCTGCCGTTCGCGCGGCCGCAGGCGCGTGACGGCTTCGCCGAAGTCTCCGGCGACGACACCGGCTTCGGCTGGATCCTCGGGGTCAATCTGCGCCCGACCGACAAGCTGTCGATCGGCCTGACCCACCGTTCGGAGATCGACTACGAGCTGGAAGGCGAGGTCGACTGGACCGTGCCGCAGGACGTCTCGGCGGTGTTCTCCGCCAGCCCGACCACGCGCGTGCTGTTCCAGGACGGCGCGGTGCGGGCGAACCTGACCACCCCGGCGACCACCACGCTGGCGATGGCGTACCAGTTCACCGAGCGCTTCATGCTGGCCGCGACCTACGCCGAGACCGGCTGGGAGTCGCTGCAGGAAGTGCGCATCGATTTTGTCAACCCGGATCCGGACTCGGTCGAGCAGTTCCAGTGGGACACCACCCGTTTCAGCTCGATCGGCGGCGAGTTCAAGCTCAGCGACGCCTGGACCGTGCGTGCCGGCTACGCCTTTGATGAGACCCCGACCACCGTCGCGCACCGCACCCCGCGCCTGCCCGACGAGGACCGCCAGTGGTACTCGCTGGGCGCTACCTGGCAGCTCAGCGATGCACTCGGCATCAACTTCGCCTACACCCACATCAAGCCCGACGAGCCGCAGATCGCGATCACCACCCCGCCGGCGGCGGGCGGCCAGCGCCTGTTCGGTTCCTTCGACAGCGAGGTCAACCTGTATGGCGTCTCGGCGCAATACCGGTTCTGACCGACGGTTCAATCCGACACGAAAAAGCCCCGCTCCGGCGGGGTTTTTTTGTAGGAGCGCCCCATGGGCGCGATGCGCCGGTTGCCGGGGCGAGTAAAGCGATCGCGCCCATGGGGCGCTCCTACGGGTTCATGTTTTCGCGCGAGCTTGTAGGGTGGGCACGCCGTTTGTGCCCACCCGCGCCATCAGCCAGCGGTGGGCACAAGGAACGTGCCCACCCCACGATTCACTCCCCCAGCGTCAGCAGCGAGGCGTTGCCGCCGGATGCGGTGGTGTTGATGGTGATGGTCTTCTCGGTGGTGAAGCGCGGCAGGTAGTGCGGGCCGCCGGCCTTGGGGCCGGTGCCCGACAGGCTCTGGCCGCCGAACGGCTGCACGCCGACCACCGCGCCGACCTGGTTGCGGTTGACGTAGCAGTTGCCGACCCGGATGCGCGCGGCAATCTTCTCGACGGTCTCGTCGATCCGCGAGTGGATGCCCAATGTCAGGCCGTAGCCGGTCGAGTTGATCGCGTCGATCACCGCATCGAGCTGGTCGGCCTTCCAGCGGATCACGTGCAGCACCGGGCCGAAGATCTCCTTGTCGAGCTGGTCGAGCGATTTGAGCTCATACGCACGCGGCCCGAAGAAGCTGCCGTGGGCGGCATCCGGGCCCAGTTCGACCGCGGCGATCGGGGTCGCCTCGCGGTCCATGCGCTGCGCATGGGCGCGCAGCGTCTCCAGCGCGTCCTCGTCGATCACCGGGCCGACGTCGGTGGACAGCTCGCCGGGGTCGCCGACCTTGAGCTCGGCCATCGCGCCGGCCAGCATGGTGGTGACCCGGTCGGCGATGTCGTCCTGAACGAACAGCACGCGAGCGGCCGAGCAGCGCTGCCCGGCCGAGGTGAACGCCGAGGACAACGCGTCCTGCACCAGTTGCTCCGGCAGCGCCGAGGAGTCGGCGATCAACGCGTTCTGGCCGCCGGTCTCCGCGATCAGCACGCCGATCGCGCCGTCACGCGAGGCCAGCGCGCGGTTGATCGCGTTGGCCGTCTCGTTGGACCCGGTGAACGCGACGCCGGCCACGCGCGGGTCCTTGGTCAGCGCGGCGCCGACGGTGATGCCATCGCCGGGCACGAACTGCAGCACGTCCTCCGGCACGCCAGCCTCGTGCAGCAGCCGGGTGGCGACGTAGCCGACCAGGTTGGTCTGCTCGGCCGGCTTGGCGATCACGCTGTTGCCGGTGGCCAGCGCGGCGGCGACCTGGCCGATGTAGATCGCCAGCGGGAAGTTCCACGGGCTGATGCAGACGAACACGCCGCGCCCGGCCAGGTGCAGGGTGTTGGTCTCGCCGGTCGGGCTGGGCAGTGCCTCCGGGGCGAACATGGTGCGCGCCTGCGCGCCGTAGTAGCGCAGGAAGTCGACCGCCTCGCGGACCTCGCCGACGCCGTCGGCGATCGTCTTGCCGGCGTCCTTGGTGCACATCGCGATGAAGCCTGCCATGCGCGCCTCCAGCAGGTCGGCGGCATGCTCCAGGATCGTGGCGCGGCTCGCACCGGGCGTTGCGTCCCACTTGGGCTGCGCGGCGACCGCGTTCTGCAGGGCCTGCTCGACGGTCGCGCTGTCGGCGGGCAGCCAGTGCCCGACCACCTCGCGGCGGTCGGCCGGGTTGGTCACCGGCAGGCGGTCGCCCACCGGGTGCGCACCCGGTACCAGTGGCTCGGCATACCAGTCGTTGCGCACCGAGGCGTTGATCTGCTCGGCCAGCTCGCGCAGCTGGCCGTCGTCGGCGAGGTTGACGCCCATGGAGTTGCTCCTGTCGCAGTACTTCAGCGTGTCGGCAAAGCTGCGGTACAGATCGACCGGCAGCGGGATGTGGGGGTGCGCGATGGTCTGGAACGCCGACACGGTCTGCACCGGGTCGCGCACGAGGTCATCGATGGCGATGGCCTGGTCGGTGATGCGGTTGACGAAGCTGGAGTTGGCGCCGTTCTCCAGCAGGCGACGCACCAGGTAGGGCAGCAGGTCCTCGTGGCTGCCGACCGGCGCATACACCCGGCACGGCACGTCCATGCGATCGGCCGGGATCACCTCGTCATACAGGTCATCGCCCATGCCGTGCAGCTTCTGGAACTCATACCTGGAGCCGGCGCGCTTGCCGCTGGCCGCGTCCCCGGCGGGACGCAGCAAACACGCCATGCGATGGAGCGTGGCGATGGTATGCGCGTTGTGGGTGGCGAACATCGGATAGAGCGCGTCGCCGGCCTCGAGCATGCGGCGTGCGCAGGCCAGGTAGGACACGTCGGTGTTGGGCTTGCGGGTGAACACCGGGTAGTCCGGCATGCAGTCGACCTGGGCGTGCTTGATCTCGCTGTCCCAGTACGCGCCCTTGACCAGCCGCAGCGGGATCCGGCGGCCGCACCGGCGGGCGAGGTCGACGATGAAATCGATCACCTCCGGCGCGCGCTTCTGGTAGGCCTGCACCGCCAGGCCGTAACCCTCCCAGCCCTCCAGCGACGGATCGATGTAGGCCGCGGCGAACACGTCGAGCGACAGCTCGAGCCGGTCGGCCTCCTCGGCATCGATGGTGAAGCCGATGCCGTAGGACTTGGAGAGCTGCGCCAGCTCCAGCACGCGTGGCACCAACTCGGCCATGACCCGCACGCGCTGGGGATGCTCGTAGCGCGGGTGCAGCGCCGACAGCTTGACCGAGATGCTCGGCGTGGCGAACGATTCCGTGCCGCCGTTGCCGGGAGCCTCATCGCTCTTGCCGATTGCATGGATCGCGTCGCGGTAGGCCTGCAGGTAGCGCAGCGCGTCGGCCTCGGTCAGTGCCGCCTCGCCGAGCATGTCGAACGAATACCGGTACTGCGCGTTGCGGCCCTTGCGCGAGCGCGCCAGCGCCTCGCCAATGGTGCGCCCCATGACGAACTGGTGGCCCATGATGCGCATCGCCTGGCGCACGGCCAGGCGGATCACCGGCTCGCCGACGCGACCGACCAGCCGCTTGAAGGCGTTGTGCACGTCGCGCTTGGTCTCGTCGGTCAGGTCGACTAGGTGGCCGGTCAGCATCAGGCCCCAGGTCGAGGCGTTGACCAGCATCGAGTCGGACTGGCCCATGTGGCGCTTCCAGTCGGCCTCGCCCAGCTTGTCGCGGATCAGCTTGTCGGCGGTGCCCTGGTCGGGAATGCGCAACAGCGCTTCGGCCACGCACATCAGCAGCACGCCTTCCTCGCTGCCCAGATCGTACTGGCGCATGAATGCTTCGATCGCGCCCTGGTCCTTGGTGCGGGCGCGGACCCGGCGCACGAGGTCGGCCGCGGTCGCCTGCGCCGCCAGGCGCTCGGCCTCTGGCAGGCGCGCGCCTTCGAGCAGGCGCCGCACGTGCGTGGCCTCGTCGCGGATCCAGCCGGCGGTGATGGCCGCGCGCGGCCCGGTGGCCGGCGGCGGCAACTCCGGGAGTATCGTGCGTGAAGGCATCATGTGCGTCGGCGCAGCGTCGACGTGGCCGTCGGCGACGGCAGGGGTGAATTCGGTGGTCATGGAACCCGCGGACAGGCGTGGAAGCCCGATAGTTTATAGGTTTCGGCGCGATTCGGACCGTGCCGCGACCGGCGTGTTGCTCGCGTGATCAAGGCGCCTGCGCTGCGTCTTGCAAGACCGCCGGAGACTGCGGCAGCACGCGCCCTGGCGGCGCCGAACCGGCGCTCGACGCCGCATTCGGCAAGCCGTTCACAACGCCTCACGGCTTGCCGCGACGCGGTTCGGCGGCTACCATTTCGCGGATATCCGTAGCGCCCTGGGGTGAACACCGCCCCGGCGTGATGGGCTCGGGCAGAACGCGACGGGCTCGCCAGCCACCTGTCTTTTCCGGGGTTTTCCCGGACGGCCCTCCGCGTGCCAGCACGCGCCGGACCGGGACAGGCAGCCCGCGGTGCAACCACAACGCAGCCCTCGGGTTGCAAGCAGCCATTCTTGGGGCTCGATCTTGATGAAAGCCGGTCGTTTCGAACACTTGGCCACGCGGTGTGCAGTGGCGATCGCCGCCATCGCGACGCCCGTCCTGGCGCAGGCCACCAGCCTCTCCAGTGCCGACCCGCAGCGTTGGCAGCTCAACATGGGCCGCGGCGTGACCCATCTGTCGCAAAACGCCTACGAGGCGCACATGCTGGCGCTGTGGATCTGCATCGCCATCGGCGTGCTGGTGTTCGGCGCGATGGCGGTGGCGATGTTCAAGTTCCGCAAGTCCAAGGGCGCGGTGGCCGACCGCGACTTCACCCACAGCACCAAGCTGGAGATCCTGTGGACGGTGGTGCCGGTGATCCTGCTGGTGCTGATGGCGTTCCCGGCGACCAGCAAGCTGATCGAGATGTACGACACCCGCGAGGCCGAGATGACCGTCAAGGTCACCGGCTACCAGTGGATGTGGACCTACGAGTACCTCGGCGAGGACGTGCGCATCACCAGCCGCATGGACCGCGAGAGCGACCGCATCCGCCAGAGCGGCATCCGCCCGACCGAGGCCGACCACGCCTACTACCTGCTCGACGTCGACAACCCGCTGGTGTTGCCGATCGACACCAAGATCCGCTTCGTGATCACCGCCGACGACGTGATCCACGCCTGGTGGGTGCCGGCGCTGGGCTGGAAGCAGGACGCGATCCCCGGCATCGTCAACGAGGCCTGGACCGACATCCGCGAGCCGGGTATCTACCGTGGCCAGTGCGCCGAGCTGTGCGGCAAGGACCATGCGTTCATGCCGATCGTGGTGCGCGCGGTGCCCAGGGACGAGTTCCAGCAGTGGCTGGCCGCCCAGCAGGCCGGCAGCGCGCCGCCGATGGCCGAACCGGTCCCGGCCGATGCCGGCGGCACCGGCACGCAGCCGCGCCAGCCCGACCCGGAGATGGTCGAGGACGTACTGCAGGGCGAGGAGCCCACCGCGCCGGTCGATGCACCGATCCAACCCGAATCCGACGCCCGCGCCCCCGCGGGCGGCTGAAGTGCTCATGCTCCGCCGGACGCTTCGGCCCGCCGGCACTTCGTCCGCCGGCACTTCGCCCACTATTTTCGCCAAGCATTCTTTTTGAGGTAGGCCATGGCTGCCACGCACTCCGCTGTCGCTAACGCCCCTGACGGGCACCACGACGACCACGCCCATAAGCAGGGGTTCGTCGAGCGTTGGTTCTTCTCGACCAACCACAAGGACATCGGCACGCTGTACCTGCTTTTCAGCTTCACCATGTTCCTCATCGGCGCGGCGATGTCGGTGATCATCCGGTTGGAGCTGCAGACCCCCGGGCTGCAGTGGGTCGACCCGATGTTCTTCAACCAGATGACCACCATGCACGCGCTGGTGATGATCTTCGGCGGGGTGATGCCGGCGTTCGTCGGCCTGGCCAACTGGATGATCCCGCTGCAGATCGGCGCGCCGGACATGGCGCTGCCGCGCATGAACAACTGGTCGTTCTGGATCCTGCCGTTCGCCTTCACCCTGCTGCTGATGACCCTGTTCCTGCCCGGCGGCGGCCCCGCCGGCGGCTGGACCCTGTACCCGCCGCTGTCGCTGCAGGGCGGCAGCAACGTCGCGTTCGTGATCTTCGCGATCCACCTGATGGGCATCAGCTCGATCATGGGCGCGATCAACGTTATCGCCACCATCCTCAACATGCGCGCCCCGGGCATCGACCTGCTGAAGATGCCGATCTTCTGCTGGTCGTGGCTGATCACCGCGTTCCTGCTGATCGCCGTCATGCCGGTACTCGCCGGCGCGGTGACCATGCTGCTGACCGACAAGTTCTTCGGGACCAGCTTCTTCAATGCCGCCGGCGGCGGCGACCCGGTGATGTTCCAGCACATCTTCTGGTTCTTCGGGCACCCGGAGGTCTACATCATGATCCTGCCGGCGTTCGGCATCGTCAGCGAGATCATCCCGACCTTCGCGCGCAAGCCGCTGTTCGGCTACCAGGCGATGGTCTACGCGATCGCGGCGATCGCGTTCCTGTCGTTCATCGTCTGGGCCCACCACATGTTCACCGTGGGCATGCCGCTGGGCGGCGAGATCTACTTCATGTTCGCCACGATGCTGATCGCGATCCCGACCGGGGTAAAGATCTTCAACTGGGTGACCACGATGTGGCGCGGCTCATTGACCTTCGAGTCGCCGATGCTGTGGTCGATCGCGTTCGTGATCCTGTTCACCATCGGCGGCTTCTCCGGGCTGATGCTGGCGATCGTGCCGGCCGACTTCCAGTACCACGACACCTACTTCGTGGTCGCGCACTTCCACTACGTGCTGGTCACCGGCGCGCTGTTCGGCATCATCGCCGCGGTGTACTACTGGTGGCCGAAGTGGACCGGGCGCATGTACAACGAAGGGCTGGCCAAGTTCCACTTCTGGTGGACGATGGTGTTCGTCAACCTGCTGTTCTTCCCGCAGCACTTCCTCGGCCTGGCCGGCATGCCGCGGCGCATCCCGGACTACAACGTGGTGTTCGCCGACTGGAACCTGGTCAGCTCGATCGGTGCGTTCGGCATGTTCGTCACGCCGTTCCTGATGTTCTACATCCTGTGGCAGTCCAAGAAGCACGGTGCGCCGGCCGAGGCCCGCGCCTGGGAGGGCGCCCGCGGCCTGGAGTGGACCGTGCCGAGCCCGGCGCCGCACCACACCTTCACCAGCGCGCCGGTGATCCGCGACGGCGACCTCGCCCACGGCGATATCAGCCACTGAGGCGATCCGCCAAAAGCATGAAGCGGTCCGCCAAGGACGCGAAAGGCGCAAAATGAAAAGCAGAAACGAACTTTGCGTATTTCGCGACCTTTGCGGACGTTCGATGAGAGTTGATGAGTCCACCCGATGACCGCCGCAACGATGTCGATGTCCGCCGCCAGCGCGCGCGGCGCACCGCGCTGTGGGTGGCGGCAGTCGCGGTCGTGGTCTATGTCGGCTTCATCCTGACCGGAGTGATCGGGCGATGAACGAGGACACCACCCACCAGGCCGCCGCCAGCAACGGCAACCGCAACGCGCCGCGCAAGAGCAGCACCGGCATCGTCAAGATGGTGCTGGTCGCGCTGGGTGCGTTCGCGTTCACCTTCAGCCTGGTGCCGCTGTACCGGATCGCTTGCGAGAAGGTGTTCGGCATCCGCCTGGAGCGTGGGGTCGCCGAGGGCGTGCAGGAGGCCCGCACGCCGGCAACCGAACGCTGGGTCACGGTGCAGTTCGACGGCGGGGTCAACTCGAGGCTGCCGTGGGAGTTCTCGCCGCACCAGCTCGACATGCGCGTGCGCCCCGGCCAGCAGTACGAGACCACCTACTACGCGCGCAACACCAGCGATCGGGTGGTCGTCGGCAGCGCGACCCCGTCGGTCGCGCCGGCGCGGGCGTCGGGCTACTTCAACAAGACCGAGTGCTTCTGCTTCACAGCGCAGACCCTGCAGGCCGGCGAGGCGCGCGACATGCCGGTGCGCTTCATCATCGACCCCAACCTGCCGGCCGACATCAAGACGGTCACCCTGTCGTATACGTTTTTCAAGAACGACGTGCTTACCGCCCGCGCCTCAAGCGACGATGACAGGCTTGCCGCCACCCGCTGATCGTCCGGGCATCGCCACCTGATCGCCGTCACCGCCTTTCCACCACATCCAGCACCACATTACGGAAGCCGCCGCCATGGCCCAAGCCCATACGCCAGACGCCAACATCTATTTCGTGCCGCACAGCAGCCGCTGGCCGTTCCTGGGCTCGATCACGCTGTTCATCACGATGATCGGCGTGGCCAACTGGCTCAACGATGCGGGCTGGGGGATGTGGGTGTTCCTGGTCGGCGTCGCGCTGACGATCGCGGTGCTGTTCGCCTGGTTCGGCGACGTGATCCGCGAGTCGGTCGGCGGCCGCTACAACAAGCAGGTCGACACCTCGTTCCGCATGGGCATGGTGTGGTTCATCTTCTCGGAGGTGATGTTCTTCGGCGCGTTCTTCGGTGCGCTGTTCTACGCGCGCCAGTACGCGCTGCCGTGGCTCGGCGGCGCGGGCGACGGCATGCTGACCAACAGCCTGCTGTGGCCTGAATTCAGCACCGGCTGGCCGAGCAGCGGGCCGGGCGTGGTCGGCGGCACCTTTGAGACCATCCCGGCCTGGGGCCTGCCGCTGCTGAACACCCTGATCCTGCTCGCCTCGGGCGTGACCATCACCATCGCCCACCACGCGCTCAAGGCGGCCCACCGCGGGCAGTTGCTGTTCTGGCTCGGTGCGACCGTGCTGCTGGGCGCGCTGTTCCTGTTCTTCCAGGTCGAGGAGTACATCCACGCCTACCGCGACCTCAACCTGACCCTGGGTTCGGGCATCTACGGCTCGACCTTCTTCATGCTCACCGGCTTCCACGGCCTGCATGTGACCCTGGGCACGATCATGCTGGCGGTGATCTGGTTCCGCTGCCTGAAGGGCCACTTTGACAAGGACAACCACTTCGGCTTCGAAGCGGTGGCCTGGTACTGGCACTTCGTCGACGTGGTCTGGCTGGGATTGTTCCTGTTCGTCTACGTGCTGTAAGCAGCGCGGGACCAATGTAGGAGCGCCCCATGGGCGCGATGCCTTTCGTGCGGACGAAGCGAAAGCATCGCGCCCATGGGGCGCTCCTACAGGAGCATTACGTGGACGTGGATGAGCCGAGCGCTCAGCCGCCAACGCCGTGCGGCGTGATCCAGCCCATGTAGATCGACAGCGCGACGAGCAGGATCAGCGCCACCGAAAGCGCAATGCGACGGGTCAGTGCGTTGACCGTGCGCTTGCTCTGGCCCTTGTCCACCAGCATGTAGTAAAGCCCGGCGCCGAGGTTCCAGAGTATGAGGATCAGGAAGGCGATGACCAGCAGGGTTTTCAGCGAATCGTTCATGGCGGGGTCCGCGGTGCGCCGGGGCGGCGCCAGGTGCCGATTATCGCAGCCGACCGGCCGTCCGGCGTGAGCCGTGTCGTGGCCGGCAGGCGCTGGAACCTGGTGTTCGGCTGGACGCTGGCGGTGCTGGCGATCGCGGCGTTCGCCAATCTTGGCGCGTGGCAGCTGCGGCGCGGCGCGGACAAGCAGGCGATGCTCGATGCCGCCGACCGCGTGCTGGGCGAACGCCGCGCGCTGCCGCTGGCGGCGGCGGCCGACCCGGACCGCACGACACGCTACGACTGGGCCGCCGGCCGCGGCCGCTTCGACCCGCGCGACGCGCTGTTACTCGACAACCAGCAACGCGACGGCCGCAATGGCGTGCGCGCGTACCGGATCTTCGTCCCGCTGCAGGGCCCCCCGCTGCTGGTCGAGCTCGGCTGGCTGCCGCTGGAGGGTACCCGCGAAATGCCGGTGGTCGAGCGCCCGGCCGGCACGCTGGAATTGCGTGGGCTGCTGACGCCGCCGCCATCGGCCGGTCTCGCGCTCGGCAATGCGCTGGTGCGCGACGATGGCGCGTGGCTGATGATGCGGCTCGAGACCGACGCCATCACGCGCGCGGCGGAGCTGCCCGTCCCGCTGGCCCCGCGCGTGCTGCGGCTCGACCCGGCACTGCCGCTGGGCTTTGATCGCGATCTCGAACTGCTCGCCAATACCCTGCCGCCGGCCAAGCACCGCGGCTATGCGGTGCAGTGGTTCGGACTGGCGTTGACGGTGCTGGTCACCGCCCTTGTCCTCACTTTCCGCAGATCATCCCGATCACCCAGCCGATGAGCCGCCGCCGATGAGCCGCCACCAATGAACGTCGATAGCCGAACCCGCAACCGCAACCGGATGTGGCTGATCGCGATCTTCGCGATGTTCTTCGGCAGCATGCTGGTCGCCGGCCTGCTGCGCTTCTCGGGTTGGCGCCCGGAGGGCATGAAGAACCACGGCGAGCTGCTGCAGCCGCCCGGCGACCTGCGCCAGGTGGTGCCGACGCTGGCCGGCGGCGGTGCCTACCATTGGGACCAGCGCGCGCGCATCTGGCGCATCGCGCTGGCGCCGCCGGCCTCGTGCACCACCGAATGCGAAAAGCTCGCGCGCGACCTCGACAAGGTCTGGCGGCTGTTCGGCAAGGACGCCGATCGCGTCCACGTGCTGTGGGTCGGCACGCCGCCGGCGCAGGTGCTGCATCCGGATGCGCTGCGCCAGTTGCAGCCCGACCCGGCCATCCGCGCCGCCCTGCCGCGCGTGGACGGCGCCCCCGACGAGCCGCGCGAGGGCGTGCCGGTGTACGTGATCGACCCCAACGGCTTCGTGATCATGCGCTACCCTGCCGGCTTCGATCCGGCCGGGCTGCGCACCGACCTGTCCCGGCTGCTGAAGCTGCGCTGATGCAGCCCGGCACCGGCATCGCCCCGAGCTCCGGATGACCCCCGCGTTCAACACCGCCGCCTACTCCCGCCACCTGCACCGCATCGCCTGGCTGGCGGTGGCGCTGGCACTGGTCGTGATCATCTTCGGCGCGTTCGTGCGACTGTCCGACGCCGGCCTGAGCTGCCCGGACTGGCCGACCTGCTACGGCCGCGCGGCGTGGCCGAGCGCGGCCCAGGAGGTGGAGTCGCACGCCGCCACCGCGATCCGCCCGCTGGAGACCCACAAGGCCTGGCGCGAACAGGTCCACCGCCACATCGCCGCGACCTTGGGCGTACTGGTGCTGGTGCTGGCGCTGCTGGCCGCGCGCAAGCGGCGCCTGGGAATCGCGCAGATTCTGGCATCCGCCGGCCTGGTCGCGGTCGCGATCGGGCTGTACATGCAGGCCTGGTACACGGCAGCGGCGGCGCTGGCGCTGATCGCCGAGGCGATCCTGCTGCTGGCCGCGTGGCGCTGGAGCAACCTGGACCTGTCCCGGGTCGCCGCACTCACCCTGGCGGTGATCATCGTCCAGGCGTTGCTCGGCATGTGGACGGTGACCTGGCTGCTCAAACCGGTGGTGGTGACCGCGCACCTGCTCGGCGGGATGCTGACGTTCTCGCTGCTGCTGTGGATGGCCTGGCGCGCGACCGGCGTGCCGATCCGGCTGGTGCAGGCACCGGAGCTGCGGCGCTGGGTGGCGGTCGGGATCGCGCTGCTGGCCATCCAGATCGCGCTGGGCGGCTGGACCAGCGCCAACTATGCGGCGCTGTCGTGCGGTGCCGGCGGCTGGACCGGCGACACCGCGCACTGGCTGGACTTTCCCAAGTGCGTGGGCCAGTGGTGGCCGGCGCATGATTTCCGCGAGGGTTTCGTGCTGTGGCGCGGTATCGGCGTCGACTACGAGGGCGGCATCTTGGACGGCGAGGCACGCATCGCGATCCAGCTGGCGCACCGGATGATGGCGGCGGTGGTGCTGGTCTACCTGCTGGCGCTGGCCTACCGGCTGCTGCGCACGCCGGGCCTGCGCGCCTGGGCGGTCATGCTCGCGCTGACCGCGCTGCTGCAGGTCGGCCTCGGCATCGCCAACGTCAAGCTGGCGCTGCCGCTGCTGGTGGCCATGCTGCACGTGGCCGGGGCGGTCATGCTGTTGTTCCTGCTGGTGTCGCTGCTGGCGCGGCTGCGCAGCCCGGAGCGGTGAAAAACGGTAAACCGGTAAACCGGTAAACCGCAGGCGCTGGTTGTCGACCTGTTTTCTGGCTCTCGGCCTTCACTTTTACAATTCACTGTGCACCCATTCACTATCGACCCCACGATGTCCGCCACCCTCCGCCAATACTTCGACCTGACCAAGCCGCGCGTGGTCGCACTGATCGTGTTCACCGCGATCGTCGGCATGTTCCTCGCGGTGCCGGGTCTGCCGCCGCTGCGTGAGTCGGTGCTGGGTTTCATCGGCATCTGGCTGGCCGCGTCCTCGGCCGCGGCGATCAACCAGCTGCTCGATTCGCGCATCGACGCCAAGATGGCGCGCACCTCGTGGCGTCCGATCGTGGTCGGGCAGATCACCCCCGCGCACGCGCTGGTGTTCGCGCTGGTGCTGGCGGCGCTGTCGATGACGATCCTGGTGCTGTGGGTCAACGTGCTGACCGCGCTGCTGACCTTCGCCTCGCTGATCGGCTACGCGGTGATCTACACCGTCTTCCTCAAGCGCGCCACCCCGCAGAACATCGTGATCGGCGGCATCGCCGGCGCCGCGCCGCCGGCGCTGGGCTGGGCCGCGATCACCGGCACGCTCGACCCGCACGCGCTGCTGCTGGTGCTGATCATCTTCGTCTGGACCCCGCCGCACTTCTGGGCGCTGGCGATCTTCCGGCGCGAGGACTATGCGCGCGCGATGGTGCCGATGCTGCCGGTCACCCACGGCGTGCAGTACACCCGCTGGCAGATATTGTTCTACACCGTGCTGCTGCTGGTGGTGACCGTGCTGCCGTGGGTCACCGGCATGAGCGGGCTGTTCTACCTCGGCGGCGCGCTGGTGCTCGGCGCGGTGTTCCTCGGCTACGCCTGGAAACTGATGGACCCGCCCGACGAGCTGTACGCGATGAAGGTGTTCAACTATTCGATCGTGTACCTGATGGCGCTGTTTGGATTTTTGTTGCTGGACCACTGGCTGCTGCCGTTCATGCAGCCGGCGCCGGGCCTGGAGCTGCAGCCCGTCGCCTGAGCTACGGCTGCGTGAACGGGGCAGGGTCGCCTTGAAGCGCGCTGCACCGCCGGGCCAATGCTGCGCACGGGTCCGCCGGCCGCTTCACTTCAATCCCACGCCACTCTGGTTGAATGGGGTGCTAACCAGCGTTCTGACAGGGATGGGCACAATGCCAACGACAAAGTCTCCACTTCGGGCCGGCGTGTGAGGGCGGGCTGCGATGCCAATCCGTGGCAGGCGGGCGCGTCGCAGCCGGGGGCAGGACCGTGAGCCGGCAGCGCCCGCCGCGGCGGCCGACCGGCAGCAAAACATCCAGGCGCCTGTGGCTCGGTTTCGGCACGCTGACCGGCCTGCTGGTGTTGCTGGGCCTGGCGATCCTCACCCGCTCGTTGTCTATCGAGGCGCAGATCGACGGCATCAGCCAGGCGCGCAACCTCAGCGCCGCCGCGCGCCAACTGGAAGTCAACACGCTGGGCTATTCGCTGGCGGTGCGTGAGTACGCCCAGAACCGGGACCCGCGGGCGCGACAGGACGCGGTGCGCCAGGCCGCCGGGGTGGAGCGACGGCTGCAGGACTACCGCCGCTATGCCAGCACCGACCGGCAGCGCGTGCTCGCTGCGCGGCTGGAGCCATCGTGGGGGCGGTTACGGGCGCTCGGCCGTGAACTGCTCGATGCCGACAGCGCTGGCGCGCCGGTGCCCCCGGCGCCCTCGGCGGAGTTCTACGCCCGCCGCGTAACGCTGGAGCGGCTGCTGGACGAGGAGGTCCAGGCCGAAGCGGTCGAGGCCTACAACCAGCGCCGGTATGTGGCGCTTTCGGACCTGCGCACCATCGCGATTTTCTCGCTGGTCCTGCTGGGGATCGGGGTGCTGCTCGCGGTGGCGACCGGCGTGGTGGTGAGCCGCGGCATCCTGCGCGGCGAGCGCGAACTGTGGACCAGCCGCGAGCGGCTGCGGGTGACCCTGGCCAGCATCGGCGATGCGGTGATCACCACCGACACCCGCGGGCGCGTCTCCTACCTCAACGCGGTGGCCGAGGCGCTGACCGGATGGGACAGCGACCAGGCCGCCGGGCGGCCGCTGGAGGAGGTGTTCCGGATCATCGACGAGGACGAGCGCCAGCCGGTCGAGAGCCCGGCCACGCGCGCGCTGCGCGAAGGCGTGATCGTCGGGCTGGCCAACCACACGCTGCTGATCACCCGCGACGGTCTGGAGCGGCCGATCGACGACAGCGCCGCACCGATCCACGGCGAGCACGGCGAGGTGCTCGGCGTGGTGCTGATCTTCCGCGACGTGACCGAGCGCCGCGAGGCCGAGAAGAACCTCAAACAGGCGCACGACCGCAGGAACGCCGCGTTCGAGGCGGCACTGGACTGCATCATCAGCACCGACCACGAAGACACCATCATCGAGTTCAATGCCGCCGCCGAGCGCACCTTCGGCTACCGGCGCGAGCAGGTGCTGGGCCGGCCGCTGGGCGAGGTGATGATCCCGCCGGCCTATCGCGAGCGGCATCGCAAGGGAGTGGCGCACTACCTGGCGACCGGCGAAGGCCCGATCCTCGACCAGCGCCTGGAGCTGTCGGCCCTGCGCGCCGATGGCAGCGAGTTCCCGGTGGAGCTGACCGTCACCCGCATTCCGCTGGAAGGCGCGCCGGTGTTCACCGCCTACCTGCGCGACATCACCGAACACAAGCGCGCCCAGGCCGCGCTGGCCGAAAGCGAGGCACGCTGGCGCGGCATCTTCGAGCGTCTGCACGAGGGGTTCGTGCTCGGCGAGATCGTGCACGATCGCACTGGTACCCCGGTGGACTGGCGTTATCTTGAAATGAACGCCTCCTGGGAACAGATCACCGGCCTGTCGCGGGAAGCATCCCAGGGCCGGACCCTCAACGAGGTCGTGCCGGGCGTCGAACCCGAATGGGTCGCCGAGTTCGCCGATGTGGCGGCAACCGGTCAGCCGGCCAACTTCCTGCGCCACGTGGCCGCGCTCGACCGCTGGTACGAGGTGCACGCGTTCCGCCCGGAGCCGAACCGTTTCGCCGCGCTGTTTTTGGAGGTCACCGACCGCCAGAAGGCGCAGACGCGCCTGCGCGAGAGCGAGACGCGCCTGCGTTTCGTGCTCGATTCGATGCCGCAGAAGATCTTCACCGCCACGCCTGACGGCACCATCGATTATTTCAACCCGCAATGGAGCGAGTTCACCGGGCTGAGCCAGGAGCAGATCCTGGGTTGGGGCTGGACCCAATTCGTCCATCCCGATGATGCCGACGAGACCATGCGGCGCTGGCGGCACGCGGTCGATTCCGAAGAGTCGTTGCTGCAGGAGCACCGCTTCCGCCGCGCCGACGGCCAGTACCGGTGGCACGTCAGCCGCGGCCGCCCGATGCGCGACGAGGCCGGGCGGGTGGTGATGTGGGTCGGCTCCAACACCGACATCGAACAGCAGAAGCAGACCGCGCAGGAGCTGCGCCAGCTGGCCGCGGCGCTGTCGGAAACCGACCGCCGCAAGAACGAGTTCCTGGCGGTGCTGGCCCACGAACTGCGCAACCCGCTGGCGCCAATCCGTAACGCCCTGGAGATCCTGCGGATGGCCGGCGGCGATGCCGATGCGGTGGCCTCCATGTACGGGGTCATGGACCGCCAGGTCGGCCAGATGGTCCGGCTGGTCGATGACCTGCTCGATGTCAGTCGCATCAGCCGCGGCAAGATCGAGCTGCGGCGCGAGCGGGTCGACCTGAGAGCGATCATCGAGCAGGTGGTCGACACCGCCCGCCCGGCGATCGACGCGGTCGGGCATGCCTTGACCGTGACGCTGCCGCCGCAGCCGGTGCACCTGCAGGCTGACCCGGTGCGCCTGGCGCAGGTATTCGGCAACCTGCTCAGCAATGCGCGCAAATACACCGAACCGGGCGGCCAGATCGCCATCGTGGCCGAATGCGACGCCGCCGAGGCCGTGGTGACAGTCACCGACAGCGGCGTCGGCATCGCCGCGGACATGCTGCTGCATGTGTTCGGGATGTTCACCCAGGTCGACCAGTCCGTGGAGCGCTCGCAGGGCGGCCTCGGCATCGGCCTGACTCTGGTGCAGCGGCTGGTGGAACTGCACGGCGGCACGGTTCAGGCCCATAGCGAAGGCCCGGGCCAGGGCAGCGAGTTCGTGGTGCGCCTGCCGGTCTGAGTGGCAGGCAACTGTAGCCGGGCCGCTACCGATGCGTAGAGCGGAGCTTGCTCCGCTGGCGCCTTCGAGGTGGAGCAGCCGAGCAAGCTCGGCTCTACGACACCCGCCCCGTAGGAGCGCCCCATGGGCGCGATCGCTGTACTACGAATTCCCATCGCGGGCATGGCCCGCTCCTACAAAAGCGTAGAGCGGGGCTTGCTCCGCTGGCGCCTTCGCGGTGGAGCAGCCGAGCAAGCTCGGCTCTACGACACCCGCCCCGTAGGAGCGCCCATGGCGAGATCGGTTTACTACGAATCCCCATCGCGGGCATGGCCCGCTCCTACAAAAGCGTAGAGCGGGGCTTGCTCCGCTGGCGCCTTCGCGGTGGAGCAGCCGAGCAATCTCGGCTCTACGACACGCGCCTCGCAGGAGCGCCCCATGGGCGCGATCGCTTTACTACGAATTCCCATCGCGAGCATGGCCCGCTCCTACAAAAGCGTAGAGCGGAGCTTGCTCCGCTGGCGCCTTCGCGGTGGAGCAGCCGAGCAAGCTCGGCTCTACGACACCCGCCCCGTAGGAGCGCCCATGGCGAGATCGGTTTACTACCAATTCCCATCGCGGGCATGGCCCGCTCCTACAAAAGCGTAGAACGGAGCTGGCTGCGCTGCCCTGCGCCGCGCAGAAGCAGCCGAGCAAGCTCGGCTCTACGGGAGCCCGAAACCATCGGCGCGGAACGGCCGTCAGCTACGCAGGCGCACCGGCGCGGCCACGCCGTTGCGGCTTTCGGCGAACACACCGATGCGCTCGCCGGAGCGCTGGAACACCAGGTCGGTGCAGCTGTCGCCGACGCTGATGTCGCGCAGGCGCACCTCGTCGATGCCGGGTGGCAGTTGCGGGCGGTCGACGTTGATCTCGCCCGACCAGGCGTCGATGTCGACCCCCAGGCAGGCCTGCAGCAGCATGAACGGTGAGCCAGCCGCCCACGCCTGCGGCAGGCAGGCGACGGGGTACGGGATCGGCTGCGCGCCTTGCGCGCGGGTGAAGCCGCAGAACAGCTCCGGCAGGCGCATGTCGAAATGCACCGCCGACTCGAACGCGCTGTGCAGCAGTTTGACCGCCGCGCCGCGGTGGCCGTAGCGCGCGATTCCCGCCGCGCACAGCGCACTGTCGTGCGGCCAGACCGAACCGTTGTGGTACGACATCGGGTTGTAGTGCGGCTCGCCGCGGGCCAGCGTGCGCACGCCCCAGCCATTGTTGAACGCCGGCGACATCAGCTGCTCGGCCACGTGGGCGGCGCGCTGGTCATCGCAGAGGCCGACGTAGAGCAGGTGCCCGGGATTGCTCGCGCGCACTTCGCACAACTGGTCCTCGCCGTCCAGCGCGATGCCGTAGAACTCGCGCGAGGGCATCCAGAACCGTGCCTCGACCGCCGCGCGCAGGGCCTCGGCGCGCTCGAGCCAGCGATCGGCCGCGGCCGGGTCGCTGCGGCGCCGGGCCAGCGTGGCCATTGCCTGGAATGCGGCGAACGCGTAGCCCTGCACCTCGACCAGCGCGATCGGCCCCGACGGGAATCGCCCGTCGGCATGGAACACCGAGTCCTCGCTGTCTTTCCAGCCCTGGTTGGCCAGTCCCGAGTCCTCGCCGCGGGCGTAGTCGAGAAAGCCCGAGCGGTTCTGGTCGCAGGCCCGCTCGATCCACGCCGTGGCCGCCAGCAACGCCGGCCACAGCGTCTCCACGAATGCCATGTCGCCGCTGCGGCGGGCGTAGGCGCCGGCCAGCAGCACGAACAACGGGGTAGTGTCGACGCCGCCGTAGTAGCGCCCGAACGGCAACTCGCGCGTCGCCGACATCTCGCCCTTGCGGGTCTCGTGCATGATCTTGCCCGGCGCCGCGTCGAGGAACGAGGACTCCTCCTGCGCCTGATGACGGGCCAGGAACGCCAGCACCCCGCGCGCCAGTCCGGGGTCCAGCCACAGGGTCTGCAGCGCCGTGACCACCGCGTCGCGCCCGAACGGGGTGGAGAACCACGGGATGCCGGCATACGGATACGGGCCGGTTTCCAGCTCGCTGGTCAGCAGCGCCAGGTCGACCCGCGAGCGCTGCATCCAGGCGTCGAACAGCGGCATGCCGCTGCCGATCCGGCCGCCGCGCCGCTGGCGCTCGCGCATGCGCCGCCGGGCCTGCGCGGCCGCGGCGCGGTAACGCGCGCGCGCCGGCACGCTTTCGGCAACCGTGCCGACTTCGACGTAGAGCTCGTCGCGCGCGCCCGGCGCCAGCCGCATCGGGAACTCCAGCACCTCGTCAATCACCTGCTCGGGCGCACGCGAGAATGCCACCACCGAGGTGCGCACCACCTCGTCCAGGCCGCGGTAGCGGAACAGCACCCCATTGCCGCGCGGCTCGCGCGGCAGCAGCTCGCCACGTGCCGGCCGCACGCTGCCGCGGACCTCGAACATGTCGCGGAAATCGGCGTCCAGCTCGATCCGCAACGGTACGATCACCCCGCGGCTACCGTAGTTGCGGCAGGCGATCCGCTCGTACATGCGCTCGCCCAGCAGGAACCGCGAGCGGCTGATGTGGACCAGCCCCTCCGGCGCGGCCGACTCGCCCAGCAACGGCAACTGGCGATTGGTCAGGTGGGCGACGAAGAACACGTTGTCGCTGGTGACCGCGCCATTGAGCAGCGCCGGCTGGGTCTCGCCCAGGCGCAGGCGGTAGCGCGACAGCAGCCGGGTGTCGTCGCGGAACAGGCCGTTGCTGCCGCTGTCGATGTCGCCGTAGCCGTTGGCGACCAAGAAGCTGTCGCCGTCCTTGAGCACGTGGCTGGCGTACAGCGCGGCACTGGCGGCGGCGTCGGCGCTCATGCGTGCAGCCGCAGGTCGTGGCGCTGCGCATCGAGTATCCGCCAATACAACGCAAGGTAGCCCTGCGCCATGGCGGCGGCGGAAAAGCGCCGCTCGAACACCGCGCGGATGGTGGCGCGGTCCAGCGCGATCACCTCGCCGATGGCCGCGACCGCCTCGGCTTCCGACGCGACGATGCGCCCGCACACGCCATCCTCGAGCAGCTCCGGCACCGCGCCGCGATTCCACGCGATCACCGGCGTGCCGCAGGCCATCGCCTCGATCATCACCAGCCCGAACGGCTCGGGCCAGTCGATCGGGAACAGCAGCGCCAGCGCCTCGCCGAGGAATGCCGCCTTCCCGGTGTCGTCGATCTCGCCGATGAACTCCACGCCCGGCCCGCCCAGCAACGGCGCGATGGTGTCGTGGAAATAGGCGCGGTCGACGTCGTCGACCTTGGCCGCGATCCGCAGCGGCAGGCCGGCGCGGCGGGCGATCGCGATCGCGCGGGCCAGCCCCTTCTCCGGTGAGGCGCGGCCGAGGAACGCCAGGTAGCCGCCGCGCGGCCGCGGCGTGAGCGGATACAGCTCCAGCGGCAGTCCGTGGTGCACAGTGCCGAGCCAGTTGGCGTCGGGCAGCGGCGCGCGCTGGCGCTGCGAGATCGACACCAGCGGAAACTGCGGCCAGCGCCGGTACACGCCCGGCAGGTCGTCCAGGTCGAGGCGGCCGTGCAGCGTGGTCAGGGTGCGCGGGGCGCAGTCGGCGAAGACCGGGTAGTGCAGCAGGTCGAGATGGAAGTGCAGCACGTCGAACTCGTCCGCCCGTGCGTGCACCTCGTGCAGCATCGACAGGTGCGCGGCAAGCTCGGACTTGAGCGGTGCCGGGTCCAGCCGGATGGCCCGGTCGCGCACCGGCACCAGCACCGCGCGGGTGTCGGCATCGGCCGCGGCGAACAGCGTGACCGCATGCCCGGCGTCGACCAGCGCATCGCTCAGGTGCGCAACCACGCGCTCGGTGCCGCCGTACAGCCGCGGCGGCACCGCCTCGCACAAGGGCGCGATCTGGGCGATCTTCATGGCACGGCGTTCATGCCGGGACGGTCACGGCGCGCCGCGCTGTCTGAACACACATCTGGCCGCACCTCGAAAGACCCGGGTGGCGCCGGTATAGGCGCGCCAGCGTCTACGCAGCGTGGTGGCCAGTGCCGCAGCGCCGTAGGAGCGGCTTCAGCCGCGATCCGGGGGGCCGGGGCGCGCGATCCGGAGCTGCAATCGCAGCTGAAGCCGCTTCTACAGGATCTGCTGCAGCGCCTCGCGGATTGCGGCCGTGTCGGTCGGCCGCACCAGGCGGGTGAGCTCCTCGCCGTCGCGCAGGAACACCAGCGTCGGCCACAACTTGACCCGGAACGAGCGTCCCAGCCGCCGCCCGCGACCGTCCTCGACCTTGACGTGGCGGACGCCGGGATGCGGTTCGAGCGCCGCCTCGATCGGCGCCTGCGCGGCGATGCAATGGCCGCACCACGGCGCGCCGAATTCGACAACGAGCGGTCCGCCCGCGGCGTCGATCGCGGCGCGCGACGGTTCGCTATCGGCATAGGCGCGGGTGGTCACGACTCCATTCTCGGCATCGGAAGTGGGCGAGACGCTAGTCCACTCCAGGTGATGGTCGAGTCTGGGTAGGCTGGGCTGGTAAGCCCAGCAATCGCGGCATCCGGAGTGCTGGGCTTATCAGCCCAGCCTACGTCGGCCCGGGAGACGCGGCCTTATTCGCCCTCGCCGATCAAATGCCGCTGCCAGAACAGCATCGTCGCGGCATTGAAATAATCGCTGTTGCTCTTCTTGCGGAAGCCGTGGCCCTCGTCGTCGAACAGCAGGTACCAGACCGGCTGGCCGTTGCCGCGCACCGCCTCCACGATCTGTTCGGCCTCGGTGTACGGCACGCGCGGGTCGTTCTTGCCCTGGGCGACGAACAGCGGCGAGCTGATTCGATCGGCGTGGTTGAGCGGCGAGATGCGCTCGAACAGCGCGGCGATCTCCGGCTCGCGTTCGTCGCCGTACTCGGCGCGGCGCAGGTCGCGGCGGTAGTCCTCGGTGTTGGTCAGGAACGTGCCGAAGTGCGAGATGCCGACGATGTCGACGCCCGCCTTGATCCGCTCGGGGTACAGCATCATCGAGGCCAGCACCATGTAGCCGCCGTAGCTGCCGCCGTAAACGCCGACGCGCTCGGCGTCGAGCTCCGGCTGCTGCTCGATCCAGTCCAGCAGCGCGCCGATGTCGCGCACCGAATCCTCGCGCAGGGCGGCATTGTCCAGCCCGAGGTAGGTCTTGCCGTAGCCGGCCGAGCCGCGCACGTTGGGCACCAGCATGGCCACGCCCAGCTCGTTGGCCAGGTATTGCGCGGTCGGGTTGAAGGTCGGCAGTGCCTGGCCTTCCGGGCCGCCGTGGATGTTGATCACCACCGGCAGCTTGTCGCCGGCCCGACTGCCGGCTGGACCGCTGCCGGAGGGCTTGTAGTAGAACGCCGGGATCGTGCGCGGCGCACCGTCCACCGTGTCAAAGCTCGGGTAGCGGATCAGGCTCGGCGCGACGAAATCCGCGGTGTCCAGGCCGCCGACCTCGCTGCGGGTCCAGCGCGTGAGCGTGGTATCGCGAAGATCGACCACGTATACGTCACTCGGCGAGGTCGCGGTATTGAGCGTCAGCGCCAGGCGATCGCCATCGGGTGAAAAACCGAAGCCGCCGATCACCCCCGCCGGCAGATCCGGCAGCGCGACCGGGCGGTGCTCCGGCACCGTCAGGACATGCAGCTTCTCGATGCCGTCCTCGTTGGTGACATAGGCCAGATGGCGCCCGTCGCCGGCAATGTCGAAGCCTTCCACGCCCCATGGGACATGCGCGCTGAGCTCGGTCACCGCGCCGCTGGCGGGGTCGTGGTGGCGCAGCGTACGGAACTCGCTAGGCTCGTCCACGCTGTCATCAGTGCGGATGGGTTCGTCGGATACGAAGTACACGCTGCGGCCATCGGGTGCATAGCGGAATCCGCCGAACGACGCCTTGCCGCCGTCGACGGGGAACAGTTCCAGCTCGCCGGTCGCCAGGTCGACCTCACCCGGATAGGACTCGCTGGCCGAGACGTACCGGCTCACCAGCAGCCGGCCGACGTGGGGCGAGAAATCGAGGGCGTACCACGAGCCGCCGGCGGTGACCACCGGCCGCGCCTGGCGGGTGGCGAAGTCCATCACCCACACATCGGTGTCGGTGCCGTTGCGCACCGTGCTGCTGTAGGCGAACTGGTCGCCGTCATGCGAGAACAGCGGCGCCTGGTTGCGCGCCTCGCCGTCGGTCAGCAGGGTCGCCTCGCGTCGGTCCAGGTCGAACCAGTGCAGCTGCCAGAACTCGTTGCCGCCGATGTCCTTGCCGAACACGAACCCGTCGAGGTCCGAGGACGGCGGCGCGGTGCCGACGTTGTTGATCGGCTCGGGGAAGAACGTGAGCTGCTCGCGCATGCCCATCGGCTCGCACACGCGATGGGCCTGGCTGGTTTCGGCGAAGCGCGTGCTGATCAGCACACAGCCGTCCTGGGTCCAGCCGGCGAAGCCGGCGCCTCGGGTGTTCTGGTAACGATTGAGTCGCTCGATCAGCGCCGGCGGGATCGCCGGGATGTTCTCGCTGACCCGGTTGCCGACGGTATCGCGCTGCACCGCCGGCGCCTGCGCGAAAGCCGGCGCGGCACAAACCAGGGCGAGGGCGAAGGGCAGGACGTAGTGCAGTGGCATGTGAGCATTCCCCGACGAGGCAAGAAAGCCGAAGCTTAGCTTCTAAAACGGCGCCTGTAGGCTGCCAGACGCGTAGGCCGGGCCGCAAAGCCCGGCGCTTGTGCGGGAGGTCTGGCGCCTCGCGGGGCTGGCGTTGCATGGCTGCAAGGAGCGGGGCTTGTCAGCCCAGCCTGCAATCACCTTTTGCGTGCCTCGTGCGACCGGACGCATGTGCCGGATGCCCCTCAGCCGGCCAGCATTCGCCCGCCATCCAGGTACAGCACCTGACCAGTCGAGTAGGACGCGTCCTGCAGCAGCCAGCGCACCGCCTCGGCGACTTCCTCCGGGGTGCCGGTGCGCGCGAGCGGCGTGCGCGCGAGCAGGGCGTCGTGCGCGGCGGTATCGGTTGAATTTTCCGGCCACAGCACCGCGCCCGGCGACACCGCGTTGACCCGTACCCGCGGGCCCAGCTCCAGCGCCAGCGACCGGGTCGCCATCAGCAACGCGGCCTTGGCCATGCAGTAGATGGTGTGCTCGTGCAGCGGGCGCTCGCCGTAAATGTCGGTGAGGTTGACGATCGCGCCGCCGGACTCGCGCAGGTGGCTCGCCGCGGCCTGGGCCAGGAAGAACGGCGCGCGCGCGTTGCTCGCGAACAGCGCGTCCCATTGCGCCGGTGTGGCCTGGCCGATCGGGCTGGGCGAGAAGCCCGACGCGTTGTTGACCAGCGCATCCAGCCGCCCGAAATGCCGCGCCGTGCTGGCGACCAGCTCGGGCACGCGCTCGATGTCGGCCAGTTCCGCCTGCAGGATCAGCGTGCTGCCGGCGCGTGCGCGTTCGAGTTCGGCGGCCAGCGATTCGACCTCCTCGCGCGAGTTGCGGTAATGCAGGGCCAGATCAAAGCCGGCCGTATGCAGCGCGCGCGAGATCGCCGCGCCGAGGCGGCGGGCCGAGCCGGTGACGAGGGCGACCGGGGCAGGGGGCATCGACATCTCTCTTCCGGAGGGGCTTTTGTAGGAGCGGCTTCAGCCGCGAGCGCTTGCTGTGTTGACGCGGTATCGCGGCTGAAGCCGCTCCTACAGGGGCGGCCCGATCATCGGCCATTGCCGCACGAACGGCTATCCTGCGCGACCGTCACACCCGATGTAAACGCGAGTCCCACCGCCGTGAGCGATTTCACCCTGCCACCGCCCGATACCGACGCGGCCGCGCACAGCGCCCGGCTGAGCGAGGCGATCCGCGCCGAGATCGCCTCCAGCGATGGCGTGATCGCGTTCTCGCGCTTCATGGAACTGGCCTTGTACGCGCCGGGGTTGGGCTATTACAGCGCCGGCGCCAGCAAGTTCGGCGAGGCCGGCGACTTCGTGACCGCGCCGGAGCTGGGGCCGATCTTTGCCGCCTGCGTCGGCGAGAGCGTCGCCCCGGTGCTGCAGCAGATCGGACCGGACGCCATGTTCCTGGAGCTGGGCGGCGGCACCGGCGCGTTCGCCGAGGTCATGCTCAAGCGCCTGCTGGAACTCGATGCGCTGCCCGACCGCTACGCGATCCTCGAACCGAGCGCGCAGTTGAAGCAACGCCAGCGCGAGCGCCTGCAGCAGCGCCTGACGCCGCCACTGTTCGAGCTGGTCGAATGGCTCGACGCACCCCTGCCGCACGACTGGCAGGGCGTGCTGTTCGCCAACGAGGTGATCGATGCGCTGCCGACGCCGCGTTTTGCGATGCGCGGCGGTGATGTCCACGAGGAGCACGTGGTGCTGGAGGGCGAAGGCTTCGCGCGCGCGTTGCGCCCGGCCGATGCGTTCCTGGGCAATGCCGTGCGCCACATCGAGCGCCGGCTCGAGCGCGCGCTGCCCGACGGCTACCGCTCCGAGGTGCTGCCGCAGCTGCCGTACTGGATCCAGGCGGTATCGGGCGGGCTCAAGCGCGGCGCGATGCTGTTTGTCGACTACGGCTATCCGCGCGCCGAGTACTACCTGCCCGAGCGCAACGACGGCACCCTGCGCGCGTTCTACCGCCACCGCATGCACGGCGAGCCGCTGCTGTGGCCGGGCCTGCAGGACCTGACCGCGTCGGTCGATTTCACCGCGCTGGCCGAAGCCGGGGTCGCCGCCGGGTTCGACTTCGCCGGCTACTGCAACCAGGCCAGCTTCCTGCTCGGCAACGGTCTGGCCGGCGTCCTCCAGCGCATCGAACGCATCACCGATGAGACCGAGCGCCTGCGCCGCACCCAGGAGGTCAAGCAGCTCACCCTGCCCAGTGGCATGGGCGAGCGTTTCCAGGTGATGGGCTTTCAGAAGGACGTCGAATTCGGCGCCGCATTCCTCGCCGGCGACCTGAGTTTCCGGCTGTGAGTGCGGGCGATCGCGCGCCGGCGCTGCGGCGGTTGCAGCGGCCACGGTTGTGGCTGGCGATCGGCCTGGCCGCGCTGCTGGCGGTGGTGGCGGTGTCGCTGTCGCCGGCGAGTTCACTGCCGGCGCCAGCGATGCTCGGCTTCGACAAGTTCGCCCATCTGGTGACCTATGCGGCGCTGTCGGCGTACGCGGTGATGCTGTTGTCGCGGATGCGCGCCCAGGCGCTGGCGGGCCTGGCGCTGGTGCTGATCGGCATCATGCTGGAGGTCGGCCAGGGCTGGCTGACCGAGACCCGCGCGGCGGACCGCGCCGATGCACTGGCCAACGCGCTGGGCGTGCTGCTCGGCCTGCTGGTCTCGGCAACGCGTGCCGCGCGCTGGCTGCAGAAGCTCGACGCGCGGCTGGGTCCCGGGTCTCCCACGAGGTAGGTCGGCTCCATCGGATCCGGCGCACCCCTGTATGTAGGAGCGCCCCATGGGCGCGACCGGGCAATCCAGTTTCCGGGTCGCGGGCATGGCCCGCTCCTACAAAAGCGTCACCCGGCGCCTCACTTCGCCCGGAACGACTGCTCCAGCTGCACGCCGTGGAACGCCTGCGGCGCATCGCCGTCGTTGGCATAGCGGTACAGCACGGCCGAGTACACCCCGCTCAATGCCGACTGGTACACCCCCAGCATCAGCACGCCGAGCACGAACAGCACGATCACCGCGCCGGCCAGCACCACCGACACCTGGAACGCCGCGAATGCCAGCAACGCGCCGAGCAGCACCACCGCGGTGGTGATCAGCCCGAACGCCGCGCCGATGCCGACGTGGCCGATCGCGTTCTCGCCCCAGGTCTTCTTCAGCAGCGCCACACTGCGCTTGAGCGCATCGATCGGGCCGATGTCCTGGCTGACCAGCACCGGCACCACCAGGAACGTCGCCAGCGTCCACGCCACGCCCAGGCCGCCGCCGATCAGCCGCACGATGAAGTTGTTGTCGCGGCCCTTCAGCGACTGCAGCAGCACGCCGACGGTGGCGGCGATCGCGGCGTAGCCCAGGATCGGGCGGATGCGCGAGCGGGCGATGCCGATACCGTCGGCCAGGGTCGGGTCACCGCCCTGCAGCCGGATCATCGCCGCACCGACCAGCGCGCAGTTGAAGAAAATGATCACGCTGTACTGGCAAAAATAAAACAGGAAGCCGACGATCGCGCCGCCCACGCTGAAGCCATCGGCAAAGATTCCCAGCGCGAATACCGGAATCGCGAATGTCGCCAGCACCACCAGCGTGGCCAGCGAGGAGATCACCGGAAACAGCATCAGCTCCTTGTCCGAGCGCAGCACCGCCGCACTCGCCTTGATCAATCCCCAACTGCGCGAAAGCTTTTCGAACATCGTCCTGCCCCCAAGTGACCGCCGCGCCCGGGCGGATACGGGCCTGCCATACCCGGCAGGAGTGTGCACATGATGCCATCGGCCGCGGCGGGTGGACGCCTCACCCACCGTGCGACGGTCCTGTAGGAGCGGGCCACGCCCGCGATTGCGGCATCAGTAGCGGGGCGATCGCGGGCATGGCCCGCTCCTACGCGTGCGGCGATGCCAGCTCGCGGTTTCTTTCCATCGCCGCAAGCAGCCCGGCAATCACAGCTCCACCGTTTCCAGCGGCAGCGCGTTGTCGCGGTGCCCGGCCCACATCTGCGCCAGGGTGCGGCCGTCCTCGGGCACCACCACGTCGGGGGCGATGTCGGCCAGCGGCTTGAGCACGAACGCATGCCTGAGCTCCGGGCGCGGCAAACGCAGGTTGCCGGGGCCTTCGAGTACGCGGTTGTCGAACAGCACGATGTCGATGTCGAGCGTGCGGTCGCCATGACGCGGCCCGCTGCGGTCGCGCCCGTGTGCGTCCTCGAGCGCGTGCAGCCACTCGTTGAGCTGGTACGGGTCGAGTTCGGAGGCGATGACCGCGGCGGCATTGAGGAAATCGGCGCCATCGAAACCGACCGCACGCGTGCGGTACACCGGCGACACCAGCACCTCGCCGAAGCGCTCGCGCAGCGCGGCGATGGCGCTGCGCAGGTGGGCCTCGGCGTCGATGTTGCTGCCCAGGCTGAGGTAGGCGTGGCTGATCCGCGGACGGCTCATGCGGGGTCGGCGGCCGATCCGGCGCGTGCCGCTGGCGCCGCGGTCACCCGCGTCAGCGCCTCGGCCACGTCGGCGCCACCGGGCTGCTGGAACAGCCGCAGGCCAAACTCGGGCAGGACTGCAAGCAGATGGTCGAAGATGTCGCCCTGCAGATTTTCAAAGGCGACCCAGCCGGTATCGGTCGAGAAGCAGTACACCTCCATCGGCAGGCCGGTCGGGCCCGGCGCCAGCTGGCGCACCATCAGCGTCATGCCCTGGTGCACGCCCGGATGCGCACGCAGGTAGGCCGCGACGTAGGCGCGGAACGTACCCAGGTTGGTCGCGCGGCGGTTGTTGACCGGGTCCTTGCCGGCGGCCTGGAGCTGCGCGTTGTGCGCTTCCAGTTCGTCGCGCTGCTTGTTCAGATAATCGTCGATCAGTGCGATGCGGCGCAGGTGCTGGCGCTCGTCCTGGTCGAGGAACCGCACCGAGCTCTGGTCGATCAGCAGCGCGCGCTTGATCCGGCGGCCGCCGGCGTCGGTCATGCCGCGCCAGTTCTTGAAGCTCTCGCTGATCAGGCGATGGGTCGGGATGGTGGTGATCGTCTTGTCCCAGTTCTGCACCTTGACCGTGTGCAGCGCGATGTCGACCACGTCGCCGTCGGCATCGAGCGCCGGCATCTCGATCCAGTCGCCGACGCGCAGCATGTCGTGGCTGGACAACTGCACGCTGGCGACCAGCGACAGGATGGTGTCCTTGAACACCAGCAGCAGCACCGCGGTCATCGCGCCCAGGCCCGACAGCAGCAGCAGCGGCGAGCGGTCGATCAGCGCGGCGATCATCAGCACGCCGGCCAGCACGAACACCACCAGCTTGGCCAGCTGCAGGTAGCCCTTGATCGGCCGCGCCTGGGCGCGCGCGCGGTCGCGCTCGTACAGGTCGTTGAGAGCGTTGAACAGGTTGCCGATCGCCAGTGCGACGGTCAGCGCCATGTAGGCCAGTGCGACGTTGCGCACCACCAGCGCCGCCGCGGCCGGCAGCTCCGGCACGTTGCCTATGCCGGCGTAGACCACCAGCGCCGGCACCACGTGCGCCAGCCGCGACAGCACGCCGCGGCCGAGTATCACGTCGTCCCAGTGGATCGGTGAGGCCTGCGCCAGCCGCACCACCACGCGTAGCAGGATGCGCCGGGTCACCCAGTTCGCCAGCCACGCCGCCAGCAGCAGCCCGATCAGGGACAGCACCGTCGGCGCGTAGGCAAGTTCGGTCAGCGGCTGCCACAACCCGGAAAATTGATCCATCGCTACATCCATCGTCACAGGGTAGCGGTCGGGCGTTCGATGATCACCCCCACCGCGCGCGCACCGCGCACCGCGCCGGGCTTGCTCAACTTGAGCCGCACGTGCCGCACGCCGAACTCCTCCAGGATGAGCGCCGCGACGCGCTCGGCCAGCGTCTCGACCAGCCCGAATTCGGATTGCGACACGTACTCGATGATGCGCTTGCTGACCGCCTTGTAGTTCAGCGTATCGGCGATCGCGTCGGTGGCGGCGGGCACGGTGTTGTCGAACGCCATCTCGACGTCGAACAGCAGTGGCTGGCGGATGCGCCGCTCCCAGTCGTAGATGCCGATCAGCGCCTCGATTTCGAGACCTTCGATGAATACCTTGTCCATTGTGGTCCAGCGCCGTTGTAGGAGCGGCTTCAGCCGCGATGGAATTCAGAAGCGACGTGACCACCACGCGACATCGGGAGAAAAAGCTCGCGGCTGAAGCCGCTCCTACGCAAGATCAACCGCCGGCAACGATGCCATATCCCAGCGCGGCGTCACCACGACCGACGCATCTTCGTGCTGCCCCGCCTGCAACCGCAGCGCGCCGGCGAACGCGATCATCGCGCCGTTGTCGGTGCAGAACGCCGGCCGCGGGAAGCTCACCCGGCCACCACGCTGGGTGGCGATGTCGGCGAGCTTCGCGCGCAGCCGCCGGTTCGCGCCGACCCCGCCGGCGACCACCAGCGTCTCGCAACCGGCCGCCTCCAGCGCGCGGGCGCACTTGATCGCCAGCGTGTCGACCACCGCATCCTCGAACCCGCGTGCGATATCGGCGCGGGTGGCGTCGGTCTGGTCGCTGTCGCGCCAGGCCAGCATCACCTGGGTCTTGAGCCCGCTGAAGCTGAAATCCAGTCCCGGCCGGTCGGTCATCGGCCGCGAGAACCTGTAGCGGCCGGCCTGGCCCTGCTCGGCCAACGCCGCCAGTTGCGGGCCGCCGGGGTAGGGCAGGCCCATCATCTTGGCGGTCTTGTCGAAGGCCTCGCCGGCGGCGTCGTCCAGGGTCTCGCCGAGCAGCCGGTAGCGGCCGATCGCCTCGACCGCGACCAGTTGGGTGTGCCCGCCCGAGACCAGCAGCGCCACGAACGGCGGCTGTGGCCGGCCGCGCTCGGGGTGGTCCGGGTCGTCCTCCATCAGCGGCGCCAACAGGTGGCCCTCCATGTGGTGCACCCCGACCGCCGGCACGTCCAGCGCCCAGGCCAGCGAGCGCGCGACCCCGGCCCCGACCAGCAGCGCCCCCACCAGCCCCGGCCCGGCGGTGTAGGCGACCCCGTCGATCTGGCTGACCGCCATGTCCGATTCGGCCAGGGTCTGGCGGATCAGCGGCAGCAGCTTGCGCACGTGGTCGCGGCTGGCCAGCTCCGGCACCACCCCGCCGTACTGCGCATGCAGCGCAATCTGGCTGTACAGCGCGTGCGCCCGCAGCCCGGCCTCGGTGTCGTAGACCGCCACCCCGGTTTCGTCACAGCTGGTTTCGATGCCGAGGACTTTCATTGGGCCGGGCTCGGGACTTGGGACTCGGGGAAGCATAGAGCCGTTTGCAAAGGACGCCAAAGTCGCAAAAAAAGAAGAACGAAGCGATTACTGCCCCCTTTTGCGCTTTTTGCGTCCTTTGCGGACCCGCTCCTGATTTTTCCGAGCCCCCAAGCCCCCAAGCCCCCGAGTCCCGGTCGAACTTGCATCCGCGCCGAGCGCCCCGTTATCATACGCGGCTCGCCCGGAGGACCCGGGCTGTTCACCCGAACCGAGATACCGTATGCCCAGCGTCAAAGTCCGCGAAAACGAGCCTTTCGAGTTTGCCCTGCGTCGCTTCAAGCGCACCTGCGAGAAGGCCGGCGTCCTGGCCGAAACCCGCAAGCGCGAGTTCTACGAGAAGCCGACCCAGGAGCGCAAGCGCAAGGCCGCCGCCGCGGTGAAGCGCCAGTCCCGCCGCGCCTCGCGCGATGTGACCAAGCGCCAGCGCCTGTACTGAGCCTCCGGGCTTAACAGCGCCACCCTCCCGACGGCCTGCTCCGGCCGTGGTGGAAGTGCGAAGCCGGCCGCGCCAATGCGCCGCCGGCTTTTTGCGTTTGTTCCCCGCTCCCGCTTCTTGTCCCCGCCACCAGGAACCCCGTCATGCCCCTCAAGCAGCAACTGACCACCGACATGAAGGCCGCGATGAAGTCCGGCGACAAGCACGGCCTCGGCGTGATCCGGTTGATGCTGGCGGCGGTCAAGCAGAAGGAAGTCGACGAGCCCAGGGCAGGTGACGAGCGTGCAGAGCTGGATGACGCCCAGGTGCTGGCGGTGCTCGAGAAGATGGTCAAGCAGCGCCGCGACTCGGTCACCCAGTACGAGGCCGCCGGCCGCGCCGACCTGGCAGACATCGAGAAGTCCGAGATCGTGGTGATCGAGCGTTACCTGCCGGCCAAGCTCGGCGAGGCCGAGATCCTGGCCGCGATCGACGCCGCCATGGTCGAGACCGGCGCCAGCGGCCCGGCCGACATCGGCAAGCTGATGGGCGCGCTGAAGCCCAGGCTCGCCGGCCAGGCCGACATGGGCCAGGTATCGGCCCTGGTCAAGCAGCGCCTGGCGAATTGATCGCTCGACCGTAGGAGCGCCCCATGGGCGCGATCACACACCCGGAACAGGCGCGGTTGGCCGGTTCCCATCGCGCCCATGGGACGCTCCTACAGGGCGCGACGCGCAGGCCCCGCCCTACGGCTGGGTGTCGTACACCTCCGCGTACGGGTCGTGCTCGCCGCTGCCGCCCTCCGACAGGCGGAACTTGAGGGCCAGCCCGTCGCGCGAGTCGGCCGCCTTGAGCGCCTCCTCCATCTCGATCCGGCCGTCCTTGTACAGCCGGAACAGGCACTGGTCGAAGGTCTCCATGCCTTCCTCCAGCGACTCCTCCATCGCCTGCTTGATCTCGTGCACCTGGCCGCGGCGCATCAGGTCGCGCACGTGCGGGGTGTTGATCAGCACTTCCGAGGCCGGCATGCGGCGCCCGTCGACGCCGACCACCAGGCGTTGCGAGACCACCGCCTTTAGGTTCAGCGCGAGGTTCATCAGCACGTTCTTGTGCGCGCCCTCGGGGAAGAAGTTGAGGATGCGCTCGAGCGTCTGGTCGGCGTTGTTGGAATGCAGCGTCGCCAGGCACAGGTGACCGGTCTCGGCGAACGAGATCGCCGCCTCCATCGTGGTCGAGTCCAGGATCTCGCCGATCAGGATCACGTCCGGCGCCTCGCGCATCGCGTTCTTCAGCGCGTTGTGGAACCCGTGCGTGTCCAGCCCGACCTCGCGCTGGTTGACGATCGACTTCTTGTGCCGGTGCAGGTACTCGATCGGGTCCTCGATGGTGAGGATGTGCCCGGCCGTGCTGCTGTTGCGGTGGTCGATCATCGAGGCCAGCGTGGTCGACTTGCCCGAACCGGTCGAACCGACGATCAGCACCAGCCCACGCGGTGCCATGATGATGTCCTTGAGCACCTGCGGCAGCTGCAGCTCCTCGATGCTCGGGATCACGCTGCGGATCGCGCGGATCACCATGCCGACCTCGCCACGCTGCTTGAACACGTTGATCCGGAAGCGGCCGGTGTCCGGCAGCGCCAGCGCCATGTTCAGTTCCAGGTCGCGCTCGAACAGCGGCACCTGGCCTTCGTCCATCAGCGAGTAGGCGATTTTCTTGACCATGCCGGGCGGCAGGCCGGTGTTGCCCAACGGATAAAGCTTGCCTTCGACCTTGATGTACACCGGCGCGCCGGTGCTCAGGAACATGTCCGAGGCATTCTTCTCCGTCATCAGCTTCAGGAAATAGCCGATGTCCATGCACGCTCCTCTGGTTCACGGCGGCGTATCGTTGCAAGCGCGCCGCCGGCTTGACCACAATGGCCGCGAGAAGTCCTGAACGGCCCTCCATCATCACGGCACCCCAATGAAGACAAGCTTCGCACAAAAATATTCGCTGCTGCTGGCCCTGGTTCTCGCTTCGGCGTTGAGCGCGTGCGCCACGTTGCCACCGCCGACCGCCGAGCTTTCGAACGCGCAGCAGGCGCTGGTCCGCGCCGGCGGCGCCGATGCCGATCACTACGCGTCGCGGGAAATCGCCAATGCGCGCGAGGCCCTGGCCCGCGCCCAGGCGGCGATGGCCGACGACCGCGAGGACGACGCCCGGCGCCTGGCGCTGGCCGCCAGCGCCGACGCCGACCTGGCCTACGCCCGCAGCCGCGAAGCCCTTGCCAGCGCCGAACTCGCCCAGCGCCAGGCCGAGCTCGCCCAGTTGCGCCAGCGCCTGCAGACCGGAGATGACCGATGAAGTGCCCGATTGCCATCATCGGCGCGCTCACCGCGCTGCTGCTTGCCACGTCCCCGGCGCAGGCCCAGGCCCAGGACAACGCGTCCGCCGCGCTGTCGCAGCGCCTGACCGCGCTGGAGGCCGACGTCGAGCTCGGCACCTTCGCCGCCTACGAGCGCCTGCAGGCACGCCAGGCGATCGCCGCCCTGGCCGAGGCCAGCCGCCAGGAGCGCGAGGCCGCGCGCTACGTCGCCGAACGCCGGGTCGCGATCGCCGAGGCCACCGCGCGCACGCAGGCGATGCAGCGCGAGATCGACCGGCTCGACCGCGAGCGCAGCGAGTGGCTGGTCGAAGCCAGCCGCCGCGACGCCGCCCGCGCCCGCGCCGAAGCCGAGCGCCTGCGCATCCAGGCCCAGATCCAGGCCGAGGAGTCCGCGCGCCTGCGTGAGCAGACCAGCGCCGACGCCGAAGCGATGCAGGACATCGAGGCCGCGCTGGAAGGCGTTACCGGCGCACAGAATGCGCGGCTGAACGCGGCGCGCGAGCGCGAAGCCGCGCTGGCCCGGCAGGAAGCGGCACTGATGGCCGGCGGTACCCTGCCGCCGTCCACCCGGGAGTCGCGCGGGGAGGTCTTCACCTTGGGCGGTGATGCCTTCGGTTCGGGCCAGGCCACGCTGACCGGCGCCGCGGCCGACAGCGTGAAGACCTTGGCGGCCTACCTGCAGGCCGCACCGGACGGCTCGGTTCGGGTGGAGGGGCACACCGACAGCCAGGGCGCGGCCGAGGCCAACCGGGCGCTGTCGCAGCGGCGCGCCGACGCGGTGCGCGAGGCGCTGATCGGCGCCGGCGTGGCGGCTGCGCGCATCGAGGCGGTCGGGCTGGGCGCCGACCAGCCGGTGGCCGACAACGCCAGCGCCTCCGGCCGCGCCCGCAACCGCCGGGTCGAGGTGATCGTCGCGGACGAGTAGCCGCGGCCGGCGGTCGTGCGGACGGCGCATCCGTAGAGCCGGGCTTGCTCGGCTGCACCACGGCGACAACGCGTTTTCCGGGCCCACGCGCAGCCGAGCAAGCTCGGCTCTACCAGGGCCGCAGGATGCACGAGGTGCGCCCGCGCGCCCGGGGGACCTGGTTCAACAGCAACTCAGTTAACTGAATCCGGCGCCGCCCAAGCCGCGCCGGCAGCTGCGGGCCGCGCCCCGCGGCGGGCGTGATCGAAACCGGTTTTTGGCGCTTGCCGGCCCCCGGGCGGAGGAGTAGGGTCGGTCTCAACCAGGCGGCCCGCACCGCGTGGTGAAGAGCCAGGCCGATGACCCAGCCGCCGATTTCGCAGGAGCCCGCCGCCGCGCATCGCGCTGCGGTCGGCCTGCGGAAATGGCTGCAGCTTGGGCCGCACGTCGCGCCTGGCGCCCCTGATGAACCCCGCAACGCCTCGGCCCTCCCGGCCGGGGCGTTTTGCATTCGTGCTGAAGGAGGCTCCATGTTCGAAGAACAGCCGCAACCCGAGATCGACGCACTGATAAAGGGCGACCCCGAATTCAAGCAGCTCTACCAACACCACCAGAAGCTGGACAAGAAGGTCATGGACGCCGAACTGGGGGTACTGCCGATCGACGACACCACCTTGTCCCAGATGAAGCGCGAGAAGCTCGCCGCCAAGGACCGCCTGGTCCGGATGTACGCCGCGCGCGCGCACTGACCATCGTCGCACCGGCCCGTTCAAAAGCGGGCGGTGACGGTTTCCCTCGTCGGGCCGTCACCGTCCGCCACCGGCCGAGTCCCGCAGAACCCGCGAGAACCGAGACACTCGTAGGAGCGCCCCATGGGCGCGAGCTCTTCGGCCAGGCGATGAATGCACCAGGCCGCTCGTGCCGGTTGTCGATCGCGGCTGAAGCCGCTCCTACAAAAGCGCGGGTGCTCCCGGACGCCCCGTCCCGGCCGGCCTAGTAGAATCCACGCGGTCCGCCGCGCTGTCCGCGGCGCAGGAACCCCGACCGCATGAGCATCCACCACTCCGTACTCGAGCTGATCGGTGGCACCCCGATCGTCAGGGCGCAGCGCATCGACGCCGGTGTCTGCGAGCTGTACTTCAAGCTGGAATCGCAGAACCCCGGCGGCTCGATCAAGGACCGCATCGGCCTGAAGATGATCGAGGCGGCCGAGGCCCGCGGCGACATCAAGCCCGGCGACACCCTGGTCGAGGGCACCGCCGGCAACACCGGCCTCGGACTGGCGCTGGTCGCCCAGCAGAAGGGCTACAAGCTGATCCTCGTGGTGCCCGACAAGATGAGCCGCGAGAAGATCTTCAACCTCAAGGCGATGGGCGCGCAGGTGCTGCTGACCCGCTCGGACGTGGCCAAGGGCCATCCCGACTACTACCAGGACATGGCCGCGCGCCTCGCCGAAGAAACCCCGGGCGCGTACTTCATCAACCAGTTCGGCAACCCCGACAACCCGGCCGCGCACGAGTTCGGCACCGGCCCGGAGATCCTCGAGCAGATGGCCGGGGCCGGCGGACTGGACGCGATCGTGTTCGGCTGCGGCAGCTCCGGCACCATGACCGGCCTGTCGCGCTGCTTCGCGGAAAAATCCCCGCACACCGAGCTGATCCTGGCCGACCCGGCCGGTTCGATCCTGACCGAATACATCAACGAGGGCACCCTCAGCGACAAGTCCGCCAGCTGGATGGTCGAGGGCATCGGCGAGGACTTCCTGCCCAGCATCTCCGATTTCAGCCGGGTCAAGAAGGCCTATGCGATCTCCGACAAGGACAGCTTCCTGACCGCGCGCGAGCTGCTGGAAAAGGAGGGCATCCTCGGCGGCTCCTCCACCGGCACCCTGCTGGCGGCCGCGCTGCGGTACTGCCGCGAGCAGACCGACCCGAAGAAGGTGCTGGTGCTGGTGCCCGACACCGGCAACAAGTACATCTCCAAGATGTACAACGACTACTGGATGCTCGACAACGGCTTCATCGAGCGCGAGCAGCACGGCGACCTGCGCGACCTGATCCTGCGCCCGTATTCGCAGCGCGACACCGTGGTGGTCGCCCCGACCGACCTGCTGGTCACCGCCTACCAGCGCATGAAGCTGTACGACGTCTCGCAACTGCCGGTGATGGACGGAGACACCATCGTCGGCATCATCGACGAGTCCGACGCACTGCTGCACGTCTACGGCGACGAGGACCGCTTCCGCGACCCGATCTCCACCGCGATGGTCAGCAAGCTCGACAAGATCGACGTGCGCTCCCCGATCGAATCGCTGCTGCCGGTGTTCGACCGCGGCCACGTCGCGATCATCACCGACGGTGCCCGCTTCCTCGGCCTGATCACCCGCATCGACCTGCTCAACTACCTGCGCCGCCGCGTGCAATAGCCGCACCGTCGTAGGAGCGCCCCATGGGCGCGAACGCTCTACTACGCCTGATGCAATCGCGGGCATGGCCCGCTCCTACAACGGCGCATCGCGGCCACCGGCAACACCTGTAGGAGCGCCCCATGGGCGCGAACGCTCTACTACGGTTGATGCAATCGCGGGCATGGCCCGCTCCTACCACGGCGCATCGCGGCCACCGCCGCCCCCGTAGGAGCGCCCCATGGGCGCGAACGCGAATCGGACAGGCGCGGTGGTCCGGTTTCCATCGCGGCCATGGGCCGCTCCTACAAAAGCGCTCGATAATTCCGTAGAGCCGAGCTTGCTCGGCTGCGCCCACGATGCCTCGCACACCCACCGGACCGCAGCGGAGCAAGCTCCGCTCTACGACGGCATCGCCGCACTCCGCTTCTCTGTAGGAGCGCCCCATGGGCGCGAACGCTCTCCTACGCCTGACGCAATCGCGGGCATGGCCCGCTCCTACCACGGCGGATCGCGGCCACCGGCGGTTGCCTCTTCCGGTTGACCGAACTCGATGCCGTAACGCAGCCGCATCTGCGCCAGTTCGCGGCGCATCAGCCAGCGCAGCAGGCGCCGGGCCGGGCGGTTGCCGTTGCGCAGGTAGCGCCCTTCGAACACCGGCTCGAACGTCGGCGCCCTGGCCGGCTGGGGCAGGTCCAGAAATGCGTAGACGCGGGACATCACGCTCGCCGGCGCGCTACGGAGCTCGGCGTTGTCGAGCAGCAGCACCTGATCGCGCGGGAGATGGGTGAACAGCACGTCCAGCTGGCGCGCGTAGTCGCCGCGCGCGCGATAACTGTGCCGGCGCAGCGGGGAGTCGGCCGACAGGTCCTGCCAGTGCCGGCGCAGCCTCCAGCGCTCCAGCAGCACCGCCGCCCACAGCGGCCATGATTCCTGATCGCGTGCGCGCTCCATGTGGTAGTGCGAGATCGCGCGGTCGACCGGGTCGCGCAGCAGGATGATCCAGCGCATCGCCGGGTTGTAGCGGGCGATGCGTTGCACCAGCCGCGGATGGAACAGGTAGATCGGGGTGGCATCGCCGTGCAGGCGATCTTCGCGCGGGTCCTCGAAATGCCGCCGATAACGCTCGTCGACCGCCTCGGCTGGCCATGCCTCGTCGAAGCAGGGCGCATCGAACACATGCGCCTCCTTGTTGCGCGGCAGGCACACCTGCGGGTGCGCGCCCAGGTACCGCGCCAGTGCGGTGGTGCCGCCCTTCTGCACGCCGCCGATCACAAACCGCACCCGCGGCCCGCTCACGTCGTATGTGCCTGCTGCAGCATCCGCTGCGCCAGCGGCGCCACGCTGTCGGGTGCATACCAGCGCTGCCAGCTGCCCGGCTGGCGCTGCAGCGCTTCGGCCAGTCCGGCGATCTTCGCGCGGTCGTAATGCGCGCTGGCATTGCGCTCGGCCAACTGCGCATCGCTGCGGCCGCTCAGCCCGGCGCTCGCGCGCAGTGCCTCGCCTTGGGTGGCGACGATGTCTTCGTAGCGCAGCACCTCCGCCGGCGCCAGTGCGGTGGCGAACCGCGCGAAGAACCACTCCAGCACGATCAGCTGCCGGCGCAGGCGCTCGGGCTCTGCCTGCAGCTGCGCGGCCAGCGCCGCATCGAGGCGTTCGCCGGCGGGGATGTGCCCGCGGCTGACCGGCAGGTCGACCGAGTTCCACGAGGCCAGCACCGACAATGGGTGGCGCACGATTGCGCGGGTCTGGAAACGCTCGCGCAGTTGCGGCAGCAGCGCGGTGAACGCCGCGTTGTGCTTGATCACCAGGGTGAAGCCCGGGGCAGGCCGCGGCTCCACGGCGATCTCGCCGCGCGTCGCTTGCTGGCGGCGGCGGCCGTCGGCCAGGCGCTCGTCGCCGAAAGGGTTGTCCGGCACCCGGCCACCGCGCTGCTTGCTCGGGGCGGTACCCGATTCCAGGATCTGTGCCCGCGCCCGGTCGCAGAACGCCGCGATGCAGTCCAGCGCCGCCGGCGGGTCGCGTGGCGGCAGCTCGCCGACCTCCATCGGCTCGAACAGCGCCACAGTCTGTTCGCACAGGCCGAGCAGCCGGCACGCCAGCGTGGTGCCGCCGCGTGGCACCCCGGTCAGTGCCAGCGTGCGGCCGCTCATGCGTTCCATAGGTAGTCGATGTCGTCCAGCACCGCGTGGAACGCCTCGCGCTCGCGCTGCAGGCCGAAGCGTGCCGCGGTTTCGCGCCCGTGCGCCACCAGCCGTGCGACCACTGCCGGGTTTTCCAGTTGCTGCACCGCCTGCAGCAGCGCATCCAGTTGCAATGGCGGTGCCAGCGCGTTGCGTCCATCGGCCAGGTAGGCGCGGTTGCCGATGCAATCGGGCACGATGGTGGCGCAGCCCAGCGCCATCGCTTCCAGTCCAGGCAGGTAGAAGCCCTCGGTCGCATACGGCAAGGTCACCGCAATCGCGGCGGCGGCCATCTGCGCCAGATATTCACCACGCAGGATCCGCCGGTCGCACAACGCGACCTGGCACCCGCGCTCGCGCAATGCGGCCGCAAGCGCCCGGCCCAGCGAAGGCTGCTTGGTCGCATCGATGAATACGCCCGCACGGGTCTCCGGCGCCGCCAGGCCGTTTGGCAACTGCAGCGCCGCCTCGATCACCCGCACCGGGCCGTTGACCCGGCCGCTGGCGAGGATCGCCTCGGCCACCGGCGCGCTGACGCACAGGCGCACCGCGCGCCGGCCCAGGAAGGCGTGGCGTGGGTCGCCCGGGTCCCCGTGACGCACGCCCTGGACCAGGTTGATCACCGGGCGCGCCGGGTCGTCGTGCGGATAGGCCTGCCAATCGATGCCGCCCAGCAGCAGCGCATCGGCCTGGTCGGGCCGCCACTGCGGCTGCGGCGCCACGTCATGGATGCGCCACGGATTGTCGGCGTCGACGCTGGCCGGGGTCAGGTATACCGATGGCGACCAGTCCGGGTGCGCCCCGGCATGCTCGAAGTAGTCCCAGACCTTGCCATGGCCTCCGCTCGCGCGGCGGAAGTCGCGATGGAACAGCAGGCGGCGGCTCATCGCGCGGGCAGGCTCACTCGACGCTGAAGTCGACGATGCCCACCGGCTGACCATCGACGTCGACCTGCACGTTGTAGTCGCCCGCGCGCAGGCCGTCGGCGGCGGACAGCTCGAAATGCAGGTGCTCGGCCCCGGCGGCGATGTCCTTGGTCTCCTCCTTGTCGGTGGTGCCGTCCTCAAAGGTCCAGTAGACCTTCGCCTGGCTGCCGGGATCGAACTCCCGGGTGGGGATGGAGGCGTAGATCGTGTCGTCGGTGGTGTAGCGCTGCTTGCGCGCATCCACCGCCATGTCGGCGCCGATCGAGCTGCCGACAGCGATGGCGTCGGCGCTGACATCCACCGGCTCCTGCGAGGTGGCAGGCGGCAGCTCGAGCTCGGGTGCCTGGCCTGCGACTTCGGCCGGCTCGGCCGGCGGCGCGGGTTCGGACTGCTCGCTGCTGCACGCGGCGAGCAGCGCCAGCGGCAGGGCCAGGGTGAGGACTCGGAACAGGGACATGGGGGCATCCTTCGGGTCGACGGGGGAGTGCGGCCGCAGCGCGGCGGGCGTCGATGATGCTAAAGGACAAGCCCGGCTGGCGGTAGCCGGCGCGGCGGGGGGCTCGAAAGAACTGCCCTTTGCGTCGTTCCCGCACATCGCCTGAGTTAAGCCGAGCCGCGAAGCGGCTTCGGCTTGAACGAATTGTCAGCCAGCAGCCCGACGTTCTTTGGGTGCACTTTTTTCAAGCGCCTCCGCCATGCGGGTCTGCCAGCCAGGGCCGCTGGCCTTCCACCGGGCAATGACCCGAGGAGGAAGACGCAGCGACAAAAGCTGCCGAGGATTCGCGACCTTCGGGCGGCCACGGCGAACGAGCTTTTCGCCATGGTGGAGGTCTGCGCTGGCAATCCAGGCATCAGTAATCTCTGGCAGCTCAGGATCAGGCAAGGTGGGGGAGGAGTTTTTTTTCTTCGCGTTCATGGCAATGCCTCATGCTGATGATGCGCCTTGCGGCACCGCGG
The DNA here is from genome assembly GCF_046600735.1 of Novilysobacter longmucuonensis. Taxonomy (NCBI): domain Bacteria; kingdom Pseudomonadati; phylum Pseudomonadota; class Gammaproteobacteria; order Lysobacterales; family Lysobacteraceae; genus Novilysobacter; species Novilysobacter longmucuonensis. The sequence goes on from NZ_JBJMAW010000003.1 coordinate 53,327, forward strand.
GGCGTCCATGCGAAGACGACAAGCCGAGAATCAAGCCAGCCAGCAGTGATGAAGCGAGGCTCGCCGTAGTCTTGGCGATCGTCTATGCGAGTGAAGTGCCGCCCAGCAAACGCTTCTTTTGCGCGAAGCATGTCTAGGCCGCGCTCGTGCAGGGTCCATTGGCGCTTGGCTGGGTCGCATGTGATTCGCACGATTTAGCGTAGCTACGAAAAAGAGCCCCGTCAAGCGCGATGAACTGTTTCTGCTGGCTAACGCGGGTTTTGCAGCTGGCACCGCGGTGGGTGCGGTGGCGTGGTCGCGACTCACGTCGCTCCTACAGGGGCCGGTCGCGATATTGCGGGGCGGGGTAGGAGCGACGTCAGTCGCGAGGCCGGGTGCCGCGGCTACGAGGCGCACCGCGCCTGCGCAAACGGTGGCACAAAAAAAACGGGCGGCCGAAGCCGCCCGTTTGATACATCACTTGTAGCAGGTTACAGGGTCGGGCCCTGCTCGTAGATATCCTGCTCGCCGTTGCTGTCGGCGTCGGTCAGGTTGGTGACCGTGCCGTCGGTGGCGTTGCGGTTGAGGCTCTGCACCATCATGCCGTCGAACTCGCCGGTGACGTCGGCGCGCCACTTGCCGGCGCCGTCGCCCCATGCGCCGGTCAGGCCCTTGCCCGCGTTGCCGTTCTCCAGGTCCTCGGAGTTCAGCTGCTGGGAGGCACCCGCCGCGAGGGTGAAGGTGATCGCGCCGTCGGCCGCGTTGCCGGCGTCGTCGATACCGGTGATGGTGACCAGACCGGCGGTGTCGCCCGGATTGATCACGCGGATGAACGACTGTGCGGTGGTGTTGCCGGCCGGGTTGATGTGGTAGACGTCGACCACCGAGCCGTTGTACTGCAGCGGCAGCAGCGAGCAGGCCTGACCACTGATTTCGATCTCGGTGCCACGGTTGAAGGTGGTGGTGGCGGACACGGTGGTGGCGTCGATCACCACTTCATTGCCGTCCGGGACTTCGGCGCAGACGTCCACGCTGAACCCGGCGGCGGTGGCGCCGGCGTCGGCACCGGTGAAGTTGAAGGTCACGGTGTTGTTGGTGGTGTCCACCACGCCGAAGCCGGGGCCCGGAGGCGCGGTCGCGCCGCCCAGTGCGCTGACGCAGGCGTTCGTCGACAGGGCCACGAGGCGGGTGGAGTTGTCCGCGCCCTCGATCGGAGCAAACGCCGAGAAGTCACCCTGCAGCACGACAGTGAACTCGTCGGTGGCTTCATACGCGAAGCTGTCGAAGCCCGTTGCGGCGCCGACGACAACCTGGCCCAGGTTGATGAGCCCATCGTTCGCCGTACCGATTTCGCCGGTGGTGGTGAAGAAGGTCTTCGGACCCTGGGTCGCGGTGGTGCCGACGTCGATGCGGGTGGCGGTGTCGCCGGTGGTGGCATCGCAGCTCAGCTCCACCGGGTCGCCGGACTCGAGCAGCGCGACGATCTCGGTGCCCATGATCTGCGAGGCGGTCACCGGATCGACGAACTGTACCGAGGCCGACACGGTGGCGCCTTCGGTCTGCAGCGCGGTCAGGTTCTGCAGGGCCTGGCCTGCTGCCGGGGTCACCGTGCCTGCGCCGTCGGTGGTTTCGTCGGTACCGCCTACGATCGTCAACACCATGCCCTGCGAGAGCGCGCTGTCCGTGGCGGCCGGGTCCATGTTGACCACCAGGAAGCCATCACCGGCGGTGCCGCCGGCGGCGACCGATGCGGTCCATCCGCCCTGCTCAAGCAGGTCGGTATCGACAATGGTGCGACCGAACTGGGCGCCGTCCCGCAGCGTGTAGCGAATGGTGAAGCCGGTGGTGCGGCCGAGGATCAGGTCGGAGGCCTCGAGATCGATCTCGACGTTCTGGCTGACGTTGACGACGCTGGTGGCATCTGTGACTTCAGCGGTGGCGACCATTTCCGGCTCGTCATCGCTGTTGGTCTGGACGGTGTAGGCGGCGGCGGTGGCCACCATGCCCAGACCGGCCACCAGGGCCAGGGTCAGGGCATTTTTCTTGTTGAGGATGGACATGTTGATCTAACTCCTTAAGGATTGATTTGTCTTGCAACTCGAACTGGATGCACTGCTGCGTCGCCTGGTACCAGAAAGCGGACAGCTTTTGGCAAACAGCTTCCAAGGCATGCACAGGACGATCTTGAGGAAACGTACCCGTGCCAATATCAATCGGAACGCACCTGGGAGATCAAGCTGCCGGCGAAAGCTAACCCAGCGTTAATGTTCCGTCAATCGTTCTTTTCTTAACGGTTTCCAATGTCAAGTGGTGGTCACGCTTTGCTTCAGCGCAGGGACTGGAGCCGTGACCTGTGGCCGGCTGCAGCGGTCGCTCACCAAGGACGAGGGGCCGACCGCAGATGCCATTGTCCGACATCCTCGATGACGATTGCGTGGCGCATCGGCGTTGTCCGCGCATTCGCTGGGTCTGGCAGTGCGCGCGTGCACCGCTGCGGTGTGCCAATCGGATGCGGCGTTCACCCGCACGGGGACCCCTTAGTAATGTCGAGCGTGCGGAAGTGAACCGCCAGTGCAGCGGCAGACAGGCGTGAGTGCGCCGCCACGCCCCGGCGCGGGTTTACACTGCGCTCCCGCCCGCACGGGCAGCGCGTGTCGCCGACATGCGCTGATGCGAAGGCTTCTGGAGGTCGCGTGCCGTCCTGTTCCATTGCTGCCAAGGCCAGCCGTCTGCGCCGTGATCGGTTCGTCGCGCCCCGGATAGGGCGCGGAGTCGGCCGGCCATGGCGGCCGCTGTCGGCCATGATGGCAGTGCCATCCGCGCTGTGTACATCCGCGGCGCCCGAGGAGGGAGTTGCCCATGTCGGCTGAACCCGATGCACTGCAGGCAGCGCTGCCGGACGCTGCTGGCGACTTGCTGGGGCAGATGCTGCTGAACGCCGGGATGATCGGTGGCGCCGACCTGGAGCGGGCATTGACCCTGCAGTCGCGCATCGGTGGCCGGCTGGGCAGCGTGTTGATGCGGATCGGTGCGCTCAGCGAGGACAACCTGCTGCAGACGCTGCAGACGCAGCTGGACTTGCCCCTGATGGGCGCGGACCTGCCCGCACCCGACGAGGACGCCGTGCGCGTTGCCGCTGCGCTGGCACCGGCCGGGCTGGAATGGTTGCTGGACCTGCAGGCGCTGCTGTGGTCGGTGGATGATGTCCTGTATTGCGCCGCGCGCGACCCGCTGCAGCCGTCGCTGCGCGAGGCGATGCGCCATGCCCTCCCGGGGCGTGCGGTCCAGTATTGCCTGTGCCGGGCGCAGGACCTGGAGCGCATGCTCGATGCGCTGGCGCAGCGCGGCGGCCTGGACGGCCACGACGGCAGTGACGTGCAGCACCTGCGCGAGATGGCCGAGGAAGCGCCGGTGGTCGAGCTGGTCAACAACCTGATGGCGCAGGCGGTGGAGCAGCGCGCTTCGGACATCCATCTCGAGCCGGAGGAGCGCCAGTTCGCGGTGCGCTTCCGCATCGACGGCGTGTTGCATTCGCGCCTGCAACTGCCGCGCGACCGGTTCGACGCGGTGGCCTCGCGGCTCAAGCTGATTTCGGGCATGGACATCGCCGAGCGCCGGCTCCCGCAGGACGGGCGCATGTCGACCCGCGTGGGTGGCCAGGAGATGGACATCCGCGTGTCGGCGCTGCCGGGCGTGCATGGCGAGTCGATGGTGATGCGCCTGCTGCCCAAGGAGCGCAAGGAGCTGCGGCTGGAGCGGCTGGGCTTCGAGGCCGACCACCTGGCGATGATGCGCGGCTGGACCGCCGAGGCCAATGGCATCGTGCTGGTGACCGGCCCGACCGGCTCGGGCAAGTCGACCACTTTGTACGGTGCGCTGGCGGCGGCCAACGACGGCTTCAAGAAGATCATCACGGTCGAGGATCCGGTCGAGTTCCAGTTGCCGGCGATCACCCAGATCCAGGCGCATCCGGAGATAGGCCTGACCTTCGCCAACGCGCTGCGCTCGATCCTGCGCCAGGATCCGGACGTGATCATGATCGGCGAGATCCGCGACCTGGAGACCGCCCAGATCGCGGTGCAGGCCGCGCTGACCGGCCACCTAGTGCTGTCCACCCTGCATACCAATGATGCGATCAGCGCTTTCACCCGGCTGATCGACATGGGGGTGGAGCCGTTCCTGGTGGCGACCCCGATCCGCGCGGTGCAGGCGCAGCGCCTGGTACGCCGGTTGTGCTCGTGCGCACGGAGTGGACATGTCCCGGCGCACCTGCAGGCCGAGGCGGAGCGCTTCGCCGACTCGGTCCTGCCCGGGCAGGCGCCGGCATGGAAGGAGGCGACCGGGTGCGCGCAATGCCTGAATACCGGCTACCGCGGACGCCTGGGCATCTACGAGATGATCCCGGTCTCCGAGCAGATGCAGCACCTGATCGTCAGCGGCGCGAGCGTCAATGACATGAAGGCGCTCGCGCGTTCGGAGGGCCACCGGTTCCTGCGCGATGACGGCCTGCTGAAAGCCTGGCAGGGCCTGACCACGGTCGAGGAAGTGCTGCGCGTCACCGGCAGCTGAGGCCCCGCATGCCCCGATTCCTCTACGAAGCAGTCACCGCCGACGGCCAGGACATGTCGGGGGTGTTGCGCGCCAGCAGCGAACGCGAGGCCGCGCGATCGCTGGAGCGGCGCGGGCTGGTGCTGCTGGCGTTGCGCCCGGGCGAGGCGGGGTCGGGCGGGAAGCAGCGAAGCCGGCGGCTGAAGGATGCCGATGTGATCCTGGCGTTCCAGGAACTGGCGACGATGCTGACTTCCGGCGTGTCGATTGCCGACGCGGTGGGTTCACAGGCAGTGTCGGCGCACCATCCGCGCATCGTCGAGGCATTTACGGTGATGTCGCGCGGGCTGCAGCGCGGGCAACCGTTCTCGGCGACGCTGGTCGACAGCGGCCTGCCGTTGCCCGACTACGTGCTGCAGCTGGCGCGCGCCGGCGAGCTGAGTGGTGAGCTGGGGCGCGCCCTGGCCGATGCCGGCGCGCAGATGGAGTACGAGCAGAACCTGCGCACCGAGATCCGCAATGCGCTGATCTATCCATGCGTGCTGGTGCTGGCGGGCGCGGCGGCGGTGGCGCTGATGTTCGTGTTCGTGGTGCCCAAGTTCGCCTCGCTGCTGGACCGCGCCGAGGACCTGCCGTTCCTGGCGTGGATGGTGCTGGGCGTGGGCACCTGGACCCGCGAGAACTTCGCGCTGCTGGTGCTGGGGACGGCAGCGGCGGCGGTTGCGGCGGTCGCGCTCATGCGTCGGCCCGGCGCGCGCAGCGCGATGGTCGACCGGCTGGCGCGATTGCCGCTGGTCGGGCCCTGGCTGGTGGAGTCCGATACCGCTCGCTGGGCCAAGGTGCTGGCGGCGCTGCTGGGCAACCGGGTGCCGCTGATGCGCGCGCTGGAGCTGGGCCAGGCCGGGCTGCAGATCCCGTCGCGGCGTGCGCGCATGAATGAAGTCACCCGCGCGGTGCGCGGCGGCAGCACGCTGGCCAATGCTCTGGAGGAGCATGACGCATTGACCGCCACCGGCTACAACCTGGTGCGGGTCGGCGAGCGCACCGGCAAGCTGGCGGGGATGCTGGAATCGCTTGCACGGTTGTACGCCGAGGCTGGACGCACCCGCATGAAGCGGATGTTGATCCTGATTGAACCAATCGCAATCCTGGTGATCGGAAGCATGATCGGCACCATCATCCTGGGCGTGATCCTGGCAATCACCAGTGCCAACGACCTGGCCATCTGAAGAGGCATCCGCTATGCAACATGGGATTTTTCCGCAACGTCGACCCGGTCCGGGGCGCGGCGCACGCCAGTCCGGCTTCACCCTGCTGGAGATGATCGTGGTGCTGGTCATCATCGGCCTGATCATGGGCCTGGTCGGGCCGCGCCTGTTCGGGCAGGCCGACAAGGCCAAGGTGCAGGCCGCCGATACCCAGATCAAGATGCTCGGCGGTGCGTTGCAGACCATGCGGCTGGACATCGGCCGGCTGCCCGACCAGGGCGAGGGGCTGGGGCTGCTGGTCAACCGGCCGACCGAGGAGCGCGCCGCCCGCAACTGGTCCGGCCCGTACCTCAGCGACGGCGTGCCGCCGGATCCATGGGGCAATGCCTATCAGTACGCGCCGGTCGCGACCGACGGCCGGCCTTTCGCGTTGTATTCGTTCGGTGCCGACGGCCAACCCGGCGGCGAGGGCTTCGATGCCGACGTCGGCTACATTCCCGAGCGCTGACGCCACGGCAGCATCGCCGGCCGGCGGCTTCACGCTGCTGGAACTGATCGTGGTGCTGTCGATCCTGGGGCTGGTGACCGCAATGACGGCGCCGGCGGTGCTGCAGGGCATCGCCAGTTGGGAGCGCCAGGCGCAGGTGGACGTGCTGGTCGAGCAGGTCCGAGGCCTGCCCAGCCAGGCCCGCGGCAGCGGCCGCGCGATCGAGATCAGCAACGCCGCGCTGGTTTCGGACGCGCCGCCGCTGCTGGCCGGAGACGGCTGGGAGCTGTCGGTGCCGACGCCATGGCGGGTACAGGCCAACGGCATCTGCGAGACCGGCATGCTGGTGCTGCGCCACCCCAGCGGGCGCGAGCACGCGCTGCAGGTGCGCGCGCCCTTCTGCGACCTGCGGGTCGGCGACCAGGAATAGCGATGCCGCCCGTGCGAGCTCGAGCCGCAGACGGATTCACCCTGCTGGAAGCCATTGTCGCCATGGTGATCTTCAGCATGGGCGCGATGGCCCTATACGCCTGGCTCGGCGCTAACCTGCTGACCCTGCAGCGGGTATCGGAGCGCCGCGCCACCGTGACCCTGGTCAGCTCGGCGCTCGATGCGGTGCGGCGCGTCAATCCGATGGAGACCCCGCGCGGGCGTCGCGACTATGGCGACATCGAAGTGGAATGGGACTCCGAGCCGGTCGAGCCGCCGCGCGACTCGGTGACCCAGGTCGGCCTGCCCAACCTGTTCTCGGTCGGTTTGTACGACATGCAGGTCCGGGTCCTGCGCGACGGCGAGGAGGTGCACCGCTTCAACGTGCGTCAGCTGGGCCATGACCAGGTGCGCGAGATGGGCGTGGAATGATGGGAAGCTCACGCAACCACCCGGTCTACCCGATAGCAGACAGTGCCTGCGCGGCGGCCCTTGTTGGCGATGCAATGGCAGGCGAACTGGCGCTGCGCCGGCGCAGCCGCGCCAGCCGCAGTTTCGGCTTCACCTTGATGGAGACGCTGGTGATGCTGGTGCTGGTGTCGCTCTCGGTGCTGCTGATGTTCCAGATGCTCGGGGCCTACCGGATCGCCCGCGAGCGCGCCGCGGCACAGGCCGGCGACATCGATCGCCAGGCATTGTTCGACGCCTGGTTCCTGGAGAGCGTGCGCGGCCTGCACGCGCTCGAGGACGCGCCGCTGGAGGGGGGCGCGAGCGGGTTCTCGGCAGTCACGCTCAATCCTCTGTACGGCTCGCCCGGCGCACCGACCCCGATCAGCTGGGAGCTGGTCGCGCAAGCGGGCGCCGATACCATGGTGCGTTATCACGAGGACGGCGAGCAGCGCTGGCAGCTGCCGCTTCGCGATGGTCAGCCGGGCCGTTTCGCGTTCGTCGATTCGCAGGGCGGATTGCACGATTCCTGGCCGCCGGAACAGGGCATGCAGGACGCCCTGCCGGCTTCGGTCGCATTGCTGAGCGGTGCCGGCACCGAAGCCCGGCTGCGCCTGGCTTCGGTGCGTGGGCCGCTGCAGCCGCAGGTCGTGCCCTTCCAACTGGAGCAGGAATGACCGGCGCGGCAGTATCGGGCGTGCCCGTAAGCGGCGGCAGGGTCGGCAACGGCTTCGTGCTGATCATGGTGCTGGCGATACTGGTGATCCTGTCGCTGCTCGCCTCGACCGTGGCGGTGATCAGCCAGCGTCTGCGCGAGGAACAACTGCAGCGCCAGCGTCAGCTGCAGGCGCAGATCGACATGGCCAGCACCCGCGCCACGGTGCTGTACCTGCTGGCCAGCCAGCGGATGACCTTCGGCGGGGTGACGGTGGATGAGCGCGTGGTGTTGAGCGCCGACGAGCGGGTCAGCCAGCGCGGCGAGGATGAGCTGATTTCGCTGATGCCGGTGGGCAACGAGCTCGCGTTGGAGGGTAGCCCCTACAGCGGCTTGGGCGACATCGCGTTCGCGCTGCAGGATGACCGCGGGCTGCTGGGCATCAACTGGACGTCGCCGGCGATGCTCCAGGGCCTGGTGGCGCAAGCCGAGGGGGACAGCCCGGCGGTGGCCACCTTGCAGAACCTGTTGCTCGACTACCAGGATGCCGACGACCTGTATCGCCTCAACAGCGCCGAGCGCGAGCAGTACCAGAGCGAGGGCCGGGCGCCGCCGAGCAACCGGGTGCTGGCCACACCGATGGAGTTGCGGCGCGTGATCGGCTGGGACGACGCGCTGGGCTTCCTCGACGATGCCGCGCTGAGCGACACGGTGACGGTCTCGCGCAATCCGAGGATCAACGTCAATACCGCGCCGCTGACGGTTTTGCAGGCATTGCCCGGGGTGGACGAGGCGATGGCGCAGCGGGTGGTCGACTACCGCAAGCTGCAGCCCTTCGTCAATCTGACCTCGTTCTACCAACTGCTCGGCACGATTCCGGCCGACGACGAACTCCTGTCGCTGTATCCTTCGCAATCGGGAACGCTGAAGCTGTGGTCTCCCCTGGGCGGGACGGTGCAGGTGCTGCACTGGACGTTGACCCCGTACGATGACGGCGGCCGACCATGGCGCGAGGATTATGAATTCACCCTACCCCAAGACGGCACGTCTGCTGCGGCGCCTGCGCGCACGCCTGAAGCAGAGGTTTTCGCCGAGCCGGCTGCTCAGGCGCAGTGACGGGCTGGTGCAGCTGAGCGAAGGCGGCGGCGGCTCCGAGTGGGTGCTGGCGCGGGGGCTGTGCGCCTACACCCTGCTGGACGGCGCCGCGGTGCCGGTGGCCAAGCGTCGCGCCTACGCGGAGATGGCGATCCGACGCTGGTCGCCGTTCTCCGATCCGGGCTGGCACGTGGAATGGGTCGGCCAGCGCGCGATGGTCTGGGCCTGGTCGGAGGACCGGGTGCTGGCCTCCGGCGAGGAGGAGGCGCCGCTGGTGCCGCCGCTCAGGATCGTGCCCGAATCACTGCTGCGCGGTCAGGCGCAGGCCGAAGGGGCGGAACTGATCGCGCTGGACGAGGGCGTCGAAGGACGGATCTGGCGTGACCACGCACTGGTGGCGTCCGCGTGGTGGCCGCAGGCGCCCGACGCGGGCGAGTGGAGCGGGCTGCTTCGTGGCGCCGGCATGAAGCCGGCCCCGGTGCCGCCGCCACTCGCCGCCGACCGCCTCAACGATCGGTCCTGGAGCCGTTCGGAAAGCCGCAACTGGGGCGAGCTGGCGTCGCGACATCGCAGTATCCTGGCGGCCACCGGGCTGGCGCTTGCCGCCGCGCTGGTGGCGGTGCCGCTGGCCGGTTCGCTGCGGCTGCTGGCAGCTACCTCGGCGGTCGAGGGCGATATCGCCTCGCAGGACGAAAGCCTTCAGCAGATCCTCGCCGCCCGCGAAAGCGCCGAGCGCGACCAGGCGGCCATCGATGCGCTGCTCGCGCTGCGACCGCCTGCGGGCCAGCTGCAACTGCTGTCGACGGTCATCGAGGCGGTTCCCGGCAGCAATTGGCAGATGCTGGAATGGCGCATGCCCGACCCTGACACCCTGGAGGTCGACCTGCGCATGCCGCGCCCGGACCCCAGGGCGCTGGTCGAGGCCTTCGAGCAGACCGGGCAGTTCCGCGACGTCGGCGTCGAGCTGAGCCGCTCGGCCGATGAGATCGGCGTGCGCGCCAGTATCGTGCGGCGCACCCCGCTCGACGCCACGGACGCCGACCAATGAAGCCGCAGTGGCGGGGCTGGCTCGACCAGGCGCGGCAGGAATGGGCACGCAACCCGCGCCTGCAACTGGGCGTGTGGGTGATCGCCGCGACCCTGGGGCTCTATCTGCTGCTGGTGCTGCATGACTGGCGCCAGACGCTGCAGCAGCAACACGTCGAACGCAGCGAGTACCTGCAGAAGATGCGCTCCCTGGTCGGTCAGGACGAGTGGGTGGAACGCGCCGCACAGGCTGCGCAGATTCGGCGTTCGCTGGAGGCGGAGGTACCCGGTGCCGACAGCCTCGGACTCGCGCAGGCCGGCGTGCAGACGTGGGTGCGCGACATGGCCACCGCTGCCGGGGGCACGATCCAGGTCCAGACCCAGCAGCCAAGGCCGGTGCCGGGCCGCAACACCCTGTGGCGCGTGCCCGTGGTTATCAGCGGCGCCATGGATGCCCGCAGCGTGGTGCAGATGATCAGCCAGATCGAAAAGCGCGGCTCGCTGACGGTGGTGGAGCAGGCGCTGATCCTCAACCGCGAGAACCGCACGTTCTCTTTGACCGTGGTGGCCTACTTCGACATCGAGCAGGAGCAAGCCGATGCGGTTCGCTGATTATCTGCAGCAGCGGCCGCTGCCGGTCATCGTAGCTGCCGGCGTGGTGCTGGGATTGGCGGTCGGAGTGGCGTGGCCGCTGCCGGAGCCGTCCGCGACGGCCGCCGATCAGGCCGGCTGGCACCTGCCCGACCCGGCGGTGATCAGACGCTACGACGAGGCGCAGTTCACAGCGGTGCGTGATGCAACGGTCTGGGGCGCGGCCGAAACCCCGGAAGAATCCGATGGCGCCAGCCGCCGACCCGAGTGGCGCTTAACCGGTATCATCGCCAATCCCGAATTCGCGGCCCTTGTCGCGACGGCCGGGGATCGCAAGGTGGCCCATGTCGGCGTCGGCGGAACCCTGCCCGACGGCGGGGAGGTAGTGCGGATTACCCAAGTCGGGATCACCTTTACGCGCGACGGCTGTACCCATGAGCGAATTCTCCACCAACCCATCGACCCCGCCGAACACGCGCCGTGCGTACCTTCGCCGACCACGCCTTGAGGGCCGACATTCCGGCATGAACAACTTGCGAATCCTGCTGATCCTGTTCCTCGTCACTGTCCTGGCCGGCGCGTGCGCCCGGCCGGTGCGGGTCGACCTGCCCGAACCGGTGCGCTCGCCGCGCAGCGAGCCAGGCGCTCCGGCGGACCAGGCGCTGGTCACTGCCGAGGCCCGTGAGCAGCGCCACTCGCTCGAGCGCACGCCCACGCCGACGGCTCCGGACAGCGGTGCCGCGTCCGCCGGGATTGGCGAGACCGGCGCCATGCCGCCGGTCGGTGGCGAGATGATCGACGTCAACATCGACGGCATTCCGGTGCCGGCGTTCATCAATGAATTCTTCGGGACGATCCTGGAGGTGGACTTCCAGATGGATCCCAAGGTGGCCCAGCTCAACGATCTGGTCACCCTGCGGACGTCCAGCCCGCAGACGCCAAGGCAGTTCTACCAGCTCGCGGTGGAGGTACTGCGTACCTACGGGGTCAGGACCGAATACCAGGGTGGCCGGGTGCTGTTCACGCCGGCTGGCCGCAGCGGTGACTTCCAGCCGCCGCTGGTGCTCAGTGGTCGCGCTTTGCCACACGTACCGACCTCCCATCGACCGGTGTTCCACCTGGTGGAGCTGCAGGCAGTGCGCACGCGCGACGTGACCGGTTGGCTGAAGACCGCGTTCAACACCGATGAACTGAGCATCCTTGACGATCTCAACCGAAATGCAGTGGTGTTGTACGGCAAGCCCGACCTGGTGCGTCAGGCGGCTGCGGCGGTGCGGGTATTTGACCGACCGTACATGCGAAGCCGGGTCAGCACCCGGCTGGAGCCGGCGTTCGTCGGCGCCGAGGAGCTGGCGCGACGGCTGGTGGATGTGCTGGTGGCCGAAGGCTACGGCGCGACCCTGCACTCCGGGAGCGGAGTCATCCAGGCGGCGGCGGTGGTCGTGCTGCCGATTGCCGCGTCCAACACGATCCTGATCTTCGCCTCTGATGAGGCGGTACTGGACCATGCGGTGGAGTGGTCGCGCACCATCGATCAGCCCAATCCCACTGCCAGTGGCAACAGCTTGTTCTACTACCGGGTCAAGAACACCCGCGCCGAAGATATCGTCGCAACGCTCAATGGTGTGCGTTCGGCCGCCAGCGCCGCGCGTGTGCCCGCGCGCGAGGCGTTGTCGTCGGCTGAAGCGGCACAGGCGGCGGCAGCGGACCAGCCGCCGGTGCGGCCGCCCCTCGCCGCAGGCGCGCAGGGCGGCGGCGATCTGTCCGCCGGTACGCTGGTGCTCGATGAGCCGCGCAACGCGGTGATCTTCCAGGGCGAGCCGGCCGACTGGGGCCGTTTGCTGCCGCTGATCCGGCAGATGGACCGTGCCGCGCGCCAGGTGATGATCGAGGTGACGATCGCCGAAATCACCCTCGATGAAGATGAGGAGTTCGGTGTCAGCTGGCTGGCCAACAACGATGTGGGACGGTTCAACGGCACCGTCACCTCGGGTCAGCTCGGTGGAGGCGGAGGAGGCGGCGGCTTCGGCGGATTGACCTACCTGCTCGACATTGCCGGCCAGGCACGTGCGCAATTGCGCGCCTTTGCCCAGGACAACCGGGTCACCGTGCTGTCGACACCTCGCCTGATGGTGAAGAGCGGTGAGAGCGCCAGCATCGATGTCGGTACCGAGATCCCAACCATTTCCGCGCAGAGTGCCTCGTCCCAGCAGACCGATGGAACTTCCAACATCCTGCAGTCGGTGCAGTATCGGAAAACCGGCATCATCCTGGACATCCAGCCGGTCGTTTATTCCGACAATCGGGTGGACCTGGAAGTACGCCAGGAGGTCAGCGAGGCGCTGCCACTGGGGACCGACTCGGCCGTACAGTCGCCCTCGATCTTCAATCGCGCCGTTAGCACCAACCTGAGCCTGCGCGATGGCAGCTCGGTGCTCATCGGTGGGTTGATGTCACGCCGTGCCACCACCAGCGACGGTGGGGTGCCATATCTGAAGGACATCCCGCTGCTGGGCAACGTGTTCAAGAGCAGCGGCAGGACCAGCAGCAAGACCGAGTTGATCGTGATGATCGTGCCCTACATCATCGAGACCGATGCCCAGGCCACGGCCCTGACCCGATCGATCGGGGAACGGTATGAAACGCTGGACCTGCCCAACACGCCCGCCGAGCTTGTTCCGGTGCCATCGGTGCCCGTCGAAGAAGGCGGCAGGCCTTAGGTCCCCGCGCTCACCGCGGCACGCCGCGGGCGGGAAAGCGCACCGGAGCCGCAGCCGTTCACGGTCGCAGGGCGGGGCGTCTTGCTGCAGGTGCCATCCGCGTGGTCGTCGCGGGTGTCGGGTATCCGGGCGTGTGGCGCATGTGACACCCGCAGTTCCGCCTTGGTGCGTGTCCGTCCGAATTCCGAGGGACCCCGATGGCGCTGCGCCGGGCCACGGCGCTGAATGTTTTCTGATGAGCGCGGCAGGCGAGCCGCCACGGCGCAAAGGGCCGCGGGTTAGGGCGGTGGGGTATCATCCCCGGCTCTGCTCGACCACTTTCAGGAGCTCCTGTGGCTCATAAACTCGGCACCCTCGCCATCCACGCCGGCCAGTCGCCCGATCCTTCGACCGGCGCGGTGATGACGCCGATCTACGCCACCTCGACCTACGCGCAGTCCAGCCCGGGCGAGCACCAGGGTTTCGAGTACTCGCGCAGCCACAATCCGACCCGGTTCGCCTACGAGCGCTGCGTCGCCGCGCTGGAAGGCGGCAGCCGCGGGTTCGCGTTCGCCTCGGGCCTGGCGGCGACCTCGACCATCCTGGAGCTGCTCGATTCGGGCAGTCACGTGATCGCGATGGACGACGTCTACGGCGGCACCTACCGTTTGTTCGAGCGCGTGCGGCGGCGCTCGGCCGGGTTGGACTTCAGCTGGGTCGATCTCAGTGACGCGGCCGCGTTCGAGGCCGCGATCCGGCCCGAGACAAAGATGGTCTGGATCGAGACCCCGACCAACCCGCTGCTGAAGCTGGTCGACATCGGGCAGATCGCCGCGATCGCGCGCAAGCACGGGTTGCTGGTGGTGGTCGACAACACCTTTTCCTCGCCGATCCTGCAGCGCCCGCTGGAATCGGGCGCGCACATGGTCATGCACTCGGCCACCAAGTACCTCAACGGCCACTCCGACATCGTCGGCGGCATGGCGGTGGTCGGTGACGACGCCGAGCTGGCCGAACAAATGGCATTCCTGCAGAACTGCATCGGTGGCGTGCAGGGGCCGTTCGACAGCTTCCTGGCGTTGCGCGGCCTGAAGACCCTGCACCTGCGCATGAAGGCGCATTGCGAGAACGCACAGGCGCTGGCCGAATGGCTGGAGCGCCATCCGGCGATCGAGAAGGTCCTCTACCCCGGCTTGAAATCGCACCCGCAGCACGAACTCGCCAAACGCCAGATGGACGGCTTCGGCGGCATGGTCAGCGTCTATGTGAAGGGCGGGCTGGCGGCGGCCAAGCGTTTGTGCGAGCGCACCGAGCTGTTCGCCCTGGCCGAGTCGCTCGGCGGCGTGGAAAGCCTGGTCAACCACCCGGCGATCATGACCCACGCCTCGGTGCCGGCCCAGCGCCGCGCGGAGCTGGGCGTGAGCGATGACCTGGTGCGGTTGAGCGTCGGCGTGGAGCACCTCGATGACCTGCGCGCCGACCTGGATGCCGCGCTGTCGTGAACGATGCCGTGTCACAGGCGTCCATATCGGTGGGCGCCCGCGGAAGCGCTGCGCCCGGCGCCTTCTGGCGCGAGCTGGCCGAGAGCCTGCGCAACCCTGAGTTCTGGGCGCTGTCGAGCTGGCTCGACATCATCGTGCGGGCGCGCAAGTCGCGCTTCGGCGTGCTCTGGCTGCTGGCGCCGTCGGTGGTCTACGTCTTCGGTCTCGGCATGTTCTTTCGGGGCCTGCAGCCTGGCGGCGGATCCAGCGGGTTCTTCGCCTATGTCGCGCTCGGCGCGATGGTGTTCCGCACGCTGATGTCGTCGGTCGTCGGCAGCGCCAGCGTGTTCAACGGCAGCCAGTCGTTCATCATGGACGGGCACATGCGGCTGACCGATTTCCTGCTGCAGTCGCTGGCCAAGTCGTTCTTCGATTTCTGCATGTACCTGCCGGTGGTCGCCGCGGCGCTGGTCATCCTCGGTGACGTGTCGCTGCCGGGACTGTTGTGGGCGGTGCTGGCGATAGCGGTGATCTATCTCAACGGCCTGTGGATCTCCGCGGTGTTCTCGCTGGCGGGGGCGAGGTTCTCCGACTTCAGCCAGTTGCTCAACAACATCTCGATATTCCTGTTCCTGCTGACGCCGATCATCTGGTATCCGGAAATGATGCCGGAAGGCAGCCTGCGCGCGCACTTGATGCGGATCAACCCGTTCTACCACTTCGTGGAGATCTTTCGGGCGCCGATCCTGGGCGAGCCGGTGGAAGTGCTGTCGCTCTGGTACGTCGGCATCATGACCCTGGTCGGGCTGCTTGTGGCGACGTTCGCCTACCGCCGCTATGCCCGCTACGTGCCGCTGTGGATCTGACATGAGCGCAACGATCCGGGTCGAGCGGCTGTCCCTCGATGTCCCTGCCTTCCTGCAGCGCGAACGCGAGCCGTCGGGCTGGGCCGGCATGTTCTTCGGGGCCGCGTTCGATCCGCCCAGCCGCCGGATGGTCCGCCTGCTCGACGACCTCAGCTTCGAGATCAACGAGGGTGACCGGGTCGCGATCCTCGGCCGCAACGGCGCGGGCAAGTCGACGCTGCTGCGCGTGCTCAACCGCGTCTACCAGCCCAGCCACGGCAGCGTGACGGTGCAAGGCAGCTGCCAGGCACTGCTGAACATGTCGCTGGGTTTCAACGGCGAGGCGACGGTGCGCGAGAACATCTACCTGCGCGGCATCGCGATGGGACTGAAGTCCAGCTTCCTGCGCCACCAGATCGACCCGATCCTGGAGTTCTCCGGCTTGCACGAGAAGGTCAACCATCGCCTGCGCACGCTGTCGTCGGGGCAGAAGATGCGGCTGGGCTTCGCGATCTCGACCTCGGTCCAGCACGACATCATCCTGATGGACGAGTGGGTCGGCGCGGGCGATGCCGATTTCATGGCCAAGGCCAAGGAGCGCATGCGCAGCCGGGTCGGCGGCAGCAAGATCGTGGTGCTGGCCAGCCACAGCGTCGGGCTGCTGCGCGACATCTGCAACAAGGGCCTGGTGCTGGAGCGCGGCAGGCTGGTCCACGCCGGCGACATCAGCTCATCGCTCAAGCACTACCACGACCTGCTGGCGCAGCTGCGCTCGGACAACGCCCTGCTGCTGGAGACACCGGCCTCCGGCGGTGCCCAGGTCTACGGCGCGGTGGAAGACATCAGCGCCAGTGGCAGCGATGGCACGTACCTGATCAAGGGCTGGTTCGTCGATACCGAGGGCGCGGTGCCTGGCGGCGTCGTGCTCGAACTCGACGGGCACCGCTACCTGGCCGGGAAGATCGAACGCATCAAGCGCCCCGACGTCATGCGGCACTTCGGCCTCAATCATGAGGAATGCGGTTTCCGCGCGACCGTGGCGGTGCCGGGTTTTTCCGGGCTGGCCGACCTGAATGCCGAGCTGCAGGTCTTCGGCGGTGATTCGCCCGAGCATGCGCATGCGCCGCTGCGCATCGCAGGTGCGGTCACCGCGAAGCTGCGTGCCGCTTCGTAAATGATTTCGCCCGCCTGACCTCAAGCGGGCATCCAGGACCTCTTTCGAACATGGCTCAATATCAATCCTTCCCCGGCGCCGCTGGCGACTCGCGCACCTTCGACAAGCTCAAGGCGTTGCGCCTGCCGAGCCTGGACGGGCGGTCGTTCCTGGATGTCGGCTGCAACGAGGGCTTCTTCTGCGGTTTTGCCCACTTCCAGGGCGCCACGCGCGCGGTGGGTATCGACCACTCCGAGCTGTTCATCGGCCGGGCCCGGCAACGCTTCGCCGGCTGCGAGTTCCACCGGCAGGGCTGGGAGACGCTGCCGCAGGGGCCGTTCGACGTGATCCTGCTGGCCTCGGCGCTGCACTATGCCGAGGACCAGCCCGCGCTGATCCGGTCGCTGGTCGAGCGCCTGTCGGCCGACGGGACGCTGGTGCTGGAGTTGGGCATTGTCTCCTCGCTCAAGGCCGAGTGGACCCGGGTCCAGCGCGGCATCGACGAGCGGCTGTTCCCGAGCATGCCGATGCTGCGAGAGGTGCTGGCCGACTACGCGTGGAAATGGATGGGGCCGAGCATTGCCCAGGCCGGTGACCCGGTCGCCCGCCACGTCATCCACATCAGCCGGCGGCGCCCGGTGGCCTACCTGCTGATGCAGCCGCCGGCTTTCGGCAAAAGCAGCATCGCATCAAGCCTGTTCGTTCCGGCGGGTGTGCCGGTGGTCTCGGGCGACCAGCAGATCGGCCTGGTGGCGCGGGGCAAGGCCACGGCGGCGGAGTACTTGGAGAGCCTGATCCGGGAGGACTACTCGCCCTTCAGCATCGACCAGACCATCCAGCGCATCTTCGATGCGGGCTTGGCCGGTGATCTGGTGAAGCTGTGGCTGGGCGGGGAGGATGGGAGCGCGTGCAAGGGCGACGTCGCGCTCGACGTCTACGTACCGGCGCAATATCACGCGGTGGTCGAGCGGCGATTGGAGGAGCTCGGCTACCTGCCGGTGCAGCTGCGATGGGAGCGGGTGGGTCCGGGGCCGTTGCCTCAGGCGGTGATGAACGAGCGGGCCGAGGCGTTTTACCTGTCGCTGGGCGAAGCGCCGCCAGGCAGTGGGGCCGATCTCGACGTCCGGGCCGAGCGCCGCCCCGCGGGCTTCGTCGACGAGCTCTCGGTGCGCGATGGCGAACTGGTGATCCGCGGCTGGGCGGTGGACGCCAGTGGCGCCCTGCCCGGGCGACTGGCGGTGAGGATCGGGCAGCGCACGGTGCATCTCGACAAGCTCGACAAGCAACTGCGGCCCGATGTGCAGCGTCACCTGGACCTGCCGCACGCGCTGGTCGGCTACCGCGCAACACTGGACGAGCCTGGCATCAGGACGGTGGCCGATCTTGGCGAGGGCTTCAAGGTGTTCGTCCCCGGCGGCGTCACGTTCCAGCTGGCCGGGCCGGTGGCCGACATCTTCAGCGCTGCGAAGCAGTAGCTTTTCCTTGCAACGGATGCCGCAACGATCGGCGGCAATCCATTTCAGACTCCATGTCAGACTCAATGGCGATGACGATGGCCACGCTTTCGACGACAAGGAACTTCCTGGCGAGGCTGCTGGGCAGGCGTGCGGGCGCCTCCGCCCAGGTCGCGCCGAATCCCCGGGTCGTCGCACTTGAAGCCACCGGAGTCTTCGACCGGACACGCTATCTCCAGCAGTACCCGGACGTGGCCGACAGCGGCGCCGATCCGCTGGTGCACTACGCCGAGCGCGGCGGGCTGGAGGGCCGCAGCCCGTGCGAATACTTCGACGGCGCCTATTACCTGGCCACCAACCCCGATGTCGCCGCGGCCGGCACCAATCCGCTGCTTCATTTCTGCGAGTTCGGCTGGCGGGAATCCAGACACCCCACACGGGAGTTCGATGTCGACTGGTACGCGGCGACCCACCTGGGCGACAGCGCCGGTGTCTTGAACCCGCTGATCCATTACCTGACGACCGGCCGCGCGAGGGGCTTGCAGGTCCGAGCGGTGCTGGAGCCGAGGGTCCAGGAAATCTACCAGTCGGGCGCATTCGACCCGGACTATTACCTGGCCAACTGCCCGGGCGCCGCGGACTCGGGCATGGACCCGGCCGACCACTATCTGAAGCACGGCGCCGCGCAGGGCTGCAACCCCTCGCCGATGTTCAACACCCGGTATTACCTGAAGAACAACACCGACGTGGCCCGGGCCGGCTTCAATCCGTTGCTGCACTTCTGCCGAAGCGGCTGGAAGGAACTGCGCAACCCCAGCGCGCAGTTCGATGTCTGGTGGTACTGGTCCACCCATATGGATCCCGCCTGCGACATGCACAATCCGCTGGCGCACTACCGGGCCACGGGCGCGGCGCTGGGCCTGGACACCCGCCCACCGGCGCCGCCACCGCAGCTGCCGGGCAGCGGCCACCGCCACCCGGCTGGCGCGGCGGTCAGGCGGGTGTGCCTGTATGCCGGTTACGACCCCGATGGCGTCATCGACGAGCATGTCGTCGACTACCTGCGTGAACTGAGCCGGCACGCCGACGTGTACTACCTGGCCGATTGCGATATGCAGCCGGGCGAGCTGGACAAGATCGCCGACTACACCCGGGCGGCGTGGGCCGAGCGCCATGGCGAGTACGACTTCGGCTCGTATTCGCGGCTGGCCAGGCAGAAGGTCGGCTGGGACGAGATCGAGCGATACGACGAGCTGATCCTCGCCAACGACAGCTGCTACCTGCTGCGCGACCTGCAGCACGTGTTTTCAAAAATGGACCAGCGGGCCTGCGACTGGTGGGGCATGCAGGCGACCAAGGGCATCGCCGCCACCCGCCACAACCCCCGCAACCGCTTCCTGGAGCCGATCCCGGTGGACACGGTGCGCAGCGCGTTGCTGGGCGGCTTCGAGCGTGAGTACTGCTACGACTTCCTGGTCGGGTCCTACTTCGTGGTGTACCGGCGGCCGGTGATCGGGGATGCACAATTCCGTCGCCTGCTCGATACCGTGGTCGCGCAGGAGTCCAAGCGCACCCTCATCCTGAAGTACGAGATCGGCCTGACCCGTTACCTGATTGCCAAGGGCTTCGCCTTCGACACGTTTGTCGAGTACCTGTATCCATTCCATCCGATCTACAGCAACTGGTACTTCAGGCTGCTGGAGGAGGGTTTCCCGTTCCTGAAGCGGTACTTCCTGTCGGATAACCACTATCGGGTGCCGGCACTGGCCGACTGGAAGGCGCGGATCCTGCGCAAGGTGCCCGGTGCCGACGTCGACCGGATCGGCCGCAACCTGGAGCGTGTCACTGACCCCGACAAGCTGCATGCCAGCCTCAATGTCGGCACCGCGCGGGCGTTTTCCGATGAGGCCGATGACGTGGTGCCCGAGGAGCTGCTGGACAACCAGCAGTTTCTCGCCGCCGACCAGCGCAGCCCCAAGTATGGCGACTGGTGGGCGTTCCCGGTATGCGCCTTCACCGGGGTGTTCTCAGGCAATGAGCGGGCGCTGTTCGAGCACGTGAAGGACGACCCGGCGATCCGCAAGATCGTGCTGTCCCGGGGCCAGCCGGTGGCGGTGGACGGCAGCAACGTCGAGGTCGTGCCGCTGCAGAGCCCTCGCGGCCAGTACCTGCTGATGCGCTCGGGCAACATCTTCATCAAGCACAGCCCGACCCGCAACCTGCTGTTCCCGGTGGCGGGCGAGCTGCACAACCTGATCAACCTGTGGCACGGCATTCCGTTCAAGCGCATCGGCTATGCCTCGCTGGACATGCAGGACAATCGCCGCGCCATCGCGCGCGAACACCTGAAGTGCCGCGCGGTGATCAGTTCCTCCAAGGTCGACAGCATGGCCATGGCCAGCGCGTTCTACCCGCTGTCCTTCGGTGAGGTCTGGCCGACCGGGCTGCCGCGCAACGACTTCATCCTGCGCGATCTTGAGCGCCTTCCCCAGGACCTGAAAGCCGAGAGCGCGCGACTGGAGGCGATGCTGGACGGCCGCAAGCTGGTGCTGTTCATGCCGACGTTCCGCAACGGACAGGAGGACGGCTACTACCATTTCACCGAACGCGAGATCGACCAGCTCGATGACTGGCTCAAGCGCAACGACGCAGTGCTCGGGCTTCGCGAACACATGGCCGACAGCGCCCGCACCTATACGCGGCTGTTGTCCCGGCTGTCGCCGCTGGACCTGGCCGATGCGCATTTCCCCAACGTCGAGATCCTCTACCGCGTCTCCTCGGCGCTGATCACCGACTATTCGAGCAGCTTCATCGACTACATGCTGACCGGTAAGCCGGCCATCAGCTTCGCCTACGACTACGACCTCTACCGAAGCATCGAGCGCGGCGCGTTCTACGACCTCGACTTCGTCTTCCCGGGGCCGGTGTGCTACTCCTTTGCGCAGTTGAGCCAGGCGCTGGAATCGCTGTTCGAACCGCGCTCGCCGGTGCAGGCCGCCACCCTGGAGTGGAAGCGCCGGATGTTCTTCGACCACCTCGATGACGGCAGTTCGGCGCGTGTCGCCGACCGGGTCAAGCAGCTCACCGACCTGCACGGGCTCGGCCAACAGAACATCGCGATAGGCATCTGATGAAGACGATCATTACCTACGGCACCTTCGACATCCTCCACGCTGGGCACATCAACCTGCTGCGGCGCGCCCGCGAGTGCGGCGACCGCCTGGTGGTCGGGCTGTCGTCGGACGAATTCAACCAGTGCAAGCACAAGTCCTCGCTGCTCAACTACGACAACCGCAAGGCGGTGCTCGAGGCGATCAGGTTTGTCGATGTGGTGTTTCCCGAACAGTCCTGGGAGCAGAAGGCCGACGATATCCGCCGGTACCACGCCGACGTATTCGTCATGGGTCACGACTGGCTGGGGAAGTTCGACTTCCTGTCGGAGCTGTGCGAAGTGAAATACCTGCCGCGCACCCCGGAGATATCCACCACCGAGATCCGCCAGTCGCTGGGTGCGGTCGTGCATCAGGTGAAGCATGTCTGAGCGGGCTCGGCGGCCCGCATTGGAGCCCGTGGCAGGCAAGACCGAGCAGGCTGCCCGGCTGGATCCTCAGCCGGCCCGCACCGGCGCGGAGTGCACGCCATGCAGCTGATCGTGCTCGGCATGCACCGGTCCGGCACGTCGGTGCTTGCGCGGCTGCTCAATCTGATGGGCGCCTACTTCGGCCCCGAAGGCATCAGCACCGGCGCCATGGACGAGAATCCAAAGGGCTTTTGGGAGCGGCGCGACGTCAGGAAGCTCAACGACTGGGTGTTGCACCAGGCCGGTTGCGACTGGAACCGCGTACACCGCTTCGAGCTGTCCAGGCTCGATGATGCGGTGCTGGAGGAGTTCCACGACCGCGCCGGCCAACTGGTGCTGGAGATGGACGCCCATCGGCCCTGGCTGATGAAGGAGCCGCGGCTGTGCCTGCTGTTTCCGCTCTGGCGGCGGGTGCTCGAGGTGCCGGTCTGCATCCATATTTTCCGCCACCCGGTCGAGGTGGCATCCAGCCTGCTCAAGCGCAATGCCATCCCCATGGATGCCGGGCTCGCGTTGTGGGAGACCTATGTCGGTCACGGGCTGCGGGCGGCGGCGGGCCTGCCGGCGCTGGGCGTGTCGCACCGCCGCCTGATGCAGGACCCGGTGGGGGAGGTCGGGCAGCTGCTGGATGGACTGAAGGCCGGGGGAGTGTCCGGCTTGCGCATGCCGGCCGAGCGGGAGATAGCCGCGTTCGTGCGGCAGGGCCTGTATCGCGAGCGCGGCACGCGACAGGATCTCGGCGAGCACACCGACGCGCCGCAGACCCGCCTTTTCGAGCGCCTGCAGTCGGGCGACCTGTCCGCGCCGGCGCAGCCCCTGTCAAAAACGGCCAGCGACTCGCTGGCGCGTTACGAGGCCGGCCTGGACCCGGCGCCCACGCGGAAAAAGCCGGAGGAACCAATGCAGGCCAAGCTGCACAGTGAGTCGGCTGCCAAGGAGCGCCCGTTGCAAACGTCCACCGCGCACGACCCCGCGCCGCAGTCCGACGAGATCCACCAACTGCGCCACGCCCTGCGTATCGCGCAGCGCGCGGTACAGACCCGCTTCGACGAGATCGAGAAGCTGACCGGGCTGCTGATCAGCCGCGAGCACGAAGTGCAGCGCCTGGGGGATCAGTACCGCGAGGCGCTCGCGGAGCTGCAACGCACCAGCAAGGAACACCGGCTGCAAGCCGGCCGGTCCAGTGCACGGCTGGCTGCCGAGGCCGACAGGGCCGCGCGCTTCGAGCAACGTGCGCGAGACCACGCGGCGCAAGCCGAGCAGTTGCATCAGCAACTGGCGGGAATGCAAACTCAGCAGGCGCAGCTGCAACAGCAGCTTGCGGACATCAGGCGCAGCCTGGGCTGGCGAATGACCCGGCCGCTGCGGATGCTCGCCCGGCGGCTTCGTAGCCCGCGTGGTGCGGCCGGGATCGCCGCCGCCGACCTCGAAGCAATCCAGCACTCGCAATGGTTTGATGGGGCCTGGTACACCCAGCGATATCCCGATGTCGTCGCGAGCGGAATCGAGCCGGCCCGGCACTACCTGCAGCATGGTGCCAGCGAAGGCCGGTCCCCCGGGCCGGGCTTCGACACCGGTTTCTATCTGCGCACGTATCCCGACGTCGCCAGGTCCGGGGTCAACCCCCTGTTGCACTTCATCAGGCACGGCCAGGAAGAAGGGCGCGTGCCCCGATCCGCCGAGCAGGACTGACCAGGCGATGGGTTCGCTGGCGGGAGAAATTCTTCTGATCGAAGGCTCGGGCCTGTTCGATCGCGACTGGTACCTGGACCAGTATCCGGACGTCGCCGCGCTGAAGCTCGATCCCGTCGAGCACTATCTGCGCTGGGGCGCGCTGCTGCGCCGCGATCCGAGCCTGGACTTCGACACGCTGTTCTACCTGCAGACCCACCCGGATGTCGCAGCGAAGGGGATCAACCCGCTGCTCCACTACATCCGATACGGGCGGCAGGAACGGCGCAGGATCCTCGCGCACCGCCCGCGTCAACAGACGCCCGCGGAGTACTTTCGTGCGATCGCCAGCCGCACCCTGAAAGGGGAGCCCCAAGGCGTGCTGGACCAGTTCGACCGGGCGGCCCAGTTGCGTTTCCTGGACCAGGTCTACCTGGCATCCAAGTCGCAGCTCATGGAGCATTCCGAGGTCAGCATCGTGATGCCGACTTACAACCGGGGTGCGACGGTTGGCCGCGCGATCGATTCGGTGCTCCGGCAGACCCATGAAGAATGGGAACTACTGATCGTCGATGACGGCAGCTCGGACGACACGGTGGCGATCGCCCGGTCCTATGCGTCAGACCCCAGGATCACGCTACTGGAGCAGGAGCATGCCGGCGTCAGCGCGGCGCGCAACCTGGGGCTGCGCCACGCCCGCGGCAGCCTGATGTTCTACCTGGATTCGGACAACCGGTGGAGCCACAAGTACCTGCAGGCCATGGTCGCGTACCTCAACCTGACCGGGCGCGAGAGCGGCTACAGCGCGATCTCGCTGGAGGACGACACCGGCACCGTGATCGGCTACCGCGGCGAGCCGTTCAGATGGAACGCCTGCCTCAGGGGCAACTACGTCGACCTGAATGCCTTCTGCCATACCCGCCGGCTGTACGAAACGTTCGGTGGCTTCGATGAAGGCCTGCGCCGGATGGTGGATTGGGACCTGATCCTGCGCTATTCGAAATCCCATCGGCCGGCCTACGCGCCGTTCGTGGGCTGCCACTACTCCAATTCGGCCAGCGATGCCTCCCGCATCTCGGTCTCGCAGCCAATCGCCTACCGCAGCGTGGTCCGGACCAAGAACCGCCTGGGGACCGACGACCGCACCGCCATCGCCAAGCGGCTTCGGCTGAAGTTTGCGATCAAGATTGCGGCGCCCTACGAGAAGCGGCACGAGTGGGGCGACTACCATTTCGCCGACTCGCTGAAGTCCGCACTCGAAGCGCTCGGCCACGTGGTGGATATCGACTTCCGTGGCCACTGGTACGACCGCCCGGTCAAGCACGATCACGTGGTCATCGTGCTGCGCGGCCTGACTGCGTACGAACCTCGGCTGGGCCACATCAACCTGATGTGGAACATCAGTCATCCCGATCAGGTGTCCTACGACGAATACGACGCCTACGACAGGGTCTATGTGGCATCGCCTTCGTTCCCCGCGCTGCTTGCGCAGGTGGTGAAGGCGCCGGTCGCCGCGCTGCTGCAGTGCGCCGATCCGGATCGCTTCGCGTTGGTGGAAGGCAGCGACAGCGGCGCCGAGGTGCTGTTCGTCGGCAACTCGCGCAACCAGTACCGACCCATGGTGCGCTGGGCCGGTGAGGCCGGACTGGAGCCCGTCGTCCACGGGACCCGCTGGGCGCAGTTCATCGGCGCCGAAAAGGTGCGCAGCGAGCACATCGACAATCGCGAATTGGCGCGGCACTACGCCGGCAGTTCGGTGGTGCTCAACGACCACTGGGAATCGATGCGTGATTTCGGCTTCATCTCCAACCGCGTGTTCGACGTGTTGTGCTGCGGAGGATCGCTGATCTCCGACCGGATGGCGGCGATCGACGCCGTCTTCGGGCCGGCGGTGACCCAGGTGGACGGTCCGGTGGAGCTGGCCGCCGCGGTCGGTCGACTCGGGACCGGTGCTGCCGACCGCACCGGGCGCGCGCGCATGGCCGCGCACGTGGCGGCCGATCACTCCTTCGATGCGCGCGCGCGGGTGATCTGCAATGACGTGCTGGGCCACCTGGGCATGCCACCGGTGCACCCGGCCGGCGATGCCGCCGCAGCCGACGGGTCGCCCCG
The DNA here is from genome assembly GCF_046600735.1 of Novilysobacter longmucuonensis. Classification (NCBI taxonomy): domain Bacteria; kingdom Pseudomonadati; phylum Pseudomonadota; class Gammaproteobacteria; order Lysobacterales; family Lysobacteraceae; genus Novilysobacter; species Novilysobacter longmucuonensis. The sequence goes on from NZ_JBJMAW010000003.1 coordinate 78,787, forward strand.
CCCGACGGTCGGCATCCTGATGCAGCTCAGCCGGCTGGGGCCCACGAGTACCGGATTCATCAGGGGCATCGCGCCATTGACCAGCGACGCGGCGCAGGCAAGCCTGCGGATGTGCGTGCTGGACGGCGTCGAGGATCCCCGCCTGGACGACTGCGATGTCTGCATCGTGCAGCGCGTCGCGGTGGCCGACCTGGAACACGCCGTGCTGCTGCTGGAGCGGCTGAAGCGACGCGGTGCCGCGCTGGTGGTGGACACCGACGATGCGTTCTCGTTGCTGCCGCAGTCGCACGCCGAATGGGGTGCGTACCAGGCCCGCGACGCGGCGCTGCGCTACCTGATGCGGCATGCCGACCAGGTCTGGTTTTCCACCGCGGCGCTGAAGCGGGTCTACGCCGAGGATGCGCCCGCCGGCCTGGTGGTCGGCAACGACCTCGATCCACGGATCTGGCGCGACTATCGCAAACCCGCTGCCGCGCCGCTGAGCGGCGAGGTGGTCAGGATGCTCTACATGGGCACCTTCACCCACGATTCGGATTTCGCCCTGATCGTCCCGGCGCTGGACGAGCTCCACCGCGACCACGCCGGGGCGTTCGAGGTCACGCTGGTGGGAGCGGTCAGGGCACCGCCGGCGCGTCCCTGGCTGAAGGTACTCAATCCGACGTCCAGGGACTTCGCCTACCCTCGCTTTGCGCGCTGGCTGTCGCAGCAGGGGCCCTTCGATGTCGGGCTTGCTCCGCTGGAGGACACCGCATTCAATGTCTGCAAGTCGGACGTGAAGTTCCTCGACTATTCGGCGCTGGGCCTGGTGTCGATCCTGTCGGAGGTGCCGGCGTATTCCGGCGACGCCAGGACCGAGGAGCTGGCGGTCCTGGTGGAAAACAGCACCGAGCACTGGCACCGGGCGCTCGAGGATCTGGTCCTGCGCAGGCACGACTACCAGGCGACCGCCCAGCGCGCCTCCCGACACCTGTGGGAGCGCCGCTCGACCACCTGCGGCCGCCTCGCCGGACGGGTCCTGGCGCTGCTGGCGGCGCGAGGCGACTGATGCGCCCCCATCCGTATTGTCCGGGCGCGTTGCAGCCCGGGCCTGGTTCCCGATCGCCTCGGCGGCCGATTCGCAGTTGGAGAGATCGATGAGCAAACCCGTGTCCGGCCGTGGCAAGACGCTTGCGTGGCGCTTGGCTGCACGCACCGATGCCGAGCCGGTGGATGTCGACACGGAGCCGGGCCCGGGCCTGCACCCGGCCGTGGACGGCGGAGCGGGCGGCTGGAGGACCGGCGGTGGGCGCTCGTGTTTCCGGCTGGCGCGCGAGGGCCGGCCCGTGGCCTTGCCGGCCGGCTGGTACCAGCTCGAGGGACGCCTGGTGTCGGCCGACTACAAGCTGATGATGCCCTGCCTGTACCCGAGGTACGCGCGCGGCGGCGACGGCGACGCGCAGATGCCGCTGCCCGAGCCGGCGGCGGATGGTTCAATGATGGCGCTGGTGCTGCTGAAGTACGACGTCGCCAGCCTGCAGTTCTGCCCCAGCTTCGCGCCGGCGCGGTTCAGCATGGAGGGCTTCAGCCTGACTCGCATCCCGCGCAGCCGGGCGCTGCTGCATATGTTGGGGCTGGTGGGCGAGCGCTCCGGCGGCGGGTGGGGCCGGTCGCTGCGCCTGACCTGGCGGTTCCTCGCCGGCGCGGCGCGGGAAGGTGTTTCCCGCGCCACCGCAATACTGTTCTGGGAGTACCAGCGCCGGCTGCAACCGACCGGCATGAACGCGTATGAGGTGTGGGCCAATCGATTCGACGCGCTGGGTGAGGAGCAGCTCGATGCGCTCCAGCGCCGTGCACGGGAGCTGGAAGCCGACGGTCCGCTGATCTCGATCCTGCTGCCGGTCTACCAGACGCCGGAGCGGTGGCTGCGCCGCTGCATCGACAGCGTGATCGCGCAGGTGTACCCGAAGTGGCAGCTGTGCATCGCCGACGACGCCTCGCCCGATCCGCGCGTCATGCAGGTGCTGGAGCAATACGCGCGCCACGACGCGCGAATTGAAGTGGTGCGGCGCGACCGCAACGGCCATATCTCGGCGGCCTCCAACAGTGCGCTAGAACTGGTGCGCGGCGACTACGTGGCGCTGCTCGACCACGACGACGAGTTGCGCCCGCACGCGTTGCTGGAGATGGCCGAGGCGGTCGGCGGTGGACGCGACATCCAGCTGGCGTACTCGGACGAGGACAAGATCGACGCCGACGGCCGGCGCTTCGATCCCTACTTCAAGCCGGACTGGGACGCGGACCTGCTGCGCAGCCAGAATTACGTCTGCCACTTCACCATGATCCGGAGCGGGCTGGTGCGCGCGGTCGGCGGCTTCCGCGAAGGCTTCGAGGGCAGCCAGGACCACGACCTGATCCTGCGCTGCGGCGAGCGGCTGCAAGCGGCGCAGGTACGGCACATTCCCAAGGTGCTGTACCACTGGCGCGCGATCCCCGGCTCCACCGCACTGACCCGCGATGCCAAGGACTACGCCTCCTCGGCGGGCGCGCGCGCGGTCGCCGAGCACCTGGTGCGCTGCGATACCAACGCACGCGCCGAAGAGCTGTCGCACGGCCACTACCGCGTGCGCTGGCCGCTGCCCGAACCCGCGCCCAGGGTGAGCCTGATCGTGCCGACCCGCGACAAGGTCGAGCTGCTGCGCATGTGCGTGGAAAGCATCCTGGCCCGTACCGACTACCCCGATTTCGAGATCGTGGTGGTCGACAACCAGTCGTCCGACCCCGACGCGCTCGCGTACCTGGCGGAGCTGGAGCAACGCGAGAAGGTCAAGGTGCTGCGCTTCGATGCGCCCTTCAACTATTCAGCGATCAACAACTGGGCGGCGCGCCAGTGCGACGGACAGGTGATCGGACTGGTCAACAACGATATCGAGGTCATTACGCCCGACTGGCTCCAGGAGATGGTGTCCCAGGCGATCCGCCCCGACGTGGGCGCGGTCGGTGCGATGCTGTACTACCCCGACGACACCATCCAGCACGCCGGGGTGATCCTCGGCATCCACGGTATCGCCGCGCACATCTACGGCGGGCAGCAGCGCGGGTATCCGGGCCACGGCGGCCGTGCGCGCGTGGTGCAGGGTTTGTCGGCGGTGACCGGCGCCTGCCTGCTGGTCCGGCGCGAGTTGTACGAGCAGGTCGGCGGCCTCGACGAGGCGCTGGAGATCGCGTTCAACGACATCGACTTCTGCCTGCGCCTGCGCGCCGCCGGCTACCGCAATGTCTGGACGCCGTTCGCCGAGCTCTACCACCACGAGTCGGCATCGCGCGGCAGCGAGGACACCGACGAGAAGAAGCAGCGCTTCATGCGCGAGGTCGAGTTCATGCAGGATCGCTGGGGCGAGCACCTGCCGGTGGATCCGGCCTACAACGTCAATCTTTCCCTGAGCAGTGTCTGCTGCGAACTGTCGGCTCCGCCGCGGCACCCGTCGGATGCCGGCTGAGGTTAGGCCTACCGCGCCGGTGCGAAGGCTGACCTCAGCGCCACCACGCCCACCAGCAGGGTGCAGACCCAGCCGAACGCGAACGCGCCTGCGTTGACGCGGATCATCGAGGCGATGCCGATGCGCTCGCGTGTGGTGACCTCCAGCGCCAGGGCCTTGTCGGCGACCGCATCGCCGCCGAGGCGCGCCGTTCCCAGCCGCGTGTCGTCGACCAGCCACAAAGTGGCCGCGTTGCCGGGCTGGCCATCCACACCGCTGATACGCAGATCGAAGTCCTGCTCTGCAGCGAACGCATCGTCCGGGCAGAAATAACGGAACTTGTTGTCGGCAAGACCGGCGACGTTCACCCGCCATTGCTGGTGGCGATCACCCTGCCGCCAGCGGACATCCAGGCGGCCGCCGTTGGTTCGCATGTAGGTCGCGAAGCGGATGCCGAAGCAATGCTGCTGCCCCTCATGGCTCCGGACCTGTTGGTCAGCGCCGGGCCGGACGGTCTGCTCCAGAACGAAGCGCGCGAGGATCTCTCCGGCAGGAGTCGAGCCTGCGGAGCCGGTGTTGTAGAGCGAGGTCTGGGTATGGAAGGGCCACCACAGCAGGCACGCGGCTGCAACGAAGATCACGATCACGATCGGGCGCATGTTCATGGTCACAGCTGCCCGTACAACTGGAACACCTGGCGCAGGAAAAAGCCGTCGGCAACAATCATCGCGCCGACCGCGCCACACAGCACCGCGCGACTGGCCGCTCGGGTCCGGAACGGCCACACCAGTAGCAGCAGTAAAAACGGGACGACTGGATACAGGTATCGCCCCTGGGTGGCACGCACCGCGCCGGTGAACCCCGACCACAGGTGTTCGTAGTAGATGAACGCAAAGACCAGCATGCATAGCGCCGATGTGGCGAGCAGCCAACCCAGCCCGTCGGCCACAACGAAACGGCGACCATTGGCCGCCAACGTGAAAAGCATGGCGGCCAGCAGCAGCAGGCACACCCATGCCGCCAGCTCGGTCAGTGGCAGCGCCCAGCTGGCGTATGCCACTACCAGCAGCGACACACCGATCGCGATATGCCGTGGTCGCGCCTGCAGCCACTGGAGCACAGGCTTGACCAGCACTGCCAGCCCGGCCGTGCCCAGGCAGGCCAGGAAGTAGCGGGCCATCGCGCCGTTGGCGTTCACCCACTTGGCCGCGCCGCCGTCAGAACCGTTCCAGCCCACCAGTGCGATGAAGTTGAGCAAGGTGTGCTGCCAGTAAGGCAAGCGATGCATCATCTCGAAGAAGCCGATCGGCACGAGGGTGAGGTCATAAAGGATGCCCGCGTCAGGGAATATCCGGCCGACGGTCGTCAGGTTCCATGCGATCCACAGGCACATGGGGACGAACATGACCAGCCACAGCGCAGCCGTGCGGTAGATCCAGTGATGGCGTGGCAGGACGCCGCGCTGGCGCCACAGCCGCCAGGCCAGCGCGAAGAACAGCGGCAGCGCCATCGCCAGTGCGGTCAGCTTGGTGACGGTGCACAGCGCGACCAATGCGGCGGCGAAGAGGAGATGGCGAAACCTGTCGGACTCCAGCCACCGCACGCACCAGTAGGCGGCCCAGGCGGCGGTGCACGCCACCAGCGTGTCGTGGCTGACGCCGGTGCTCAGATGGGTGAACATCGGCGTTGCCGCCAGGAAGATGCCGCCGGCCAGGCCGAGCTCGTCGCGGCCGCTGGCCCGGGCCAGGAACAACGCGAGGCCGAGGATGGTCAGCGCGCCAAACAGCGCACCCAGCATGCGCGCCGAACGGACCTGCTGCTCGAAATCGAGCCCTGCGGCCTGTGCCGCCATGACCAGCGGCGCGTCCAGGACGTAGAACAGCGGAGGGTGTTGCGCGATCCAGTTCATGCCCGGCGTGGCCGTCGGGGTTTTCCAGGACCGGGTGACCTCATCGCCCATGCGCGCCTGACCGACCACCGGCCATTCGCCGCGGATGATGTCCTCGACGTAGGAATAGTGGCCGGACTCGTCGGGGATGTCCCACAGCGGCGTGACCAGCCATCCGTAGGCCACGAACTTGGCCAGGAAGATCAGCGCCACCAGCGCCGCGGTCGGCAGGATTCGCGTCCGGACCAGCGCCTGCGTCATCGAGCCGGCCTTGTGGTCCACCGGCTGGCCCAGGCCATCGCCAGCAGGGCAGCGGCCACCGCGGCAAGCCACGGCCACAGCCAGCGCAACAGCTCCGGCCGGTATTCGAAGCGGATCGTCGCCGGAGCGGAGACCCGTACAGCGGGCATCACGCCATGCTTGAGCGACGGCTCGACTGGCGCGCCGTCCACCGTCACTCGCCAGTCGCCAGTCATGCTCATGGGCACGATGACGTATCCGCTGGTGTCGCCCACATAGCGCAGCGTGAAGGCGTCCGACCGATAGCGCGTGACCTGGACCGTGCCATCGGCGAGCGAATCGGCACCATCCTGGAGGTCGGCAATGAAGTAGGGGCCGCCAGGGTGATCGCCGTTCTCCAGCACGACGGTGCCGTCGGCCATGAACACGCGGCGGAACGCGCTGCCCCCGGACTCTTGCGCCAGCAGTTGATACTGGATGGTGCCAGCAAAGGGTTCGCGATCGATGCTGAGCCCAGTCGCCGGATCCGGCGCTTCAAAGGCCCAGGCGGTGAGTCTCCATGAGCCTGGCTCCCGGGGTTCATAGGCCAGCGAGAACGCGTAGTCGCCGGCCGCCAGCGTCACCGGCTGGGTGAAGTGAAAGTCCATGTAGGTGTTGTCCTTGACCTGCGCGGCGTTGATCGCGGCTTCCGCCACTGCATGGTTGCCGGCGTCCAGCACTTGCAGGGTGACCCGCCCGGGAAGTTTCGACTTGCGGTAGGTCGCCAGCCGTACCGACAGGCCAAGCAGCGCGGTCGCCTCTGGCAGCTTGAAGTGCTGCAGATATGAGTGCTCCGGCATGGCCGGAAGCGCGACGTGCTCGCCAATGGCCGCCACCTCGATGCGCTCGGGCGTGCCGGGGCCGTGGCGTGAGTCGATCAGCGCGTAGCGGACGTTGTAGTCGGCCATTGCCGGCGCGTCGTACTTGATGTGGGAAGCGGGGAAACGCGACGCCGACGCGCGATGCGAATTGAACGGACGCTTCGCCATTTCATGCAGCGCGTCCTGCAGGGCCGGGATGCGGAAGTAGTGCGCCAGCCATTCGCGCTGGCCATACACGCCCAGGGTCCCGGACATGACGAAGGACTTGTCGGTGATCACGTAGTCGAACGGACCCGCGCGCTCGCGCACGTACTCGATCGAGGCGGTCCGCGGGAAGTAGTAGTCGGCATCCACCGGACCGTTGAAATCCCTGAAGAACATCGAGATCTCGATGACCTGCACCAGCCCGATCGCCACCAGCGCGATCCGCAGCGGTTTGCGCCTCGCCGCTCTCCACAGCAGGTCCAGGCCCAGTGCGCCCAGAATGACCAGGCCGATGTCGAGCAAACCGATGGCGCGCGACCAGGAGTTGAACGTCATGCCCGGCAACCAGCCGATCAGCCACATGGGCCAGAGTTCGAACACCAGGCCCGCGGTGATCGCCACGACCAGCACGCCGAACAGCGGCAAGGGCCGGACGCCACGCCGACGGAGCACCGTGGCCAGGAACGCCGCAAGCGCCACCGCCGCAAGCGCCATCATCGAGGCACCGACGTACATCGTCTGTTCGACCCGCTGTACCTGGTAGGCCCACGGTGGAAACAACTGCTTCCAGTGGCCGAGGTCGAGATAGCTGCCGCGTCCCTCGCGGTAGCCCAGATCGAACTGCTGCAACCAGTACAGGAGCCCGAGCACCGGCAGTGCTGCGAGCAGCAGTCCGAGCCCGGTGCCGGCCAGGCACCACGCTGCGAACCGCCACGGCTTGTCGCCGCTGCGCCACCGGGTTATCAGCAGGACGAGCGCGTACAGCCCGGCCATCTCGATCACCAGCACGCTCAGGAACGGAAAGCCGCCCAGCCACACCAGTGCCGAGCTCGCCGCCACCAGCAGGCTGTTGCCGGCCCCGGGCCGGTGCGCGCAGCGGTCGATCGCCCACAACAACCATGGTGCCCAGATCAGCGTCAGCACGTGCGGCCAGTACAGCCACGCGGCATTGAAGCCACAGAGCTCGAAAGTGATCGCGCCGATGATGGCCGCGGGTGCGCCTACATGCCGGCGCAGGAACAGGTGCATGCCCAGTCCGGCGAGCGCCAGGTTGAAGAGCGTCCCCAGATAGAAGCCGAGCGCCGGATCGGGCGTGACGGCGAATATCGCAAAAGCCGGGGTGAACAGGTTCGTGTTCAGGCTCAGGAACGTGCCGCCGCCGGCGACCTTGTCGTTCCACAGCGGTACCTGGCCGTCCTGAAGCTGCTTCTTGGCGACCTCCCATTGCGGGAGCAGCGCGTTGAGGATGTCCGAGCGCTGGTAGCTCCTGACTTCCGCCTCAGGGTCGACGAACTCCCACGCGCGCTGGCTGACCAGCACGTCGAATGGCGTGATCGTTTCGCCCTTGAACGGATTGGCGCCCAGGGTAAGCGCGGCCACCGCCGCATACAGCAGCAGGGCGAGCAGACCGGAGCGCGGGTGGAACCACCGGCGGTCCATGTCGGTCACTCGCGGGGCAGGTCGCGGGGCACGTCGCGAGGCAGGTCGAGACGGCGCAATTGCAGACTGACCCGCTCGAGAAGCTTGCGGTTGGTGGCGATCAGGTCACCGATCAGGCCCATCATGTAGAGCAGTACGCCCAGGGTGATGAACAGCGATGCGAAGATTACCGACTGCACGTGGCCGCCGCCGGCACCTTGCAGGTAATAGAAGACGAAGCGCAGGCCGGCCATGAGGCCGATGATCAGGAAAACCGAGCCCGCATAGACGAACAGTGCCAGCGGCCGGTAGATCACGAACACGCGCACGATGGTCAGCAGCGACCGTTTCACGTAGCTGGGGATGCTCTTCACCAGGCGCGATGGGCGCAGGTCGGCGTTGGTGCGAACCGGCACGCAGGCAATGCGCAGATTGCTCTGGCCGGCCTGGATGATGGTCTCCAGCGTATAGGTGTAGGCGCTGAAGACGTTCAGGCGCATTGCCGCCTCGCGCGAGATCGCGCGGAAGCCGCTGGGGGCATCCTCCACCTGGGTCTTGCTGGCCATGCGCACCGCCCAGCTGCCGAGGCGCTGCAGTTTTTTCTTGATCCAGGAAAAATGCTCGGTCTCGCCGATGGGCCGGCTGCCGATGACCATGTCGGCCTCGCCGGCGACCACTGGGGCGGTCAGCCTGGGGATGTCGGCCGCCTCGTACTGGTTGTCGGCATCGGTGTTGACGATGACGTCAGCGCCCAGCCGAAGGCACGCATCGAGCCCGGTCATGAAGGCCGTGGCCAGCCCGCGATTGACCGGGTGCCGGATGACGTGGTCGACCCCGAGCTCCCTGGCCAGCGCGGCGGTGTCGTCGGTGGAGCCGTCATCGATGATCAGCCATTCAACCTGGTCGAAACCCGGCACCTGGCGCGGCAGTGCACCCAGCGCGACGCCCAGGGTCTCGGATTCGTTGAGGCAGGGAATCTGGATGATGAGCTTCATGCTGAGCGGTGCTCCGAACAGGTAGGTGGTATGGACAAAAAATGATCACCGCAGTGCGGCGGCAAGGGTGTCGTCCGATGCCTGCCGGAACCGACGACGTGCCTCATTGCAGCCGGAGCCTGCGGCCGCGGGCCAGCGCGGCGCTGCCCCAGAGGAAGTTCAGCAGGTCGCCGAGTGTAGTGGCAATGCGCAGCATCACGATCAGCGCAACCGCGATGGTGGCGCCGAACGTGCTGCCGAGCCACAGCGACAGGACCGCTTCGCGGATGCCGAGCCCGGCCGGCGCGCCGGGCGCGAGGAAACCGAGGATCCAGCTGCTGGCGAATGCACCCACCAGCAACACCAGGCTGGCGGCGCCGACCGGATCGGGCGACAGGCTCTTTGCGACCGCCCACAACCCGACGCCGACCAGCGCGAAATTCAACGAATAGACCAGATAGCAGCCCAGGGATGTGAACCAGCCCGGGTGCCCGCGGACCGCTGCGGCGGCGGGCGCGCCTTGCCCGGCACGCAGCCGGGTGATCATGCCCGCGATCCGCGGCGCGGCCAGCATGATTGCCAGTGCACCGCACGAGATGGCGACCACGAGCGGCGCACGGTATTGCGCCAACGGCCATTGCGCGAGCGCCGCCGGCGGGCTCCACAGGAACGTCAGCGCACTGACGTGCGCGCACGCGACCAGCACCAGCAGGGTTTCGTAGGCCATCGACAGCACGGTCCTGCCGGTATCCAGGCCGTGGCCGCGGGCGACCACCACCCGCCCGAAATGATGCGCGACATTGCCGGGCAGGTACTTGCCCATCTGCGTGGTGGCGAGGATCGGTCCGGTGACCGTGAACGCTGCCGGTTGCCCCAGCCCCCGCAGCAGCCACGACCACGCCACCGCCGTGAGCGACACCAGCAGCGCGTACAACCCGGTCAGCAGCGCGCCGGCCAGCATCACCCGCGGTTGCAGCAACTGGCTGAGGTCCTGGCCGGCCAGCGCGCGGTATGCGTACAGCACGAAATAGGCGAACGCCGCGATGGCGACCGCCAGCCCCAGCAGGTGCAGGGCGCGCTTCATCGGGCCGCGCTTCTTCGACTCGTGCTCCATCAGTCGCGCTTCGTCGAATCGGGCTTCATCGAGTCGTCTTCCATCGAGTCGCGCCTCACAGCGGACGGGTGGCGCGCAGCAGGTAGCCGTTGCCCAACGGCAGACGATTGAACATCGCCTGCAGGACAAAAGCCGTATGCAGCGCAGCCTTGCCCGGCACCGAGCGCAGCAGCGGGTACCAGCGCAGCACGTGGCCGCGCTCGATGCCGCTGCGGTCATTGTTGTCCTGTCGCCGGCCCTGGTCGCCGGACTGCCGGAAGGCGCGGGCCACGCCGCGGGCCTGGACCCGTTCGGTGAGGTTGCCCAGCGGAAACCCGAAACACTCGGTGTGCTCCAGTCGCAGCCCGGCCGCCTCGACCAGCCCGACCAGTTCGTTCCTGCGATAGCGCCGGAAATGCCCGGCCCAGACGTCGGCGGCATTCCACTGGCGCGGATGGGCCGGCACCGAGATCAGCAGCGTGCCCCCGGGTGCCAGCCAACTGGCCCATTGCCGCAGGGCGGCGCGGTCGTCCTCGATGTGCTCGAGGACCTCGAAGGCCATGACCATCGGAAACCGCCCCGTCCAGTCCTGCGGCGCGGTCTGGTGGACCTCAATGGAGTACCCGGATTTCTCGCACAGGGCCTGGATCAGCGTTCGCGCCTGCGCCGAGGTTTCCAGTGCGTGGCAACGATGACCCCGTTCGGCCAGTTCCTGCAGCAGCATGCCGGCGCCGGAGCCGATCTCCACCACATCGCCTGGCGTCACGTCACGGAGCTGGCGCAGGATGCGGCGGCGCCGGAGCAGGTAACGCGGTGCCGGCACCCAGCCGAGCTCGGGAGCGGCGGGACCCAGCAAGGCATCCTGGACCAGTAGGTTTGTCATTGCCGGTGCAACCTGCGTTGGGTCATGTCGAGGAATTGCCGCCCGATCGCGGCGGCATCGATGCGGTCGTTCAACCGCTGGTGGCAGGCTCGCCGGGCCCCGTCAGCGGCGAGGCTGCGTCGATGGGCGAGCACCGCATCGGCCAGTGCGCCAGCATCACCGGCCGGCACAAGATACGTGCAGGGGGACGATGGTGAAAGCAGCTCGCGGATCGCACCCGAGTCGCGCGTCACCAGTGGCCGTCCTGCCGCGAGAATCTGGAACACCTTGTTGGGAATGACGCTCGCGGCTTTTTCCGAGGTGCCGAAGATGCCCAGACACAGATCGGCTGCGGCCAGCAGCCGCTGCAATTGCCCGTACTCGACCCAATCGGTCCACTGCACCCGTGGCAACGGATCGTTGTCCAGCATCGCCCGGATGCGGGCGGCTTCCTGGCCGCGGCCGACCAGTTGCCATTCGATCGGTTCGTCGCGCAGCAATCCTGCGGCGGCGACGATGGTTGCGGCGCCGTGCAGCGGAATGAACTGGCCGTAGAACAGCACGCGCAGGGTGCCGGCACTCTGCGCCGATGCCGGTGCCGGTTCGGTGCAACCGAAGTACTCGGTCTCCACCCCGACCCAGACCGCATCGCAGCGGCCTTCGTTGAACCCGAACAAGCGCTCCAGCCGGCGTGCATGGGCGCGGGTGTCCATGAAGACAATGTCGGGCAAGCGCAGCGCCTGCCGCTCGAGCGAGCGCAGCATGCTGGCCGGCACGCTGCCGGGCCGGAGCAGGCGGCGATCCTCGCAGACCGTGTCGTACATCGACAGGAAGACATCCCAGGCCACTGGCACGCGCCGCAGCCGCGCGATCGGGGCGATCAGGAACGCATCGAGGATGCCGGGGTAGCCGATCAGGTAGAGGTCCGGCCGCGGCGCCCGCAGCAGGCGCCAGATGAGCATCGGATAGGCGCACAGCCAGCGCGCCAGCAGGCCGAGCCTGGAGGCGAGGCCGCGCACCTGCGACTTGTCCTCGATGCCCTCCCACACCCGCGCATGGATCTCCTGGAGCTCCACGCCGTGGGCGCGCAAGCCCTTGTGCAGGATCCGCGTGCGCGGTTTGCCGGTGTCGTAGGTGCCCCAGGAAATCACGCGCATGGTTTGTCTCGGTCGGGGCTGGCGCTCGGTCGGGGCGCGGCGCGGCAGCCCGGGCTCCCGCTGTCGTCATCCTGAGGCGCAGCGAAGGATCTGCTTTCCCTCGCCGTGCGGCCGCAGCAGTTCTCTGGCATCCCCCCAAGGACGACGACCGCGCGCTGCAGCCGGTCGCGCTCAGCCCAGCGCCTGCTCCAGTTCCGGCAACACCTTGAACAGGTCGCCGACCAGGCCGATGTCGGCGATCTCGAAGATCGCCGAGTCCGCGTCCTTGTTGATCGCCACGATCGTGCCGGCGTCCTTGATGCCGGTCAGGTGCTGGATCGCGCCGCTGATGCCGACGGCGATGTAGAGCTCGGGGGCGATGATCTTGCCGGTCTGGCCGACCTGCATCTCGTTGGGCACGTAGCCGGCATCGACCGCGGCGCGCGAGGCGCCCACGGCGGCGCCGATCTTGTCGGCGAAGTCGAAGATGATCTTGAAGTTCTCCGACGAGCCGACCCCGCGGCCGCCGGAGACGACCCGCTTGGCGCTCTGCAGGTCGGGGCGGTCGGAGTCGCCGGCGGCCAAGCCGACATAGCGGGTGTGGCCCGGCAGCTCGGCCTCGACGGTGACCGCCTCGATGGTGGCGTCGCCGCCTTGCGCGGCTTCCGACCACGAGGCGGTGCGCACCGTCGCGATCACCGGCTGGTCGGCCGGGGCCTCCACGGTGATGATCGCGTTGCCGGCGTAGATCGGGCGCTTGAAGGTGTGGCTGCCCTCGACCGCCATGATGTCGGAGACCTGGGCGACGCCGAGCAACGCGGCGATGCAGGGCATCAGGTCCTTGCCGAAGGTGGTGCTGGGGCCGAAGACGTGGCTGTAGTCGGCGGCGAGCTTCGCCACCTGCGGCGCCAGCACCTGCGCGATGGCGTGCTCGTTGGCGGCGTTGGCGACCGTCAGCACGCGGGTGACGCCCTCGATCCTGGCGGCCTGCTCGGCCGCGGCGGCGGGGTCGGCGGCCAGCACCGCGATGTCGATCGCTTCGGGAGACAGCGCCTGGGCGGCAGCCACGCACTTGGCGGTGGAGGCGTTGAGTTGGCCGTCGAGATGCTCGGCGACGATCAGGACTTTGGACATTGTTCGTTCCTTTGTTCCGTCCCGCCTGGGCGGAGACCTGTGACTGGCTCGTGGCTGTAGGAGCGGGCCATGCCCGCGACCGCTCTTCCGCGGCCGAGAAGCATCGCGGGCATGGCCCGCTCCTACAGGGTTAAAGGAGGCCTTTCTGCTTCAACGTGGCGACCAGTTCGGCTGCATCCTTGACCATCACGCCCTTGCTGCGCTTGGGCGGCGCGGCGTGCCCGGTGGTCTTCAGGCCCTCGGTCGCGTCCACGCCGAGGTCGGCGAAGGCGATCGATTCCAGCGGCTTGCTCTTGGCCTTCATGATGTCGGGCAGCTTGATGAAGCGCGGCTCGTTGAGGCGCAGGTCGGTGGTGATGACGGCCGGCAGGTCGACTTCCAGCGTCTCCAGGCCGGCGTCGACCTCGCGCGTCACCGTGGCCTTGCCGTTCTCAATCTCGACCTTGGACGCGAAGGTCGCCTGCGGCCGGCCCCACAGGGTCGCCAGCATCTGCCCGGTCTGGTTGGCGTCGTCGTCGATTGCCTGCTTGCCCAGGATCACGATGTCGGGCTGCTCCTTCTCGACCAGCTTGAGCAAAGTGCGCGCGGCGGTCAGCGACTGCACCGGCTCATCGCAGACCACATGGATCGCGCGGTTGGCGCCCATCGCCAGGCCGTTGCGCAGATGCGCCTGGGCATCGGCCGGAGCAATCGTGACGACCACGACTTCGCTGGCGATGCCCTTGTCGCGCAGGCGCAGGGCCTCCTCGAGCGCGATTTCGTCGAACGGGTTGGCCGACAGCTTGACACCGTCGGTGACCACGCCGGTGCCGTCGGGCTTGACCTGGATGCGGACGTTGTAGTCCACCACGCGCTTGTAGCCGACGAGGATCTTCATCGTGCGGGGTTCCTTGTGGGGTGCGCGGCCGTGTTGGCCGAGACCCTCATTCTAGCGAAGGCGGATGAAAGGCGCAGTCACCGGGCGGGGCTGGGCTATGCTTTTTGTCGATCCAGACGACGAGGTGGGACGATGCTGCATCCGGTGGTGCTCAGTGGTGGCAGCGGCACGCGGCTGTGGCCGTTGTCGCGGCAGAACCAGCCCAAGCAGTTCCTGTCGCTGATCGGGGACAGATCGCTGTTCCAGGAAACCATCCTGCGCGCGAGCGCATTGCCGGACGCACAGCCGCCGGTGACGGTGTGCAGCGAGGATCACCGGTTCATGGTCGGCGAGCAGTTGCAGGCGGTCGGCGTGGCCAGCGGCGGCATCCTGCTGGAGCCGGTCGCGCGCAACACCGCGCCGGCCATCGCGCTGGCCGCGCTGCACGTACTGGCCAACGATCGCGACGCGATGATGCTGGTGATGCCGGCCGATCATCTGATCGAGGACGAGGCCGCGTTCCGCGACGCGGTCGGCAGCGCGATGGTGCTCGCAGGGCAGGACTGGCTGGTCGCGTTCGGGATCCAGCCCGATTACGCCGAGACCGGCTATGGCTACATCCTGCGCGGCGCGCCGCTGCTGCCAGGCGGCGGTCACGGCGGAGGCGTGGACTCTGCCCTCGGCGGCTATCGGATCGAACGCTTCGTCGAGAAGCCCGACGCCGCCACCGCCGAGCGCTACCTGGCCGATGGCGGCTACGCATGGAACTCCGGCATGTTCCTGTTCAAGGCGCAGCGCTACCTCGACGAGCTCGCGCGGCATGCGCCGGGCATTCTCCAGGCCGCGCGTGCGGCGCACGCGCAGGCGAGCTCGGACCTGGATTTCATCCGCATCGATGAGCAGGCGTTCGCCGCCAGTCCGAGCGACTCGATCGATTACGCGGTGATGGAGAACACCGATCGCGCCGCGGTGGTGCCGGTGAGTTGCGGCTGGAGCGACATCGGTTCGTGGTCGTCGCTGTGGTCGGTGGCGCAGCGCGACGCCGAAGGCAACTGCGTGGAGGGCGACGTGATTTCGGTCGATACCCGCGGCAGCCTGGTGCGCGCCTCCGAACGGCGCATGATCGCGACCATCGGGGTCGAGGACCTGGTCATCATCGATACCGCCGATGCGACCCTGGTTGCGCGCAAGGACCGGGTGCAGGACGTCAAGACCGTGGTCGATGCGCTCAAGGCCGCCGGTCGCAGCGAGCACCTGTACCACCGCAAGGTCTACCGGCCGTGGGGCAGCTACGATTCGATCGGCCTGGGCGAGCGCTTCCAGGTCAAGAAGATCGTGGTCAAGCCCGGCGCCGCGCTGAGCCTGCAGCAGCATCGCCATCGCGCCGAACACTGGATCGTGGTGTCGGGCGTGGCCGAGGTCACCTGCGACGACAAGGTGTTCGAACTGCACGAGAACCAGAGCACCTACATCCCGCTGGGCAGCGTGCACCGCCTGCGCAACCGCGGCCGCGAGCCGGTCGAGCTGATCGAGGTGCAGTCGGGCAGCTACCTGGGCGAGGACGACATCGTCCGGCTGGAGGATGTGTACGGGCGGTCATAGCGCTGGCGCGAACGCAGGAAAAGGCCGCGCTTTGCCCCCTCTCCCGCTTGCGGGAGAGGGCCGGGGTGAGGGCAAGCGAGACCCGCTTGCGTAACAGGTCGATGTCGCGTGCCCTCATCCGCCCTTCGGGCACCTTGCTCCGAGCCCCGGCCTTCGCGCGTAGCGCTCAGGCGCTCCTCGTCGCGCGAGCCATGGCTCGCAAGCGCTCCTCCTCGCCCCGCAAGCGGGAGAAGGCAGCGCGCAGGCTTCGGCCATTGCCCGAAGGTCCGGTTCTGGCGACCGGGACGCACGCGCTAGACTTGCCCGACCCCGCAAAGGAGCTGTCCCGATGGCCCAGGCCACTGCCGCGACGTCAGGCGCGCGCGATCCGAAGAACAAGCTGTACCCGAATGCCGACGAGGCGCTGCGCGGCGTCGTCGCCGACGGCCAGACCCTCGCGGTCGGCGGTTTCGGCCTGTGCGGCATACCCGAGGCGCTGATCGCCGCGCTGCGCGACTGCGGTGTCACCGGCCTGACCGCGATCTCCAACAATGCCGGGGTCGACGGCTTCGGCCTCGGCCTGCTGCTGGAGACCCGGCAGATCCGCAAGATGATTTCGTCCTACGTCGGCGAGAACAAGGAGTTCGAGCGCCAGTTCCTGGCCGGTGAGCTCGAACTGGAGTTCAACCCGCAGGGCACCCTGGCCGAGCGCCTGCGCGCCGGCGGCGCCGGGATCCCGGCGTTCTTCGTCGCCACCGGCTACGGCACGGTGGTCGCCGAGGGCAAGGAGACGCGCGAGTTCGATGGCCAGCATTACGTCATGGAAACCGCGCTCAAGGCCGATGTCGCGCTGGTCAAGGCGTGGAAGGCCGATAGGGCCGGCAACCTGGTGTTCCGCAAGACCGCGCGCAACTTCAACCCGGCCTGCGCCATGGCCGGCGCGGTGTGCATCGCCGAGGTCGAGGAAGTCGTCGAGATCGGCACGATCGACCCCGACCACGTGCACCTGCCGGGCATCTATGTGGACCGCATCGTGCACAACCCGACCCCCGAAAAACGCATTGAACAGCGCACCGTGCGCCAGGGAGACAAGTGATGGCTTGGACCCGCGACCAGATGGCGCAGCGCGCCGCGCGCGAACTCACCGACGGTGCCTACGTCAACCTCGGCATCGGGCTGCCGACGCTGGTGGCCAACCACATCCCCGACGGCGTGGATGTCTGGCTGCAGTCGGAAAACGGCCTGCTCGGCATCGGCCCGTTTCCGACGGAAGCGCAGGTCGACGCGGACCTGATCAACGCCGGCAAGCAGACCGTCACCGCGCGGGCCGGGGCCAGCTACTTCGGCAGCCACGACAGCTTCGCGATGATCCGCGGCGGCCACATCGACCTGGCGATCCTCGGCGCGATGCAGGTGACCGACCAAGGCGACCTGGCCAACTGGATGGTGCCGGGCAAGATGGTCAAGGGCATGGGCGGGGCGATGGACCTGGTCGCCGGGGTCAAGCGCGTGGTGGTGCTGATGGAGCACACCGCCCGCGACGGCAGCCACAAGATCCTGCCCGAGTGCACGCTGCCGCTGACCGGGGTGGGGGTGGTCGACCGGATCATCACCGACCTGGCGGTGCTGGACGTGACCGGCGATGGGCTGGTGCTGGTGGAGCTGGCGCCGGGCGTGGAAAAGGACGAGCTGCTGGCCAGGACCGGGTGTGCAGTGCGCTGAGAGCTGAACGCCCTACCGCCTGAACAGGGGAATCGGGGTAATTTGTGTCGGTGGTACCTGCCAAGCGGCGTGACGGGTGCGTAGACTCGTTTTGTAGGTTCCTTATCAGGCTCCGGGGTGAGCCGACGCGGCGCAGTACGCCGCCTGACCTCCTAACTTCGGGTACCCAGATATGAAAAAGCTTCCCTGGCTTCTCGCCGCTGCGTTCCTGTCGGGTTGCTCCAGTGACTGGTCCGCCGGTCTGGACAACAACGCCAGCTCCGCCGCCACCGCGTCGGCGGCACAGGCCGAGGCTGCCGCCCTGGCGGCGGCTGGTCTGGCGACGGGCCCATCGGCGCCGGCTGCACGCGGCCCGCATTCATTCGCCAATGCGCCCGATCGCGGCTCGCTGGTGCAGTACCCGGTCGAGCCGGTGGTCCGCAAGACCGGCGCCTACACCTGGCACGCGGCCGAGTTGAGCGAGGAGCATGCGCTGCGTGCGGCGGTCAGCGGCAACCTGCGCTTCACCGCGCCCGACGGCAGCATCATCGACCTTGCCTACGAGCGTCACGTCGAACATCCCGATGGCAACTGGAGCTGGATCGGCCGGGCGCCCGGCGCTCCCGGTGAGGACTCGGTCATCACCTTCGGCCCGGATGCGGTCTTCGGCACCATTCCGCAGCGCGGGAAGCCGCCGCTGCGGCTGACCGTGGCCGACGGCCGCGCCTGGGTGGTGGCGGCCGATCCGCGCCAGCTGCGCGAGATCCACAACGAGGCCACGCGCCCGACCGCACCGGACTTCTTCGTGCCGCCCAAAATCGCGGCGGGCTCATCGAGCGTGTCCGGTATGCAGACTGCGGGCGCGCAGGCGGTGGCGGCGACCAGTTCGGGCAGGACCCTGATCGATGTGCTGGTCGGCTACACCTCGGGGTTCGCCCAGCATCGCGGTGGCACCTCGGCGGCGCTGACCCGCATCCACAACCTGGTCGACATCACCAACGAGGCCTACCGCAACAGCGCGGTCAACGCCGAAGTCCGCCTGGTCCATTCGATGGAAGTGTCGTTCCCCGACGCAACCGGCAACGGCGACGCGCTGGAGAAGGTGACCGGCTTCCGCGCGCCTTCCACGCGCCTGACGCCGGACCCGGCGTTCTCGGCCCTGCGCACCGCGCGCGACATTTACGGCGCCGACCTGGTGGTGGTGCTGCGCCGCTTCCAGGACCCGGAGAACGAGGGCTGTGGCGTCGCCTGGCTGATCGGCGGCGGCCGCCGCGGCATCAGCCAGAACGACGAGTACTTCGGCTACTCCGTGGCCAGCGATGGCCAGGACCAGGGCACCGACGGCAAGACCTATTTCTGCCGCGAGGAGACCTTCGCGCATGAGCTGGGCCACAACATGGGCTCCACCCATGACCGTGAGAATTCGAAGAATGACGACGGCGTGCTGAGCTACGGCGCCTACGACTACTCGTTCGGCCAGAAGACCGACTCGACCAGTGGCGACTTCTACACCGTCATGGCCTACGGCGATTCGGGCCAGAGGTCCTACCGGGTGTTCTCCAATCCGGATGTGACGTCCTGCGGCGGGCGCGCCTGCGGTGTGGCCAACCAGTCCGACAACGCACGCAGCCTGAACCAGACCACTGCGGCCGTCGCCTCGTTCCGCGCCAGCGTTGTGCCGGTGGGACAGCCGGTCCGTCACGATTTCAATGGTGATGGCGTGTCGGACATTCTCTGGCGCAACGTCACCACCGGCGCCAACACCCTGTGGCCGTCCGCCAGCACCTCCGGCGAGCAGGCGGTGGCCCGCGTAGGCAACCTGGCATGGCAGGTCGCGGGCGTCGGTGATTTCGACGGCGATGGCCGCTCCGACCTGCTGTGGCGCAACCGCAGCTCGGGCGCCGGTACGATCTGGCGCGCCGCTATCGCGGGCAACGAGATCGCGGTGGCGACCGAGTCGAACCTGGACTGGAAGATCGTGGGGGTCGGCGACTTCAACGGTGATGGCCGTGACGACATCCTGTGGCGCAACCGCGGCACCGGTGCGAACCGGATCTGGCGGTCCGGCGACTCCGGGCAGTTGCAGGGGGTCACCACGCGGTCCAACACGGACTGGATCGTGGCCGGGGTGGGTGACTTCAACGGCGATGGCGTCTCGGACATCCTCTGGCGCAATGCCCGCAACGGCGCCAACGCGATCTGGCCATCGGCATCCAGCGCCAGCGAAGTGACGGTGATCCAGGTCGCCAATCTCGCCTGGACGGTCGCCGGCGTGGGAGATTTCACCGGCGACGGCCGTGCCGACATCCTGTGGCGGAACACCAGCAGCGGTGACAACACGATCTGGCCATCGGGCAGCACCGCCAGCGAGCAGGCCGTGCCGAGGGTAGCCAACCAAGCCTGGGCCGTCGCCGGCGTCGGCGACTACAACGGTGACGGTCGCGCCGACATCCTGTGGCGCAACGGCAGCAGCGGTGTGAACACGATCTGGCCGTCGGCCGGGGTGACCAATGAGCAGGCGGTGACGCAGGTGGCCAACCTGGCGTGGCGGATCGTCCGTTGACCGGAGGCCGCGGCTGAGACCGCGTCGCTGCCAGCCCGCGAGGGCTGGCGGCCGGTATCGGGCCACAAGCCCGGGGGAACACCTCGCGGGCCGCGCCGGGCGGCATGTGCCGCCGGCGCGCTGCCTCGATCAGAGGTTCTGGTAGTTCGGTCCCGCCCCACCTTCGGGCGTGACCCAGTTGATGATCTCGTACGGGTCCTTGATGTCGCAGGTCTTGCAGTGCACGCAGTTGGCGGCGTTGATCTGCAGGCGTTTGACCGGCTCGCCGTCGCCGTCGCTGGACGGTTCCTCGACGATCTCGTAGACCCCGGCCGGGCAGAAGCGGGTGCACGGATTGCCGTATTCGACCGTGCAGCGCTCGATGCAGATCGAGGTGTCGGCGACCTGCAGGTGCACCGGCTGGTCCTCGTCGTGCTCGGTCGCGGCGAAGTAGACCCCGGCCAGGCGGTCGCGCGGGGCGAGCTCGCGGTCGATGTAACCGCGCTCCGGTGACCGGTACTCGTCGAGCTTCTCCATGGCGCACCAGTCCGGCTTGTTCTTCAGCGTCCACGGCGAGCGGCCGCGCGTGACCGTCTCCCACGCGGCGTTGAGCATGCCCAGCCACAGCCCGTGCTTGAAACCGGGCTTGATGTTGCGGACCTGCCTGAGCTCGGCCATCGCCGCGGACGCGCGCAGTTTGGCGTCGAAGCCTTCCGGCGCGAGCTTCGATGCCACCAGGTGCTCGGCGGCCAGCATGCCGGAGCGGATCGCCTGATGGGTGCCCTTGATCTTGGGCACGTTGAGCAGCCCGGCGGTATCGCCGATCAAAATCGCGCCGGGCATCTCGACGGTTGGCAGCGACTGCCAGCCGCCGGTGACGATCGCGCGCGCGCCGGCCGAGACGATGCTGCCGCCTTCGAGCAGCGGCTTGATCATCGGGTGGTTCTTCCATTGCTGGAAGGCCTCCCACGGTTTGTATTCCGGGTCCTGGTAGTCGAGCCCGCTGACGTAGCCGAGCGCGATCCGGCCCTTGTCCAGGTGGTACAGGAAGCTGCCGCCGTAGGTGCTGGTGTCGGCCGGCCAGCCGAAGCTGTGCACGATCTTGCCCGGCGATACGCGCTCCTCGGGCACCTGCCACAGCTCCTTGATCCCGATCGAGAAGCCTTGAGGGTCGTGCCCGGCGTCCAGCTCGAAGCGCCGGATCAGCCGTTTGGTCAGGTGCCCGCGCGCGCCTTCGGCAAGCACGGTGACCTTGGCGTGGATATCGATCCCGGCGGTGTAGCCGGGCTTGTGCGCGCCGTCCCGGGCCAGGCCCATGTCGCCGATGCGCACACCGATCACCTTGCCGGAGCCTTCCCCGGGGGTTTCGTCGTGCAGGGTCTCGGCCGCGGCGAAGCCTGGGTAGATCTCCACGCCGAGTGCCTCGGCCTGCGGCGCCAGCCACGCGCACATCGCGCCGAGGCTGACGATGACGTTGCCCTTGTTGTGCATGCCAGGCGGCACCGGCAGCTTGCGGCCGCCGGTCTTGTTCAGCAGCCAGAATTCGTCCTCGGTGGCCGCCACGCAGATCGGCGGCGGGTTGTCGCGCCAGTCGGGCAGCAACTCGTCGAGCGGGCCGGTTTCGATCACCGCCCCGGAGAGGATGTGCGCGCCGATGGTCGAGGCCTTCTCGATCACGCAGACCGAAATGTCCGGGTCCAGCTGCTTGAGGCGGATCGCCAGCGATAGACCGGCCGGGCCGGCGCCGACGGCGACGACGTCGTACTCCATCACGTCGCGCTCGGTCTCGGTGGCGCCGGTGGGGGACTGTTCGCTCATGCTGCTCTCCGCTTGCTCGCGCTCGTGGCCGGCGATTGTCGCAAATGTGGCGTCGCAGGTACGTTGTCACGCACCTGCCGCGACAGTGGTGTGCACACCGCTTTGTAGGAGCGGCTTCAGCCGCGAACCGGAACCGGATGCGACGCCGCCATTCCGCTGACGCGGGGTTTCATCGCGGGTGGCCGAGCGGGTCCGGCGCGTGGGAAGCAGGGACGCGGCGCAGCCGTGGAGGGCAACGGCGAACCGATTTTGGATCGCGGCTGAAGCCGCTCCTACACGGTCGCATCCGGTCGGCTTGCGGTGATCGGCTGCCGGCAAACCTTGCTCAGCGGTGTCCGTTGCGTTCGTGGGCCTGGCCGGTGGACAGGATCCAGCCGGCCATCTCGTGGCTGAGCGTGCCGAGTGCCTGCTCGAACGCCTCCACCACCTCCGGTACCGCAGTGCTCGCGGCCGGTTGTGCCTGCAGGAAGGTGCGCGTGGCGATCACCTGCTGGTCCTGGGCGTGCAGCAGCTTGGCGTTGACCTCGATGGTCGCCGCCGGGATTGCGGGCTGACTCGCGGACTGACTCGCGCCGTCCCGCACGTAGTCCGACTCGAACCGGCGCAGGTCGAGCACCAGCTTGTAGTCGGCGCTGACCCCGCTGCCCTGGCGGGCGACGGCCGGGATCCGTCCCGAGTCCTCCAGCGTGCGCAGCAGTGCGTCCTCGAGCATGTCGCTGGGGCGCTTGGCCCAGCCGCCGCTCTTGTAGACCTGCAGCTCGTTGGGCGCCGGGCGCACCGCGATGCGCAGGCTGTCGATCATGCGCGCCGCGGTGGGGTTGCTCACCGACAGCTGCCAGGACACCTCGGGCCACGCCGGGTCGGCCGGCACGCGCGGATCGGGCATGTACAGGCGGGCGTCCTCGCGCTCGCCGCCGCCGACGACCGTGCAGCCGGCCAGCATCAGCAGTGCGATGGCGGCCAGGCAGGCGCGCGCGGCGGGGCGCAAAGGCAAAGTCGGTGTGGTCATTCGGGCTCGAACTCCTTCGGGGCATCGCGGCCGAGCAGGTAGCGCGCCGGGTTGCTGTCAAGGCGGTCGCTGATGCGGCGCAGGTCGCGCACCAGCAGGCGCAGCTCGCCCAGGGTCGGGCCGAGCTGGGCCAGGCCGTCGTTGGCGAAGCTGCTGATCGCCGCGCGGTTCTCGCTGAGGATGGCGTCGGCGCCACCGGCGGCCGAGTCCAGGTTGTTCAAGGTGCTGTCGAGCCGGGCCACCAGCGCCGGCAGCTTGTCGACCAGTTCGCGGTCCAGCCCCTCCATCGTGCGGTGGGTGGTGGCCAGCGTGGCCTGCAGTTGCTCGCTGGACTGGCGCGCGTTGACGATCAGCGCGCGCAGGTCCTCGTGCTGGTCGGCCACCGCGCCGGTCATCGCCTCGATGTTCTCCAGGGTGTTGGCGACGCGCTCGACGTTCTCCTCGCTGAGCACCCGGTCCAGGCGCGCGACCAGCCGGTTGGCGGTATCGGCGATGTTCTGCAGCGCCGAGGCCTCGGTCTCGATCACCGGGACGTCGCGGGTGTCGACCTCGTGCAGCGCCGGGCTGCCCGGGCTTCCGCCGGTGAGCTGGATGATCGGGCTGCCGGTGATGCCGGTCATCGACATCTTGGCGCGGGTGTCGGTCTTGATCGGCACGTCCTCCCGGACGCGCAGGCGCGCGAATACCTGGCTCGGATCGTCCGGCGCCAGCTGCAGCGACTCGATGGTGCCGATCGCGATGCCGTTGTACTGCACGGTGCTGCCTTCGGACAGCCCGGTCACCGGCTCGTTGAAGATCACCGCGTACTCGCGCCAGCTGCGCTCGGAGGAGTACTTGGCCGCCCACAGTGCGAACAGCAGCAGGAACAGCGACACGATGATCGTGAAGGCGCCGATGAGTACGTAGTTGGCCTTGGTTTCCATGGTCAGGGCCGGGGTTGTGGGATAGGGAATGGGGGCATCGGGAATAGAGGCATAGGGAATCGGAAATGGTTCACTGCGCTGCCTTCGGTCCGCGGCCCGTGCTCATCGTGGGGTATCGGGCGCAGGGTAGCGCACTGGTGCGCAGCGGGGCCGCCGGCAGGAGGGACTTCATCGGTTCAATATCCCCGGTTCCCGGCCCGCGACTTCCCGGCCCAGGGCTTCCTGCGCGGCGCGCGCGCGCGGGCCGTGGAAATATTCCTGCACCCACGGGTGATCGAGCCGCTCGACCTCGGCCAGCGGTGCGCAGGCGATCACCCTGCGATCGGCCAGCACCGCGATGCGGTCGCAGATGGCGTAAAGCGTGTCGAGGTCGTGGGTGATCAAGAACACCGTCAGCCCCAACGCCTGCTGCAAGGTCCGGATCAGCCGGTCGAACGCGGCCGCGCCGATCGGGTCCAGCCCGGCGGTCGGCTCATCGAGGAACAGCAGCGGCGGATCCAGCGCAAGCGCGCGCGCAAGCCCCGCGCGCTTGCGCATGCCGCCCGAGAGCTGTGCCGGCAGCTTGTCCAGCGCGTCCGCCGGCAGGCCGGCGAGCTTGACCTTCAGCAGCGCCAGCTCGTAGCGCAGCGAATCGGGCAGGCCGCGGTGGTATTCCTTGAGCGGCACTTGCACGTTCTCGCCGACGCTCAGCGACGAGAACAGCGCGCCGTCCTGGAACAACACGCCGGTGCGGCGCTCGATCTCGCGGTGCTGCATCGCATCCTCGCTGCGCGCGTCGATGCCGAGCACCTCGATCTCGCCCGCGTCGGGCGTGCGCAGCCCCAGGATCGAGCGCATCAACACCGATTTGCCGCTGCCCGAGCCGCCGACCACGCCGATGATCTCGCCCGGCATCACGTCCAGGTCGAGCTCGTCGTGCACGAGCTGCTCGCCGAAGCGGTTGACCAGGCCGCGCACGCGGATGATCGGGTCGCGGTCGTGCATGGCGGTCTCGGGGGGCGCCGCGTGGCTCATGGGGTGACGCTGCTCCGGGAGCAGTGAGCCGGCGGCTGCGCCGCCTGTATGAGATAAGAAGTCAGTAAGAGCAAAAGCCGGACTCCGGATGATTGATTTTCACTTGCCAGCGGCCGCAGGCCGCACCTCACCCACCTTACAGCGGCCCACGGCCGCGGCTCACCCACCTCACAGCGGCCACCGGCCGCGATTCACTCGCACTCACCAGCCCATTTCCATGAACCAGATTGCCGCGAACGCATCGAGCACGATCACCAGCGAGATCGACTGCACCACGCTGGACGTGGTGCGCTCGCCGACCGACTGCGCGGTGCCCTTGACCTGCAGGCCTTCCAGGCAGCCGATCAGGCTGATCACCAGCGCGAACACCGGGGCCTTGACCATTCCGACCAGGAAGTGCCGCAGCTCCATCGTGTCCTGCATGCGCGCCAGGTACTGCTGCGGCGGAATGTCCAGGCCGTAGGCGCCGACCGTGAGCCCGCCGAGCAGGCCGGCGATCATCGCCACGAAGGTCAGCAGCGGCAGCATCACCAGCAAGGCCAGCACGCGCGGGATCACCAGCAGGTCGATCGGATCCATGCCCAGGGTGCGGATCGCATCGACCTCCTCGCGGCTGACCATCGCGCCGATCTGCGCGGTGAACGCGCTGGCGGTGCGCCCGGCCAGCAGGATCGCGGTCAGCAGCACGCCGAACTCGCGCAGGAACGCGATGCTGACCAGCTCGACCACGAAGATCACCGCGCCGAAATCGCGCAGGATGGTCGAGCCGAGGAACGCGATCACCGCGCCGACCAG
Source organism: Novilysobacter longmucuonensis (assembly GCF_046600735.1). NCBI lineage: Bacteria > Pseudomonadati > Pseudomonadota > Gammaproteobacteria > Lysobacterales > Lysobacteraceae > Novilysobacter > Novilysobacter longmucuonensis. Next base: position 104,291 of record NZ_JBJMAW010000003.1, read on the forward strand.
ATAGCACAGCAGCGCGACCAGCGGCACCGCATCCAGGCCGACCTGCTCCATCTGGTGCACGGTGGCGGTCGGGCGGAACCGGCCAGGCTGCCGGACCATGCGCAGCAGCTTGACCAGCACCTCGCCGAAGAACGCCAGCAGCGCCAGCAGCTCCTTCCAGTTCTCCTCGACCGCGTAGCCGAGCCGGGCCAGCGCCGCATGCACGCCGTACTCGTGCTTCTGCGGGGGGCGCTCGTCGGCGACGTCGTCGATCGCCGCGACCAGGGCGCGGTGGTTTTCATCGAACACGAAGCCGTCGAAATCGAGCTTGCGTCGTTTGGCGAACCGCACCAGTTGCAATACGCCGAGCGAATCGAGTCGCTCGACCCCGCGCGCGTCGATGACGGTGGCCGAACGCGGCGCCTCCGCCAGTGCGCGGCTGATCGCGTGGGCGAACTTCAACGTCCAGCGGCCGGATAGCCGCAAGCGCGACGCGCCCTGGCCGTCGATCTCGATCTGCGGTGGCTGCGCGCTGGGCTCGGTCATAGGGCTCGGCCCGAGGATACAGGCTTGTCGCGGCAAGCGAGTGGCGGACTTGCACTGCTGCATGCTGCCGGCGACGCAGGCGCGTGCGATGCTTTCGGCCATGCACAGCCCGACGCCTTTGAGCGATGCCAGTTACGCCGCCCGCATCCACTTCGTGATCGAGCTGGCCGAGCGTCTGCACGCCTACGGCACCACCTCGCAACGGCTGGAGGGGGCGATCACATCCGTCGCGCAGAAACTGCGGCTGGAGTGCGAACCCTGGTCCAATCCGACCGGCCTGATCCTGACCTTCAGCGACCCGCTGCGCCCGCCCGGCGAGAGCGACACCACCCGCGTGATCCGGCTGCCGCCCGGCGAGAACGACCTGTACCGGCTGGGCGAGACCGACCGAATCGCCGAGGAGATGCTGGCCGGCAAGCTCAACATGGCAGAAGGGCACGCCGCGATGAGCGCGCTCGACGTGCCGCCGACCCGGCGCGCCAAGCTGATGCAGGTGCTGGGTTTCGGCCTGGCGGCGGCCGCGGTGGCGGGGGTGCTGCGGCTGCCGTGGCTGGACATCGGCGTGGCCGCGGTCAACGGGCTGCTCATCGGCGCCCTGGTGCTGCTGTCGGACTCGCGCCCGCGGCTCAAGGAGGGCGTGGATGCGATCGCGGCGATGGTCGCCGCCGGGGTCACCATCCTGATCGCCAGCCTCATCGCCCCGCTGAACCAGAACACCGTGATCATCGCCTCGCTGATCGTGCTGCTGCCCGGCCTGGCGCTGACCAACGCGATCAGCGAGCTGACCAGCCAGCACCTGGTCTCGGGCACCGCGCGCTTCGCCGGCGCGGTGACCACGGTGCTCAAGCTCGCCGTCGGCACCGTGATCGCGCTGTACATCGCCGATCTGGTCGGGTTGCAGCCGGCGGTACGGGCGCTGCGGCCGCAGCCGGACTGGGTCGAGTGGGTGGCCCTGCTGATGGCCTCGTTCGCGTTCGCGGTGCTGTTCCGTGGCCATCGCAGCGATTATCCGAAGGTGATGCTGGCCGCCGCCAGCGGCTACCTGATTGCGCGTTACGCCGGCCTGGCGCTGGGCTCGCCGGCCGGCATCTTCCTGGCCGCGCTGACCATCACCGCCGCCGGCAACGCCTACGCGCGCTGGTGCCACCGTCCCGGCGCGATCATCCGCGTGCCCGGCATCATCATGCTGGTGCCCGGCAGCGCGAGCCTGCGCGGGCTGCTGACGCTGATCCAGCAGCAGGACGTCGATGCCGGCCAGGACGCGATGCTGGCGGTACTCAATATCCTGCTGGCGCTGATTGCCGGCCTGCTGTTCGGCAATCTGCTGTTGCCGGCGCGGCGGAATCTCTAGGTTGAGCCCGGGCAGCGAACAGCCCCGTAGAGCCGTCCCGTAGAGCCGAGCTTGCTCGGCTGCTGTTGACGTCGCGGCGGGGCAGCGGAGCAAGCTCCGCTCTACCAAAGCCTCGCCCCGTGCGATGTTGCAGCGGCCAATCCAACAAAATAGAGAAGATCTGCTTTTCCTTCACGTAAAGAAAACAGATCCCTCGCTGCGCTCGGGACGGCAGTGGAATAGCATTTCCCGAGTCCCGAGTCCCGAGTCCCGAGTCCCGAGTCCCGAGTCCCGAGTCCCGAGTCCGCGGCGCCCAAAAAAAACGCCGGCACGAGGCCGGCGTCTTTCACAACAACATGCAACCGGTTACCGGTCGATCTTGAACTCTTCCAGCCCCCGGCCGGCCGAGGTATACGCCGCCAGCCAGCGCGGCTGCTTGCCGCGGCCGGTCCAGGTGTTATCCGGATTGGATGGATCGCGGTATTTCGGCGCGACCTTGCCCAGCGACTTGCGGGCTTTCCGGGGCGTACTGGAACTGCTGCGCGGCGTCGCCGCGGCGCCGCTGCCGAACAGCTCGGCGATGGTGTAACCCTCGTTCTTGGCCTGTGTGGTCAGCTTCTTGCGGACCACCGTCACCGGCTTGCGCTTGTTCAGCGTGGTCTTGCGCTTCTTGGCCTTGCTGATCAGCGTCTGCAGCTCTTTGGCTGACAGCGCATTGATGTCGATCGACATGGAAACCTCCGGAAATTGGATACGGGATACTCGGCCAGTCCATGGTTGCGGCGGATGATAATCGTCTGGCCGCATTTAGTAAATGCAGGCGAATATGTCCGGTCCCGGGGCTGGCGGACTGCCGCCGCCCTCGTTTTTTGTAGGCTGAGCTGACAAGCCCAGCGCCTTTACCCGCGATGCCGGGCTTGGCAGCCCAGCCTACGAGTTCGGTAGACGACGCAGGGGGGGCGACAGTTATTGGTCGTGATTCAACCTGCGGCCGTGATGCGGTCCAGCAGCGTTTCGCGGTCGAGGTTTTCGGCCTCGCTGGCACGGCGATGCCGGTATTCCAGCGTGCCTGCGGCAAGCCCGCGCTCGGACACCACGACCCGGTGCGGAATGCCGATCAGTTCGATGTCGGCGAACATCGCGCCGGGGCGCAGCCCGCGGTCGTCCAGCGTGGTATCGATACCGGCGGCATTGAGTTCCCTGTACAGGGCCTCGGCCGCCTCGGCGACCGCCACGTCCTTTTTCGGGTTTATCACGCATACCACCGCCTGCCACGGCGCGATGGCCTCGGGCCAGATGATGCCGGCGTCGTCGTGATTCTGCTCGATCGCCGCCGCGACAATCCGCGAGACACCGATGCCGTAGCAGCCCATGGTCGGCGTGGCGGCCTTGCCGGCCTCGTCGAGCACGCTGCAGCCCATTGCCTGCGCATATTTGCGGCCGAGCTGGAACACATGGCCAACTTCGATCCCGCGGGCGATGCCAAGGGTGCCGCGGCCGTCCGGCGAGGGGTCGCCGGCGACCACGTTGCGGATATCGGCCACCAGTGCCGGCTCGGGCAGATCGCGGCCCCAGTTCACCCCGGCCAGGTGTTGACCGGACTGATTGGCGCCGACCACGAAATCGGCCATCGCCGCGACGCTGCGGTCGGCGATCACGCGGATGGGCTTGCGCGCATCCACCGGGCCCAGGAAACCGGGGTCGGCACCAAGATAGTCGAGAATCTCGGCCTCGCTCGCGAGTCGGTAATCGGCCAGGCCCGGCAGCTTGGCCAGTTTGATCTCGTTGACGGCGTGGTCGCCGCGCACCAGCGCGAGTACGAACTGCGGATTGTTTTCCGGGTCCAGTCCGATCAGCGCGATCGACCGGACCGTGCGATCGAGCGCGATGCCCATCAGCGCGGCGACCGCCTCGCAAGTTTTCTGCGTCGGCGTGTCGATCCTGCGCATCGTCTCGGTGGCGGCGGCGCGTTCGCCGGGCGAGAGCGCTTCGGCGGCTTCCAGATTGGCCGCGTAGCCGGACGACCCGTCGCCATCTCCGATGCAGTACGCAATCGCGTCCTCGCCCGAGTCGGCCAGCACGTGGAACTCCTGCGAGGCGTCGCCGCCGATCGCGCCGCTGTCGGCCTGCACTGCGCGGAACTTCAGCCCGAGCCGGGTGAAGATGCGGCTGTAGGTCGCGTGCATGTGGCGGTATTCGCGATCCAGGTCCTCGTCGCTGAGGTGGAACGAGTAGGCGTCCTTCATCAGGAACTCGCGTGCGCGCATCACCCCGAAACGCGGGCGGATCTCGTCGCGGAACTTGGCCTGGATCTGGTAGAAGGTCACCGGCAGCTGTTTGTAGCTGGCCAGCTCGTTGCGCGCGAAATCGGTGATCACTTCCTCGTGGGTCGGGCCGACGCAGTAGTCCTGCTCCTTGCGGTCCTTGAGCTTGAGCAGCAGCGGGCCGAACGTGTCCAGGCGGCCGCTTTCGCGCCACAGCTCCAGCGGCTGCACCGAGGGCATCAGCAGTTCTATCGCGCCGGCGGCGTTCATTTCCTCGCGCACCGCCCGCTCGACCTTGCGCAGCACCCGCAGGCCCAGCGGTGACCAGGTGTACAGGCCGGAGGCGAGCTTGCGGATCATGCCCGCCTTGAGCATCAGCTTGTGGCTGATCACCTCGGCGTCGGCGGGGGTTTCCTTGCTGGTGTGGAGATGGAACTGCGACAGGCGCATCGGCGGATTTTCGGCACGGGGAGGCGGGCATTCTGGCATGCCGTGGCGCGGCCGCCGTGGCTTCGCACGCTGCGCCCGGCTGAGCGTCGCCCCTTGGGCGCCGTCGCGCCGATACCCCTTGGCCCCATGCCGTCAGCCTCAGGTGCGCCGACGGCGCCGACGGCGCCGTCGGCGCACCTCGCCCCAGTGCCCGTGGACCCGATGACGGTCAACGATGGCCGGATCGGCAAGGGGGGTGGCACCAAGCACTCCTCGGGGACTGTGCATGGAGGGAACGGATCGGGTTACCCGGTGGTGACCGGCTACTGCGAGCGGAGCGTGCCACGGGGCGATGACATCGAATCACGTGGCATTGACCCGATGCGTGTTCGCATCGCCGATAAGCCGCGCCGCACGAAGCGGCAACGGCAACACGGGAGGCCCGACCATGGCGGTTCGCCGGGGTGTGATCGGAATTTTGCTGGGCCTGGTCCTGCTGGTGATCGCCGGATCGGTCCTGATGGCGCTCGCCGCCAGGGGCGGCACGCCGACGCCCGCGGTGCCTCGACCGGACTCGCCGCAATCGCACGAGCCGGCGCCGGACCACGCTGTCGACGCCGAGGCCAATGGTCCGTCAGCGCACGCACCAAACGCGCCTGCCGGCGGGTAGCAGTGGATGCGTACGGCGCGTTTGCGGCGGCCGTGATGATGCCCCGCCGCGCGCCGCCGGTGCAGCGCGACCCAATGACGGTCCGGCAACCCGTGGCTGTTATGCCTGCGGCTGTGCCTTGCTATCGCGGGCGGTGCAGGCGGCCGCGATCGCGGCCTCGGCGAGGCGGGTCTGCGCCGCACGCTGTTCGGCGTCCATGGTCGAATCGGGCCTGCCGTCCTCATCGGTATCGAACCCCACCGGCCCGTCGCTGCGCAACTGCGCAAGCCGCTTGCGGGCGTCGCTGCACTGCGCGCCCTCGACCGACTCGGCCGCCGCTGATGCACCGGCGCTGGTGATCGTGCGGTTCTGGTAGGCGCCCTCGGGCGGCGGTGAATCGGAGTAGTGGGTGACTCCGTTGGCGTCCTTCCACTGGTAGATATCCTCGGCGGAGACCGGCGCGGCGGCCAGTGCGGCCAGCGCCAACGCGGCACCGAACCACGGCGACGGGCGGAGGGTGGGTCGAGCGGTCGCGCTGGACATGGGATGCTCCGTCGGGGCGCCGGTAGTGGGCGGGGGCTTGGGCGGATGGTCGGTCGGGTGAGCCGATTGCAGCACCGCGCCGGCCCGCAGGCAAGCGCTACACTCGCGCCATGGAATCCACGCCTCCCAGCCGGCCGCGCGGCCGCGGCATCTACCTGCTGCCCAATCTGTTCACCACCGGCGGCCTGTTCGCCGGTTTCTACGCGATCATCGCCGCCGCGCAAGGGCGCTTCGACGTCGCCTGCATCGCGGTGTTCATCGCCGCGATCCTGGACGGGCTCGATGGCCGGGTGGCGCGGCTGACCAACACCCAGAGCGAGTTCGGCGTGCAGTACGACTCGCTGGCCGACCTGATCAGCTTCGGGCTGGCGCCGGCGCTGGTGATGTACCACTGGGCGCTGTCGGCGATGCGGCTGGACGGAGCCACCCTGGGCAAGATCGGCTGGATCGCGGCGTTCCTGTACGCGGCCTGCGCGGCGCTGCGGCTGGCGCGGTTCAATTCGCAGGTCCACCAGGTCGACAAGCGCTGGTTCATCGGCTTGGCCAGCCCGGCCGCCGCGGGGCTGGTCGCCAGCTTCGTGTGGACCTGCCACGCGTTCGGCTACAGCGGTGCGCAGCTGCGCTACGGGGCGCTCGCGGTGACGGTGGCCGCGGCGTTGCTGATGGTCAGCCGGCTGCGCTATTTCAGCTTCAAGGGCGGGCCGCGCAACGACCGCGTGCCGTTCCTGGCGATCGTGGCTGTGCTGGTGGTGCTGATCGCGATCGCGATCGACCCGCCGACGGTGCTGCTGGCGATCACTGCCACCTACGCGCTGTGCGGACCCGCCTACTGGCTGTACCGCAAGATCCGCCGGGGGCCGCCGGAGGTCGCGCCATGAGCCTGTTGTGGAGTGCCCAGCAACGTGAGTGGTTGCAGGCGCTGGGCCATCCGGTGCTGGTGCTGGCCGGTGACGACCACAGCGTACCGCCGCAGGTGCCGGAGCCCGTCCAGCAGCAGCCGGAATCGCCGCCGCAGCCGCCGCCGTCACCTCGGCCGCCACGCAGGGTCGCGCCGGTGGTGGAGGCGCCCGCGGTCGCGGCCGCGCCGACGCCAAGCGCACCGGCGGCGGCCGACCGGCGCCTGCATCGCGCCCTGCTGCGCGCGACCGGCCAGCGCACCACGCGCGCCGCCGAACAGGCGCTCGCCGGGCTCGATGTCGACCTTGCCGCACTGCGCGGCGACCCCGCCGCCAAGCGCGCGCTGTGGCCGCGGCTGCGCGCGCTGCACGGCTCGCGACGCCCATGAGCGCGTTGGCGGCCGATGCAGCCGCCGGTCCGGTCGCGCTGCGGCCGATGCGCGAGGCCGACCTCGAGGCGATCCTGGCGATCGAGCTGCGGGCCTACCCGTTTCCGTGGACCCTGGGCATCTTCCGCGACTGCCTGCGCGCCGATTACCCCTCGTGGGTATTGCACCAGGATGGCCGCATCGTGGGCTACTTCCTGATGAGCCTGGCCGCCGGCGAGGCCCACCTGCTCAACCTCTGCGTCGCGCCCGAAGTGCAGGGCCGCGGTTACGGCCGCAAGCTGCTGCACGCGATGCTGCACCTCGCCCGCGGCCGCGGCGCCGAGCGGGTATTCCTGGAGGTGCGCCCGTCCAATGCCGGCGCGATCGCGCTGTATTTCAACGAAGGTTTCAACGAGATCGGCCGCCGCCCGCGCTACTACCCGGCCCCGGACGGGCGTGAGGATGCCCTGGTCATGGCGATCGAGCTGCTTCCACCCGTGTAGGAGCGGCTGTAAGAGGCTGTAGGAGCGGCTTTAGCCGCGAGCTTTCCGCTCAGGCCTCCCGGGTGTGGGTGGCGGGTTGCACCGCGATCGGGAGGCCAAACCGGCCGACGGTTCTGGTTCGCGGCTGAAGCCGCTCCTACAGGGGAAGGGGCCATGGCTCTGTAGGAGCGGCGTGAGCCGCGAGCTTTCCGGTCAGGTCGCCGGTGCGGCAGGCGTCTGCGGTCGGAGCAGAAAGTCGGTGTAGGCGAAGCGTTCGTCGCGCAGCACGTGCTCGCCGCGGTCGAGCTGGAGCGGCCGGGCGAACATAGGCCCGTCGGCCACGCAGGTATGGAATTCGCCGTTCTCGCCACAGGGGTCGCATGCCCTGGGCAGTGCCTCCAGCAGAGCCGCGTTGAACGCGCGGCCACTGAACTCGCCATCCAGCTGCTGGGTATCGACACAGCACAGCGATGCGCGCAGCCCGCCGGCGATCATCTCGCGCGCCAGCGCCGCGGTATCGCTGCCGAACAGCGGAAACAGCGGCCGCCAGCCGAGCCGCGCGCACAACGCCTCGCGCCAGGTCTTGATGTCGGCCAGCAACAGATCGCCATAGGCGATGTGCGACAACCCCGGCCAGTGCTCGCCGGCCTGCTGCAACGCGGCGGCGAACGAAGCCTCGTAGGTGGCGTTGTCGGCGCGCTGCGGGATCCACGCCTCGATCACCGGCAGGCCGGTGGCCGAGGCCTGCGCATGCAGCACCTCGCGGCGGATGCCCTGCATCGAGACGCGGTCGAAGCCTTCGGTCAGCGTGGTCAGCAGGCCGACCACTCGCACGTCGTCGCGCTGGCGCAGCGTGTGCAGCGTCCATGCGGCGTCCTTGCCGCCGCTCCAGGACAGGAGGATCTGCTTCATGAGGTCGCCCCAAAAACGACCATTGTAGGAGCGGCTTCAGCCGCGATCGGGCGATCAATGCACCGCCGATGGTTCCGGATCGCGGCTGAAGCCGCTCCTACGGGTGCTTGGCTACGGCACGTACGGCGGCTGCGCCACTTCGCTGGAGGTCACGTCGCGCAGTTCCCAGCCGCTGCCGGCCAGCAGGCGCAGGCGCTGCTTGAGGATGTTGCCGGGGATGGCGCTGGTCACGATCAGGTCGATGTGCAGGTCGTCCTGCTCGCCGTGCACGGTGGCGGCCGGATCGGTGGCACCCAATGCGGGGTCGACCTCGTCGGGCTCGTCCTGCTTCATGCGCCAGCGCTCGAACAGGGCATCGCTGCGCAAGGCGTCCTGCAGCTCCTCGGCGAACCCCGGCCCGCTCTGGGCGCGGAACGACAGCGACGGGTCGGCACCGCGCGCGCGGGCACCGTCGGGCAGTCGGATGTAGTAGCGGGTGGCCATGGGTCAGCGTCTCGTCGAAAGATGGCTACAGCCTAAGCGGCGCGGTATGCGGCGCTCGTGAAACGCGGGCACAGTGTCGGGGCAATCCCTGCACGCAACTCCATGGCCGCAATCCATGGCGGGCAAAGCGGACGCAGCCGCCGCGGCGGCTGCGTCCGTCCTTTGCCTGCCTCAGTCCAGATGAACGTGGCCGCCGTGGCCTTTCGGACAGTGGCAGACCGCGGTCGGTCCGAACTGAAGGCCGAAGGTCTGGCCGGCGCGGTGGCGCTGCCAGTAGAACTCCGGCGCCGGCGCCTCCTGGTTGCCGATCTCGGCCATGTCGGCCTCCACGTCGAACAGCCGGCCGTCGACCATCACATAGCGGGTATCAATCGTGCTGCGGATGTTCTCCAGCGGATTGGAATTGAGCACCAGCAGGTCGGCCTGCTTGCCGACTTCCAGCGAGCCCAGCTGCGATCCAAGGCCGAGGTAGTCGGCGCCGTCGAAGGTCGCCGCGCGCAGCGCCTCGAACTCGCTGAAGCCGCCCTGCACCAGCATCCAGGTTTCCCAGTTCGGGCTCAGGCCCTGCAACTGGCCATGGCCGCCGACCTGGATCCCGACCCCGGCATCGCGCAGCTGCTTGGTGGCCTTGGCCACCTCGATGTGCCAGTAGTCCCAGTCCGGCGCGACCTCGCGGCGGATCGAGCGGGCGTCCAGCGTCTCGCGCGGGAAGAAACGGTTGAGCTTGTCGTTCTCCCAGACGTTGTCGCGCGCATACCACCAGTACTCGCCCGACAGCCCGCCGTAGCTGACTACCAGCGTCGGCGTGTTGCGCACGTCGGTCTGCGACCACAGCTCGACCACGTCCTTGTACAGCGGCGCGACCGGGATGTTGTGCTCGATGCCGGTGGCGCCGTCCAGGATCATCGTCATGTTGTGGTGGAACGTGCTGCCGCCTTCCTCGACCACCAGCATGCCCAGCTCCCTTGCTGCGGTGTTGATCTGCTGGCGCTGGTCGCGGCGCGGCTGGTTGTAGCTCTTGACCGAGAACGCACCGTTGGCCTTCATCCGGCGCAGGTGGCTGCGCGCATCCTCGAGCGAGTCGACCTCGGCCTTGAAGTCGCCGTCGGCGCCGTAGAGGATCGTGCCGGTCGAGAACACGCGCGGGCCGACCATCCTGCCGGCCTTGAGCAGCTCGGCTTCGGAGAAAACGAATTCGGTGGTCGCCGACGGGTCGTGCATGGTGGTGACGCCGAACGCGAGGTTGGCGTAGTACGCCCAGTTCTGCTGCGGCACCACTCCCTGGCCGAAGTGCGCGGCGTGCGCGTGCACGTCGATGTAGCCCGGCACGATGGTCTTGCCGCTCGCATCGATGGTGCGCGTGCCCGACGGCACGCTGACCGACGCCGACGGGCCGACCGCCTCGATCACGTCGCCGCGCAGGACAATCGTGCCGTTCTCGATCACCTCCTCGCTGTTCTCGGCATCGCGCATGGTCACGATGCGCGCGTTGGTGAACGCGACCAGTTCGTCGGGCTGATCGACCGGGACGGTCAGCCCGACCGCGATGCCGGTGTCACTGCCCGGCTCGGGCAGCTCGGTCGGCGCGCCGGGCAGGAACGCGAACGCCTGGTTGAGATCGCGCGAGTGGTATCGGTTGCCGACCATCCAGTGCAGCGACCCCGAATCCGCGCCCCAGTGCAGGTAGCTGCCGGTGTCCCGGCTGACCTGCGTCACCGGCAGCGCCTTGCTGTCCTTGCCGAGCTCCACGACTTGGCCGGTGGTCATCAGCGGCGCGACGTAAGCGTTGAACAGCTCGGTGAACGCGACCCACTTGCCGTCCGGGCTGATGCTGACGGTATCGACGTACTTGAGGTCGAAGACCTCGCGCGGGTCCTCGCCGTGCAGGCCGACCGACATCAGCTTCTTCTCCAGGCCGCCGCCGGTGAGGTAGTACACGCGGCTGCCGTCGGCGTTGAACTGCGGCGCCTCGCCGCTATCGGCCACGCGCACCGGCTCGCCGCCGTCGGCCGGCATCACGTAGATGCCGCGCTCGCCCGACCACAGGCTACCGGTCAGCCCGCCGCCGCCGGCCTTGGAGTAGACGATGCGGCTGCCGTCGGGCGAGAACTTCGGCCCGTAGTAGAAGCCTTTCTCGTCGGTCAGGCGCTTGCCGGTGCCGCGCCCGTTCGCGTTGCGCACGTAGATCGCGCTCAGCGCCTCGTCCGACCAGGTGGTGTAGAGCAGCTTGCGGCCGTCGCTGCTGAAGCTCGGCTGGTATTCGTACAGGTTGTCGTTGCCGGTCAGGCGCTGCGGCGTACCGCCGGGCAGCGCCTTGCGCCACAGCTTGCCAAGCGCATGGAACACCAGGGTGTCGCCATCGCTGCTGGTCGCCACGTCGCGGATCATCCTGGGGGTGAAGTCGCCTTCCTCGATGGTCTGCTCGAAGCGCAGCGGCGCGGTCACGGTCTGCTCGACCGCGGCCTGGAACGGGATGTTGCTGGCCTCGCCGCTGGCGATGTCGACGCGCCACAGCTTGCCCTGCGCCCACAGCACCACCGATTCGGAATCGGGCGTCCAGTCGAACCCGGTGTACGGCCCGAAGATCGCCCAGGCCTCCTGCTGGTCGTGCGAGAGCCCGTCCCACACCGGCCGCACCGCGCCGCTGGCCAGATCAAGCACGTGCAGCACCGATTTCTCGCGCACGCGCTTCACGAACGCCAGCGACTTGCCGTCGGGCGAGGGCTGCGGCCGCACCGCGCCGCCGGGGGTGGCGATCAGCGTGTCGGTCTCGCCGGTTTCGCGGTCCAGCCGTTTGATCGCGTAGATCACGTCGTGCGGGTTCTTGTTGTACTGGAAGGTCTCGCCGCCGCTGACATCCTCGGAGTAGTAGACGTAGCGGCCATCGGGGGATACCGCCGGCTCGCCGAGGTCCTGCTGGTCGTTCTTCTTCTCGACCAGCTGCAGGCCGCTACCGACGTCGGCGCCCTGGCCGCTGGCGTGGTACAGCCACAGCTCGCCGGCGCCGAGCGAACGCTCGCTGGTGAAATGCTTGCGGCCGATCAGGTAGCGACCGTCCGGCGTCCACGCCGGGTTGTTGAGCAGGCGGAAGTCTTCCTTGGTGACCTGCACCGGATCGCTGCCGTCGACATCGATCGTCCACAGGTTGTTGCCGCCGCCCCGATCGGAGGTGAAGGCCAGCTCATCGCCGTCCGGCGAGAACCGCGGCTGCACGTCCCAGGCCGCGCCGCTGGTGATGCGCCGCGCGCTGCCGCCGGTGATCGGCAGGCGGTACAGGTCGCCCAGCAGCGAGAACGCGATCTCGCCGCCGTCGGGCGAGACGTCCACGTCGATCCAGGTGCCTTCGTCGGTGTCGAAGCGGACGGTCTTGGTCGGGCCGTGCGCGGCGGTGACGTCCCACTCGGGTTCCTTCTCATCGGCCTCGCCGGGCTGGCGCTGGCCCTTGGCGGTCTGCAGCGGCGCCTCGGCCGGGTCGGTGCCGACCGGGTCGAGTGCATCCTGCTCCAGCTGGACCTCTTCGTCGGGCTCGCTGGTATCGCGGTCCTGCGGCACCGGCTGCGGCGGCGGCTGAGGTGGGGGCTGGTCCTGCGCGAAGGCCGGCGCGGCGATCAAGGTGGAAAGGGCGCTGGTCAGCGCAAGGGCGAGCAGGCGGCGGTTGAGGGTCATCGATGGGCACACGTGCGGATGAACCTTGCAGCCTAACGCCTGCGGCGGCGTCGCTCGTAGGCCGGAAGTCCCGTAACGCGCGACCGCAGTCGCAAGTCGTGCGAGCCGCCCGATTGCGTGTGGTGTCTTCCGCCCCTGTTGTAGGAGCGGCTTCAGCCGCGATCCGGAATCGTCGATCCGTGCAATTTCCGATCGCGGCTGAAGCCGCTCCTACGGCCGTAGGAAGCCCAGTAGGGCGGGTTTCAACCCGCCGACACACCAAATGTTCGCGCCGATCGCGGCGGTTTAAACCCGCCCTACGCGTCTACGCGTCGAACTTGACCGTCTCCGACGCGAACCCCACCACCAGCGCGCCCTTGCCGACATGACCATGCCGGTCAGGCTCATCACGCTTTCGAACAATTCGACGTTGTGCTCGGCGCAGGCCGCCTGCAGCCTCTGGTAACCGGGCAGGGCGCGCATCTCCGGCAGCTCGCCGCCTGGGAGTCAGCCGCGGCGCTGGATGCCGACCGGAAGCGTCGCCACCCGCCGCATCTCGCCTTCGGTCAGCAGGCTCGGGTCCTCCAGCGCGGCCATCGCGAACTCGTGTGCGTCATTGCCCCAGAACAGTTGTTCGCCGATCGCCAGGGTCGGCACCCCGTAGACCCCGGCCGCGATCGCAGCCTCGGTGTTGGCGCGCAGCGCGGCCTTGGTTACATCGGCCGACAGCGCGGCCGCTTCGATGCCGAGCGTGTCCAGCAACGGCGCGAGTGCATCGACACTGTCGGCGGCGCGGCCCGCGGCCCAGATCCACGCAAAGATCGCATCGACGGCCTGCGCGGTGCCGCCAGCGGCGATGCACGCACGCAGCGCCGGCAACGGATTGAACGGATGGGCCGGCGGAAATCGCAGCGCCACGCCTTCCTGGCGCGCCTGCCACAGCACGTGGCGGTAGGTGAACTCGCGCTTGCCGCGAATCTCGGCCGGGCCTTTCTGCCCGTGCGCATCGAGCACCGCGGCGAACATGATCGGCACCGGGGTGATGTCGTGCCCGTCGCGCAGTGCCTTGAGCTTCTGCCACTGCAGGTAGGAGAACGGCGAGAGGAAATCGAAGTACCAACGCATCATCATCGCCTCGTAGGAGCGGCTTCAGCCGCGATCGTACCGCCGGTCGGCCGCGCCGCTTCCGGATCGCGGCTGAAGCCGCTCCTACGGGGTCCGAGATCGGCGCCGGCGAGCCGGCGCCACTCTCACTATTTCCGAGCGTCGACCGCCGGATAGGCCAGTGGCAGCCCGCCGTTCTCGGCCGGCACCCGCGGGCGCAGGTAGCGGTCACGCAGCTCGGTCTGGCGGCTGCGCATCTGGATCGGTTGGCCGTTCATCCACACCTGGGTGGCGACGCTGTTGACCTCCAGCGGGTCGCCGCTCCACAGCACCAGGTCGGCGCGCAGCCCCGGCGCGATGCGGCCGATCCGGTCGCCGACGCCCAGCGCTTCGGCCGGCACCGTGGTCAGGCCGGCCAGGCCGGCGGCCCACGGCAGGCCCGCAGCAACCGCGTTGCCGGCCAGCTGGCGGACCTTGCGGGCGTTGTGCGAGGCATCGCCACTCTGGCTGAAACTCACCTCGACGCCCGCTGCATCGAGCCGCGCCGCGTTTTCCATGGTCGCGCCGATCTGGTCGAAGTCGCCCGGCAGGTTGCCGAGCGGGTCGACGAACACCGGCACGTCGGCCGCCGCCAGCTCCGAGGCCACCTTCCACGCCTCGGCGCCGCCGGCGATCGCGATGCGCACGTCGTGGCGCTCTGCCCAACGCAGCAGCTGGCGGATGTCGGACGCGCGATGCACGCCCACCATCACCCGGCCGCCGTCGTCGAGGTACGTGGCCAGCGTGCGGCGCCCGGCGGGGGTGAGCAGCGCGGCATTGGCGTCAGCGCCGATGCGGCCGCGGACCTCGTCGATCAGCTGGTCCAGGATCATCCACTGCGCCGCGCGCGAGTTGCCGCTGAGGCCGGCCGCACGCCCGCCCAGATCGACGAACAAGACGCGTTCGCCCACCGGGTCCAGGCTGCCGTCCAGCCGCACCACGCCGCCCTGGCCACCGATGATCGAGCCACCGCTGCCGGTACCCGCACCAAGCACGGTCCAGCCGATGCCCTCGATCCGGGTCACCGGCACCAGCGTGGATGCCGGGTTGTAGGCCAGGGTCACGTCGAACTCCGGGCGCACCGTCATCTGCTTGGTCTCCGCGCCCAGCCCCAAGGTCACATCGACCGTGCTGCGCTCGCCGGAAACTTCCTCCAGTCCGATCTCGGTGATGCCGCCGAACAGGGTCGGGGTCAGCGGACGGTTCTGTGCATCGACCACCTGCGCACCGGCCGGCGCGACCAGGCCGCTGCCGACCTGCCGCACGACGCCGTCACTGATCAGCACGTCGGCGTTCTGCAGGCTGCCCTGCGCCCCGGCGGTGTGCACGGTGGCGTTGCGGATGAGCACGCTGTTGGAGGGCGCGCTGCTCAAGGGCATGCCCTGGGCACTGGCGCCGAAGCCGACCAGGGCCAGCGTCGCCGCGGCGAGCACCTTCATCGCGAAGCCGTTCATCGCACACCTCCAGTAACGCCGCCCTGTCCAAGCATGAAATCCGCCTTCGGCTGCCGCGCCGGATCATTGCGGTCGAACATGCGCGCGCCGTCGATATAGACCTGTTCGGCCTTGGCGTACACGCTGAAGGGATTGCCATTCCACAGCACCACGTCGGCCATCTTGCCGGCCTCCAGCGTGCCGGTCTGCTCGAGCACGCCCAAGGATTTGGCCGCGTTGGCGGTCAGCCAGCGGATCGCGCGCTCCGGCGCGATGTCCATGCCGGCCAGCCCGGCGTGCGCCATGACCTTGGCCGCTTCCTGGTTCAGCCGCTGGATGCCTTCGGCCGAGTCCGAATGCACGATCGCGCAACTGCCGGCGGGGCGGTCGACGATCGCGATGTTTTCCTGGATGCCGTCGAAGGCCTCCATCTTGAAGCCCCACCAGTCGGCCCACAGCGCGCCGCAGACGCCTTCTTCGGCGAGCCGGTCGGCGACCTTGTAGGCCTCCACGCCGTGGTGGAACGCGGCGATCTTGAAGCCGAACTCGTCGGCCAGGTCCAGCATCGTGGTCATCTCATCGGCGCGGTAGCAGTGGATATGCACCAGGATGTCGCCGTTGATCGCGCCGGCCAGGGTGTCGAGCTTGAGGTCGCGCTTGCCGTTGTCGCCGTTGTCCTTGGCGTCGTCTTCCGGCTCGCCCTGCCACCAGCGGCGCTCGCGCGGCTCGTTGTCGGCGGACTTGTGCTTGGCGAGGTATTCGGCCGCCTCGATGAACGCCGCGCGGTAGCCGGCGACGTTGCCCATGCGCGTGCCCGGGCCGCCCTTCTGGCCGTAGACGCGCTTGGGGTTCTCGCCGCAGGCCATCTTCAGGCCCCACGGCGCGCCCGGGAATTTCATCGCCTGGTAGTTGCTCGCCGCGACATTCTTGAGCGTGACCCCGCGGCCGCCGATCAGGTTGGCCGAACCGGGCAGGATCTGCAGCGAGGTGATGCCGCCGGCCAGCGCCGCGGCGAAGCCGGGATCCTGCGGCCAGACCGAATGCTCGGCCCAGACCTCGGCGGTCACCGGCGCGGTCGCCTCGTTGCCGTCGCTGTGCGCGCTGACCCCGGGGCTGGGATACACGCCCAGGTGCGAGTGCACGTCGATGATGCCCGGCGTCACCCACTTGCCGCTGCCATCCACGCGGGTGGCATTGGCCGGCGCGTCCAGATCGTGGCCGACAGCGACGATGCGGCCGTCTTCCATCAGCACGTCGGCCCCGTCCAGGCGCTCGCCGGTGCCGGTCAGCACGGTGGCGTTGCGGATCAGCACCGGACCGGCCGCGACCGGCTGGTAGGTGCTGGGGTAGGGGTCGCGCGCGAAGTGCGAGGTCGCCTTGGGTTGGGATTCGGGCGGCGCGGCGGCGGCAGAGCCGCACGCCAGCGCAAGGGCCAGCGCTGCGGCCAGCGCGGCGGACTGAGGTCGAAGCATGATCGGTGGTTTCCCCTGGTGTGGCGGTGCGTGGCGTGACGATGCGCGTGCGGCGGCCAGTTCGGCCCGCGCGCGGGTGTGGTCTACAGCATCGCACCGTAGCCCTGCGCCGCGTCCTGTGCCAACCCTGACGATGGTCATGATCGGGGACAGGATCGGCAAAGTGGGTGGGGAGTAGGGACACAGTGAGCGTGGTGGCGCTTTCGCTGGAATGCGCCGCACCATCGGGAGTCGGCGGCGATCGCTTGGCTGTTGCTAATCGCTGTTGCTAATCGCTGTTGCTTATCGCTGTTGCCTGTAGCTGCTGCCGCGCAAATCGAATCACCGCGCCACTCCACAGACCCCGAAGGGGCGGCGCACACGGACGTGCGCCGTTTTCCGACCGAGCCATGGATGGCGAGTCGGAAAATCCCCGCGTCGCCCGCACGGCGAGGTGTTTGAAGTGTCGAGGAAGGGCCCTTCTTTGGTTACTTTCTTTGGCCCTTTAAAGAAAGTAACTCGCCTTCAGGCGAAAGCATTTGATCCTTGCCTGTCTACCGTCTGCGGATGTTTCTAGGAGTTGCGGCTCGCTCAAGATCAAGATCAAGATCAACTTCAACTTCAACTTCAACTTCAAGATCAAGATCAAGATCAGGAGCTTCCGCCTGAAGGCGGGTCACTTTCTTTGCTAAACCCAAAGAAAGGGCTCTCCCCGACACACCTCCCGTGCGGGCGTGTAGTAGCGCGGGGATTTTTCGACTCGCCATCCATGGCTCGGTCGAAAAACGGCGGCCATCCATGGCCGCCGCCCCTTCGGGGTCTGTGGAGTGGCTGGGTGGTTGATTGGCGCGAAAGCAGGGGCAACTGCTGAGCGAAAGCGGAAAGCGGAAAGCGGAAAGCGGAAAGCGGAAAGCGGAAAGCGGAAAGCGGAAAGCGGAAAGCGGAAAGCGGAAAGCGGAAAATGGAAAATGGAAAACGTAATCAACCTGAGCGGGCTGCGCCGGTTCGGGATCGGTTGATGGAAAATTGAGGCCAACCCCACGGCTCCGCCAAATGGGACGGCTCCCTTCGCGCGGTGGTCTCACTGACACCACTATCCTTGCCGCTGCTCTGAAAACCCTGTCGTGCGAACCCAGTGGAGCGGCCGGTTTCAGCTCGCTGCCCGCGCGAAAAGCAGATCCTTGCGGTAAGGACGACAACCGGCCGGAGGCCTGGCGATGACCATCATGCAACCCACGATCGCGGCCCGCGACGTGGTCGAGTTCTGGCGCGGCGCCGGTCCGGCCCGCTGGTTCGACGCCGACGAGGCGTTCGACGCCCAATGCAGGCTGCGTTTCCTCGATGCGCACCTGCGCGCCTCGCGCCGCGAGTACGACGATTGGATGGCCGACGCCGAAGGCGCGTTGGCGCTGCTGCTCCTGCTCGACCAGATGCCGCGCAACATCTACCGCGGCAGCGCGCACGTCTATGCCACCGATCTGCTGGCGCGGCAGATCGCCGACGCCGCGATCCAGTCCGGCTTCGACCTGCAGACCGAAGCCGAGTTGCGGCTGTTCTTCTACCTGCCCTTTACCCATTCCGAAGACGCGGCCGACCAGCAACGCGCGGTCGAGTTGCACCGGACGCTGCCGGCGCCCGGCGCCGACAAGTGGGCGTTGCACCATTGCGGCATCATCGAACGCTTCGGCCGCTTCCCGCACCGCAATGCACTGCTCGGCCGCACGAGCACGCCCGAGGAGCAGGCGTTTCTCGACCAGGGCGGTTTCAGCGGCTGACAGGCCCTTGTAGGAGCGGCTTCAGCCGCGATCAGGCAATCGGCCCATACCGACGATCCAGACTCCGGCTGAACCGTCCTGCACCCGAACAGGCGCGTCCATGCGCCCGATGACGCGTCAGTACCTGGGCACGTGCACGTCGGCCTGCTCGGCCCACGCCTCGATGCCGCCGGTGACGTTGAACACCTGGGTGAAGCCGAGGCCGCGGAAATGCTCAGCGGCCTGGGCGCTGCGTTGGCCGTGGTGGCACAGGAACGCCAGGGGCGTGTGCTTGGGCAATGCTTCCAGTTGCGCGTGACCGCCGTCGTCGAGCGTAGTGAACGGCACGTTGACCGTGGCCTGTTCGCGCTCCTCGACCGGGCGCACATCGACCAGGGTCAGCGTGCCGGCGCCGACGCGCTCGGCCGCTTCGGTGGCGGCGATCGGCTGCACCTTCGGCGGTGCGTTGGGGTTTTCGATAACCAGCCCGCGACCACGCTCGTCATCGACCCAGTCGATCGACAGGCCTTCGGCGCGGCGTGCGCCGGCCAGGTCGAACTGCACGCGCAGGCCCTCGGTCTCCACCGCGATCGCATCGGCATCCACCGGCGCCAGCTGCAGTTTGGCGTTGAAGCGCGGGTCGATCTGCAGCAGCACCGCGTAGCCCTCGCCGGCGTTGCCGACCGCCTCGCGCAGCATTTGTGCCGCGGCCGGGGTGATGCTGATCGACGGCGGCGTGCGGTCCGGCGCGGGCAGGCCGAGCGCGCCGTGCAGCTCGCCGGAGTTGGCCATTTGTTCGATGATGTCGCTGCCGCCGACCAGCTCGCCGCCGATGTAGAGCTGCGGGATGGTCGGCCACTCGCCGTATTGCTTGATGCCTTCGCGGATATCGGGATCGGTCAGCACATCGATGTGGGCGTAGTCGACCCCGAGCGAGTCGAGCGCCCCGACCGCCTTGGCCGAGAAGCCGCATTGCGGCGCGCGGGGTTCGCCCTTCATGAACAGGACGATGCGGTTGCTGCCGAGCAGGGTTTCGATGCGCGTGCGCAGGGTGGGGTCGAGCGACATGGGACATCCGTCAACTTGCGTGGGGCAACCCAGTTTACGCCCCTGCCGTCGCACGCCTCGCCACGCGCGCCGGCGATGGCATGATGCGGCGGTGTCCGATCTGCCTGCCCTGCACCGACCGCCGCGCCGCCCGCACCTGTGGGCCGTGTGGTTCGCGCTGTCGCAGGTACTGCTGGTGGCCCTGTGGTGGCACTACGGCTGGCGCATCGGGGTGCCGGTGCTGCTGCTGAGCCATGGCGCGCTGGTCTGGGCGACGCTGTGGCCGCGCTCGCGCTGGTTGAGCCCGGTGCTGACGCGGCTGCCGACCGACGAGCGCGTGGCGTGGCTGACGATCGATGACGGCCCGTCCGGCGACACCGGGGCGATGCTCGACCTGCTCGATGCGCACGGCGCCCGCGCGACGTTCTTCGTGGTCGGCGCGCGCGCCGCGGCGCGGCCGGAACTGGTGCGGGCGATCCTCGCGCGTGGGCACGGCCTGGGCAATCACAGCGCGACCCACCCGCAGGCATGGTTCTGGGCGCTGCCGCCGGCGCGGATGCGGGCGGAGATCGCGCAGGCGCAGGCGGTGCTGAGCGAGATTGGCGGACAGGCGCCGCGCTGGTTCCGCGCGGTGGTCGGCATGGCCAATCCGTTCGTGGCCCCGGCGCTCAAGCAGCATGGACTGGCGCGGGTGGCGTGGTCGGCACGCGGGTTCGATGCAGTGGCGGCCGATCCGGCGCAGGTGGTGGCGCGGCTCGAGCGTGGGCTGCGGCCTGGTGCGATCGTGCTGCTGCACGAGGGCGCCGGGCACGGGCGCAACGTCGAGGTGCTTACGTTGCTGCTGCAGCGGCTGCGGGTGCTGGGCTACCAGACCGTATTGCCCGAGGAACTGGAGCGGTGCGCCGCCGCCCCGGCCATGGCCGCGAACAACGCCCACCTGTAGGAGCGCCCCATACCTGCAGGAGCATGGGCGCGATCGCCTTACTACGCGTCGCCGACCACACATGGGGCGCGGTCGCGGGCATGGCCCGCTCCTACAGAGGCACCACGTGAGCGAGCCGGTCAGCGCCGGCTCGCCACCACCCGCCAGTTGTTGAACGGCGTGTTGCCGTACAGCGCGGTCATCTCGACCTGGAGGCCGGCGCCGCGCAACCGCGCCTGCAGGGCGTCGGCCTGCGGGTAGTGCCGCGGCGTGGCGTTCATCCAGCCGAGCACGCGCGAGAACATGTCCACCGCGCGGGTGATCCGGGCGCGGCCGCTGCCGTCGTCCAGCCCGGTGCGGATCACCAGCCTGGCGCCCGGCATCAGCATCGCGATGGCCGCATCCAGCACGCGGGCCTGCGCGTCGGGCGGGATGAACTGCAGCACGTCGAGAATGGCAACGCTGCCGCGGTGCGCCGGCAGCGCCTGCGCCAGATCGACGACATCGAACGACGCTTCGGTCAGCTCCCTGCGCGCCGCCGCGCACCGTGCACGGCGAATCTTGCTGGCGTCGCTGTCGACCCCGCGGTAGGGCAGCGTGATGCCGTCGGCATGCAAGGTGTGCGCAAGCAGGCCGAGCCCGCAGCCCATGTCGAGCAGCGGCGCGCTGGTGCCGCGCAGGGCCTCGGACACGCCCGGGTACAGCGGATCGCTGCCGAGCTTGCTGCGACTGTAGAAGTAGTCCCAGCGGTTGCCGAGCGGATGCGCCGGCAGGAACGCGGCGGCGATGCTCCTGGCGCGCTCGCCCGGCAGCGGCCGCATCGCGCTGCCGGCCAGGACGGTCATTGCGGCGAGCGCGAGTTGGGTCCGGTCAGCAGGCCGCGCGCGACCGGCAGGGCCTGCCGCATCCATTCGCCATACATCATTGCCGACGGATGCAGCCCGTCGCCGGCCAACATCGCGGTTTCCGCGCCACGGGCACGCGACACCGGGGTGATGTCGACGAACGCCACGCCGCGCGCCGCGCAGACCTCGCGCGCGGTGGCATTGAACGCATCGATCTCCCTGGAAATGGAATCGCGGTGCGGCGCCTCGGCGTGCGCGAACGGGGTCACGCCCCAGTCGGGGATCGACAGCACCAGCACGCGCCCGGGGCGGTCGCCGGCAAAGGCGATCGCGCGTTCGAGAAGCGCGGCGAACTGCTCGCGGTACTCCTCGACCTCGCGGCCGCGGTACTGGTTGTTGACCCCGATCGCCAGGCTGACGAAGTCGAACTCCCCAAGCGGCTGCGCGGCATCGATCGCGTCCGACAGCTCGTCGGTGGTCCAGCCGGTGGTTGCGATGATGCGCGGATCCTGCAGCGCGATGCCCTCGGCCCGCAGTGCGCGCGCCAGTTGCACCGGCCAGCGGCCGGGCTCGGCGACGCCTTCGCCGATGGTGTAGCTGTCGCCCAGGGCGAGATAGGTCATGGGGTGGTGGTCCTTGCGCGCGGGGCCGGTGCTGCAGGCGACGGTCGTCACCGCCAGTACGAGAATCGCGAGTGCCTTACGCCAGTGCAGCATGGTCGGCCTTCCTGATCGGGGGGTGGTCGGGGGAGTCGGGACGGGACGCGGCGTGGCGCTCGACATGCCGTTCTAGCACGCGCTCGATGCGCCGGAACACCTCGCGCAGCGTGTCGGGCTGCGGCAGCAGCGTGACCCGGAAGTGGTTGCGATACGGCACGTTGAAGCTCGACCCGGGGACCACCAGCACGTCCTCGGTTTCCAGCAGCTCCAGGGCGAAGCGATGGTCGTCGAAACCCTGCGCGGCCGCGCCGGTCACCGCCGGAAACGCGTACAGCGCCCCGGCCGGCGCGACCAGTTGCAGGTGCGCGCTGGCCGCGACGCTCTCGCAGACCGCGCGGCGCGCCTCGAACAACCGCCCGCCCGGCGCGCACAGCGGCGCGATGGTGTCCTCGCCCTGCAGCGCCGCCTCGATCGCGAACTGGCCGGGCACGTTGGCGCACAGCCGCAGCGCGCCGAGCAGGTCCAGCGCGTGGTGGAACTGCGCGCTGCGCCGGGGATCGCCCGACAACACCGCCCAGCCGACGCGCCAGCCGCAGGCGCGATGGACCTTGCTGAGCCCGCCGAACGACAGGCACGGCAGCTCGCCGGCCAAGGGCGCGAGTGGTTCGAACGCGCCGCTCGCATCCGGCGCGCCGTCGTACAGGATCGACTCGTAGATCTCGTCGCTCATCAGCAGCAGGCCGTGCCGCGCGGCGATCGCGACGATGCGCTCCAGCAGCTCGCGCGGATAGGTCGCGCCGGTCGGGTTGTTCGGATTGATCAGGACGATGGCGCGGGTGCGGTCGGAGATGAGTTGCTCGATCTGCTCGGGATCGGGCAGGAACCCGTTCTCCGGCGCGCAGCGGTAGTACACCGGCCGGCCGTCGTTGAGGATGGTCGCGGCGCTCCACAGCGGGTAGTCCGGCGATGGCAGCAGGACCTCGTCGCCGGGGTTGAGCAGCGCACGCAGCGACAGGTCGATCAGCTCACTGACGCCGTTGCCGATGAACACCCGCTCGGCGGCGGCATCGGGGGTGCCGCGCTGCCGGTGGAAGGCGGCGACCGCCTCGCGCGCGGCCGGCAGGCCCTGCTGGTGCGTGTAGGGGTCGGTCTGGGCGATGTTCTCGGCGATGGCGCGCTGCAGGTGCTCGGGCGCGCGGAACCCGAACGCGCCGGGATTGCCGATGTTGAGCTTGATCAGCGTGCGGCCCTGGGCCTCGAGTTCGCGGGCGCGGCGGGCGAGTTCGCCGCGGATCTCGTAGCGGACTTCGGACAGGCGTTCGCGGGTCTTGAGGCTGGACATCGGAGCAGGCGGCTTTGGTGGAGTCGCCAGCCTAGCCCAACTCGATACGATGTAGGAGCGGCTTCAGCCGCGATCGGCTGCATGGCCGCGCCGCCGGTTTCACATCGCGGCTGAAGCCGCTCCTACAAAAACGACTTCGGCTTAGAATCGACCGCATGGATTGCGCGCCGCACCCACGATGACACCGGAACTCGCCGCATTGCAGGCGATCGGTTGGCCGCTCGATGCCGACGGGCTGCCCGCGGTCAGCGAGTGGCGCGAGCTGATGGCCGCCCACCCGCAGGCGCGGCCGGCACGGGTGGTCGAGCAGCACCGCAGCGGCTATGTGGTCGCGGTCGACACCCAGCACAGCGCCGCGGTCGAGTCCTTACCCGAATGGCAGCGCGCGCCGAGCTACAAACACGGCGCGACCACGCCCGAGTCGCGCCCCGGGGTCGGCGACTGGGTGTTGATCGAAGGCGAGCCGATCGAGAAGGCCCGGATCGTCGCGCTGCTGCCGCGGCGCAGTGCGATCAAGCGTGGCGCAGCCGGCGAGCACTACAAGCAGCAACTGATCGCGGCCAACATCGACACCGTGTTCGTGGTCTGCGGGCTGGATGCCGACTTCAACCCGCGCCGGATCGAGCGCTACCTGCTGCTCGTGCGCGGCGGTGCCGAACCCGTCGTGGTGCTGACCAAGAGCGACATCGCCACCGCCGCCGATGCCGAAGCGGTGCCCGGCGCGCTCGCCACGCTGGTCGAGCTGGCCGCGCAAGGCGTGGCCGTCCGCGCGGTCAACGCGCGCGAGCCCGACAGCGTCGCCGTGCTGAACCCGTGGCTGCAGCCGGGACGCACCGCGGTGCTGGTCGGCTCCTCGGGCGCGGGCAAATCGACCCTGACCAACAGCCTGCTCGGGATCGAGCGGATGAAGACCGGTGAGGTGCGCGAGAGCGATTCGCGCGGCCGCCATACCACCACCCACCGCGCGCTGATTCCGCTGCCGACCGGCGCCTGCCTGATCGACACACCGGGCATGCGCGAGCTCAAGCCGACCGGCGAGGAGGACCTCACCGAGAACTTCAGCGACATCGAAGCGCTTGCCGGACAATGCCGCTTCCGCGACTGCGCCCACGCGCGCGAGCCCGGCTGCGCGGTGCGCACCGCGATCGAGGGCGGCAAGCTAGATCCGCAGCGGTTCGCCAACTACCTCAAGCTCGGCG
This sequence comes from Novilysobacter longmucuonensis, assembly GCF_046600735.1. Taxonomy (NCBI): domain Bacteria; kingdom Pseudomonadati; phylum Pseudomonadota; class Gammaproteobacteria; order Lysobacterales; family Lysobacteraceae; genus Novilysobacter; species Novilysobacter longmucuonensis. The sequence goes on from NZ_JBJMAW010000003.1 coordinate 128,612, forward strand.
GCGAGGTCGCCGGCGCGGCCAGCCAGCTGGCGAACCGGCAGGCGCAGCGCGCTGGCGAGAAAGTGTCGGGCAAACCAGCGATCAAGCGCCCGGATGACCGCAATGGAAGGCGCTAGGCCGCTGCCAGCGGTTCCCCCCTTTGCAAAAGAGGGGCAGCGGGGATTTGCTGTTGCCGTTGCTGTGGGTTCGCAAGCAGCTGCGCCCAGGGCTGGAGCAAATCCTCCCCAGCCCTCCTTTGCCAAAGGAGGGGGCCAAAGCGGAAGCGAGTGCCCGTCGGCGGCTTCAGTTACGGGCACCGTCGTCGATAAACCTATCGAAGACACACCGGGCCTCCGCGTTGCTCGCACGGCGTCGCCGCTACCGCATTTCGCCCGCACAGGTGGTCGGCATGGCCGAGTTCGAGCCTGACATCGCCCATCACGCCGCGCTGGACGCGCGCATGGTCCACGCCGCGCGCGACATCAAGCTGCTGACCCTGACCAGCTGGCCGGCCGGACTGGAGACGCAGTTCCTGGCCGACTACGCGCGCGGCGTCGCCGAGCTGCCGCGCATCGTCTATCCGAAGTACGACTTTTCCGAGGTGCGTCGCGAGCTCGACGCCATCACCCGCGCCGCCGATCCCGACCACCCGCTCGGCCAGTACCTCGCCGAGTCGGCGCAGAGCTGGTCGGTCGCCGCCGAGCTGCTCGAATCGCTCGGCACCGCAGCGGTCACCGACTGCTCGATGCGGCTGTACGGCAAGCCCGACGAGGCCCTGCCCGGTCACGGCCCGAGCACCCGCGAGGCGGCGCGGCATTTCATCTCGATCGCCGACGAGCTCGACCACGAGCTGATGGCCCCGGCCGAACGCGTCACGATCTCCGCCACGGCCCTGCAGCTGCAACTGCAGCGCGACCTCGACAGCTACTTCGACGGCCGCGTGATCGAGGTGGTGATCGATCCGGACCTGATCGCCAAGGCCGCCGCCGGCGCCACCCGCATCCGGCTGCGCGGCAGCGCCGCGTTCGGCGATTACGACCGCGAGCAACTGCTGCAGCACGAGGCCTTCGTGCATTCGCTGACCGCGCTCAATGGCCGCGAGCAACCGGTGCTCGGCAGCCTGGCGCTGCCGTCGCCGCGCGTGACCGAGGCGCAGGAGGGCCTGGCGACGTTCGCCGAGCAGATCACCGGCAGCATCGACATCGGCCGCATGAAGCGCATCAGCCTGCGCATCGAGGCGGTCGCGCTGGCGCTGGACGGCGCCGATTTCATCGAGGTGTTCCGCTACTTCCTGGATGCCGAGCAGACCCCCGAGGACAGCTTCGCCTCGGCGCAGCGCGTGTTCCGCGGCGTGCCCACCGGCGGCGGGGCCGCGTTCACCAAGGACACCGTCTACCTGCGTGGCTTGGTCGGGGTGCATACGTTCTTCCGCTGGGCACTGCGCGAGCAGAAGCTGCAGCTCGGCCGCTGGCTGTTCGCCGGCAAGATGACGGTGACCGACGTGCAGCGCTTCGCGCCCCTGTTCGAAAGCGGCGTGCTGCTGCCACCGCGCTGGATGCCGCCGTGGATCACCCGCGCCAACGGGCTGGCCGGCATGCTCGCGTTCTCGCTGTTCGCCAACCGCATCCGGCTGGACAAGATCGACGAGGATGACGGCCACCTGGCGATCTGAGCCCCGTAGCGTGCGTCTTGTAGGAGCGGCTTCAGCCGCGATGAGAGCCGTGCACCGATACCGCAGCCGCTCGCCGCGCACTCTGCATGCTCATCGGACTCGATCGGCAGGGGGTGAAGAAAAGCTCGCGGCTGAAGCCGCTCCTACAAAGGCGCGCATGTGGCGCGCCCTGGCGGTTCAACGTGATGGCACCGCACCAGGTTCCCATCGGCCTGGATCGTGAAGTCGGCTGCCTCGCCCGGCGCCACCAGCCGCACCCGCTCGCCGATGGCAATGCCGCGGTAGTGCGGAACCTCATGGGTCAGCCGCTGGAATATCCATGCGTCCGCGTCCGGCGAAGGCCGCAAGCGCAGCGCCGGGCCGGGCTCGTCGCGCAAGACCTCCGCCAGCGCCGGGGAGAACACCGCCTGGATCTCGCCGACCTCGCGCATCTGCCGCATCACGTTGACCCCGTGCCACAGCGCCAGCACTGCCAGCAGCACCGCCACCGCGCGTGCCCAGCGGGCCAGCTGCGGCCAGGCGCAGGCCATCAGGCCCGCGGCGAAAGCGGCGAATCCGTACGCGTACTGGTTGTAGGCGGTGCCCAGCACCAGCACCGGCCCCAGCGCCGCCACGCTACCGGCCAGCCAGCCCAGGGCCCAGCGCCAGCCGGCACGCAGCAGGCCCGCCAACAGCGCGAGCCAGAGCAGCGCGGAGACGATGAAGCGGGTGTCACCGAAGCCGCGATTCAAGCTCGAGGACACCTCGAACATGCTGACCTGCGGCAGGTAGACCAGGTACTCGAGCCAGCGCAGCGGCAGGTGGCCCGGCGACCAGGCATAGGCCGCATCGCCACCGCCCGCCGCGCCGGCCAGCACGCCAAAGCGCAGCACCACATACGCCAGCGCCGGCAACGCCGCACCGATGAACGCCCAGCGCCACGCCGCGCGCGGCCGATCGAGCACGCATGCGACCGCCAGCAACGCCGGGATCGATAACGCCGACTCCTTGGCCAGCAGCGCCAGCAGCATCAGCAGCGCCGCGCCCAACGCCAGCGGCCAACGCCGCACGCGCGGCGCCGTCGCCAGCCAGCCGATCAGCAGCGCGCAGCCCAGCCAGATCACGTCGCCGATCGTGCCGACCCAGCCGTGCACGTACATCGCATACGGCCCCAGCGCGAACGCCAGCGCCGCCAGCAACGCCGCCCGCGGGGTCGCGCCGAGGCGCCGCAGCAACCCCGCCAGCAGCGCGGCGTTGACCGCGCCGGCGGCGACGAGCACCGCATGAAACAACGGCGGCCGCTCGAACAGATGCTGCGACAGCCACAGCCACAGATTGAACGTCAGCGGCCGGAACTGGAACACACCGGTCTCGAACCAGCCCACCCACTGCACCGGTCCGGTCAGCGGCGCCGCCGCGGCCGCCCACTGCAGCTCGTCGTGGCTGAAGTAGCCCGGATTGGCGATCAGCGGCCATTGCGCCAGCAGTGTCAGCACCAACACCGCGGCCATCAGCGGCCAGGGGCGAGCGGATAGGTACGAAGCCGGATGGGATGACATGGGCGGGTCCGTTGGGGGTCGCGGCGATTTTAGGCACTCGGCCACCGCGCCACCCGTAGGCTGGGCTGCCAAGCCCAGCTCCCGCCATCGCGCGCGACACGACCGGCGCGCAGAAACGCTGGGCTTGTCAGCCCAGCCTACCGAACGCACAGCGTGCCGCGAATCCGTGCTTTTGCCGCACGCGGGAGCTGGCGCCACGCCCCTGCCTGCGATCGGTAGAATCGGTGGCCCGCCCGCCGTGCCCCTCCCGATGTCCGAACCCGACGATTTCAAGCAAGCCGCGCTCGACTACCACCGCCAGAGCCCGTCCGGCAAGATCAAGGTCGTGGCGACCAAGCCGATGCTGACCCAGCGCGACCTGGCGCTGGCGTACTCGCCGGGCGTGGCCTATGCCTGCGAGGCGATCGTCGCCGACCCCACCAGCGCCCGCGACTACACCGCGCGCGGCAACCTGGTGGCGGTGATCAGCAACGGCACCGCGGTGCTCGGGCTGGGCGACATCGGCCCGCTTGCGGGTAAACCAGTAATGGAAGGCAAGGGCGTGCTGTTCCAGAAGTTTGCCGGCATCGACGTGTTCGACATCGAGATCGACGAGCGCGATCCCGACAAGCTGGTCGACATCATCGCCTCGCTGGAACCGACCTTCGGCGGGGTCAACCTGGAGGACATCAAGGCGCCGGAGTGCTTCATCGTCGAGCGCAAGCTGCGCGAGCGCATGAAGATCCCGGTGTTCCACGACGACCAGCACGGCACCGCGATCATCGTCGGCGCGGCCGTACTCAACGCCTTGGAGATCGTCGGCAAGGACATCGCCGAGGTGAAGCTCGCAACCGCCGGCGCCGGTGCCGCCGGCATTGCCTGCCTCGACATGCTGGTCGCGCTCGGCATGAAGCCGGAAAACATCCTCGCGGTCGATCGCGACGGCGTCCTCTACACAGGGCGTCCCCACCTGGACCCCGACAAGGCGCGTTACGCGCGCGACACCGATAAGCGCGAGCTGGCCGACATCCTGGTCGGCGCCGACCTGTTTCTCGGCCTGTCCGCCGGCGGCGTGCTCAAGCCCGAGATGGTCGCGACCATGGCCGACAAGCCGATCATCCTGGCGCTGGCCAACCCGTATCCGGAGATCCTGCCCGAGGACGCGAAGAAGGTCCGGCCGGACTGCATCATCGCCACCGGCCGCTCGGACTACCCCAACCAGGTCAACAACGCGCTGTGCTTCCCGTACATCTTCCGCGGCGCGCTGGATGTCGGCGCCACCGGCATCAACGAGGCGATGAAGCTTGCCTGCGTGCGCGCGATCGCGCAGCTGGCGCGGATGGAGTCGGGCGACCTGGCCAGCGCCTACGGCAGCGAGATCCCCACCTTCGGCCCGGAATACCTGATCCCGCGCCCGTTCGACCCCCGGCTGCTGGTGATGCTGGCGCCGGCGGTGGCCCAGGCCGCCATGGATTCGGGCATCGCCGCGCGTCCGATCCGCGACATGGACACCTACCTGGAGACCCTGGGCCAGTTCATCCACCGCACCGGCATGCTGATGAAGCCGGTCTACGACCGCGCCCGCCGCGACCGCAAGCGCGTGGTCTACGCCGAGGGGGAGGAGGAGACCGTGCTGCGCGCGGTGCAGACGGTGATCGACGAACAACTGGCCACGCCGATCCTGATCGGCCGCCCGGACGTCATCCAGACCCGGATCGACCGGCTCGGCCTGCGCATGCGCATCGGGGTCGACGTCGAGTTGACCAACATCAACGAGGATCCGCGTTTCAACGACTACTGGCAGCAGTACCACGCCCTGACCGAACGCCGCGGCGTCACCCCGGCCGCGGCCAAGAACCTGCTGCGCTCGCGCCCGGCGTTGATCGCCGCGCTGATGGTCGAGCGCGGCGAGGCCGACGCGATGATCTGCGGGCTGGTCGGCCGCTTCCACAAGAAGCTCGGCTACCTGCGCAGCGTGTTCGACTTCGACCCGGGCGTGCGCGGCACCGCGGCGATGACCGGCGTGATCAACGACCTGGGCGCGTGGTTCTTCCTCGACACGCACGTCCAGCTGGACCCGTCGGCCGAGCAGATCGCCGAGGCCACCCTGCAGGCGACCTACCGGCTCAAGCTGTTTGGGGTCGAGCCCAAGGTCGCGCTGCTGTCGCACTCCAACTTCGGCAGCCACGACAACCCCAGCGCGGCGAAGATGCGCAGGGTCCGCGAGATCCTCGCGGTGCGCGCGCCGAAACTGGAAGTCGACGGCGAAATGATGGCCGACAGCGCATGGCACGAAAGCGTGCGCAAGCGCATCTTCCCCAACACCACCCTGCGCGGCCGCGCCAACCTGTTCGTCATGCCCAACCTGGATGCGGCCAACATCACCTACAACATGATCCGGGTGATGACCGAGGGCGTCGCCGTGGGTCCGATCCTGATGGGCCTGGACAAGCCCGCGCACATCCTCAGCCCTGACGCGACTCCGCGCCGGGTGATCAACATGACCGCCATCGCCGCGGTCGACGCGCAGATCCGCGCCGCGTTCGGCGGCTGACCAGCCACCATGGCCGCCGAGCCGCGCGCCAGCATCGTGCTGCTGTGCTACCGCGACGCGGCCTACATCCGCGACGCGCTCAACGGTGCGCTGGCGCAGACGGTGCCCTGCGAGATCATCGTCTCCAACGATGCCTCCGATGACGGCACCTGCGAGATCGCGCTGGAGCTGATCGCCGGCTACGACGGCCCGCATCACGTCAGCCTGCGCCGCAACGCACGCAACCTCGGGGTCGCCGCCCACGTCAATGCCGTGGTGCCGCTGGCGCGCTGCGAGATCGTGGTGATGATGGCCGGCGACGACATCGCCCATCCCGAGCGCGTGGCGGCGCTGCTGCAGGCATTCGAGGCCTCGCCGCAGACCATGATCGTCGGCAGCGATGTCGAGGGCATCGACCACGACGGCCGGCCTCGCGGCGGCGGCACCCGCTCGCACCCGTCGCGCTTCGGCCTGGACTATTACGTGCGCGCCGGCCGGCTGGTCAGCCTGCTCGGTGCCTCGCTGGCGTTCCGCCGCGTGGTGTTCGACCGCTTCGGCCCGCTGCGCGGCCCGATCGAGGACAACGCGTTGAGCCTGCGCGGGGCATTGCTGGGCGACTGCGTGTTCCTGCCACAACCCTTGCTGCGGTATCGGCGCCATGCCGGCAGCGTCAGCAGCGGCGTGTTCGCGCGCGACGAGCCGCCGGCCGTCGCGTTCCGCCGCCGCTACCAGCGCACCACCGCGTTCTACCGCGGCACCGCCGACGACCTCGCCCACTGCCTGTCGCAGCTGCCGGAGCTGGCGCAGCCCAAGCGCGTCGCCGCCGAGCACATCATCGCCATGTACCGCATCGAAGCCGACGCCCGCGAAGCGATCCTCGAACGCCCCCGCCGCGAATGGCTCGGCCCGATCCTGCGCGGCCTGCGCCAGCCCGGCCTGCGCCGCAAGAGCGCCGAACGCGCGCTGAAACTGCTGCTGCCAAGGCGCTGGTTCGGCCTGCGCAGCTGACCTTCACGAAACTTTTGTAGGAGCGGCTTCACCGCGATCGAGCCCCGGCGACGACGCCACCAGCCGAAGAGCGTCGCGGCTGAAGCCGCTCCTACAAGGCCAAGGCCTCACAACCAAACCGCATCCCAGAATGGGAAGTCCCCGCGAGCGCCGCCACCAGGCCCGCGCGGGCCAGCACCAGATAGCAAGCCACGCTCAATGGCGTTTCAGTCCGGGCGGAGCGCAGCGATACCCGGGACGAGCGGTATCGCGCACGACGATCACCGGACCGATCAGCCACTTCAGCGCCGCGTCGAGTACACCGGCGCGTCGACGGTGCCCGCTTCCACCTTCGCCAGCACCTGCTGCAGCTCGGCCGTGCCATCGGGGTCCTTGGACGCCGCAATCAGTTCGCGCAGGATCGCCGCATGCGCGACCTTCTTCGCGTCGGCGGCGGGCACCCCGATATCGGGTTTGACGCCGACATGCTCCCAGTTGGTCTTCGTGACCGGGTTGATCGCGCGGCCATTGGGAATGAAGGCCACGAAACCGTTGCCCAGCGGGTAGACGTCACCCGGGTTGGCCCCACCGCCGGTGGTCTCGCCTACGATCGTGCCGCGCTTCTGCGTCTGGAAGTTGTACGCGCATTCTTCGGCGCCAGAGAATGTGCGCGCCGAAGTCAGTACGTACACTGGCTGGGTGTAGCGCGGCATGACCGACGCACTGGTCCAGTACTGCCGCGTCCTGTCTTCGGTGCGGCTGTATATGTCGTTGAGGTGGCGCTCGTCGCCCAGCGTAAAGAAATGACTCATCAGGTAGGCGACGGTGTTGGGTTCGCCGCCTCCGTTGCGGCGCAGGTCGAGAATCAGCGCATCGGTGCCCGACAGCACCGTCATCGCCGCTGATAGCGCCTCTCCAACCAGCTCAGTCGGGCCAAAACCACGCAGCTCGAGATAGCCAACGTTGCCAGGCAGGCGCGCCAAGCTGTCAATACCGTAGCCGTAGCGTGCGACCTCCTGGCGGCGTTGCTCGACCTCCTCCTTGCTCGGCGAGTGACGCTCGCCCTGCGGTGGCGCGCGGAAGTCGGGATCGTACCCGACGTTGAAATGTCCGTCCTTGCCGAGCGAGCGCAGGTCCTTCGACAGCGCGTCGGCAAAGGCTTCGGTGTCCTTAGTAGAGGCATACGCGCCGCTTGCCTCGCGTGCCTTGATCGTCTCGGCCAGCTCCTTCGCGACATCGGGAAATACATAATTGGCCTGCAATTGGGTGGCGAGGCCGTCGATCGCCGCCTGACGCTGCGCCGCGGTGATCGGCTTGGGCGGCGGGCCCTGCTGCGCGCCCGCGAGTGGGGACAGGCACAGCAGGACGGCAAGAGTGAGGACACGATGGTTCATGGGAGCTCCGTTTGTTGAACGCGGCGATGCCGCAGGGGTTTTGCTACTAACCGGTTAGTACATGAGGCTAAAAAAATTCAGCGGACAGCGTTTTCGAAATCGACCGGGTCCAGCGACCACTCGCCATCGTCGAGCTGCGCATCGACGTGCACGTTTGCGCGGCCCTTCGGTCCGGTGAGTTCGAACGTCAAGTCCACGCCGCCGTCCAGCGGTTCGTCATCACCAATGTCGATGCGGCCGTGCACATCGTTCGATGCCATCGCGACGGGGCTTCCGAGCCTTGCGATCACACCCGGATCGTTCGCGACGACGCGCAACAGCGACTGGAACACGGCGCTCTCGGCCATTTCAGGCGGCGGAGGTGGCGCCGGCGGGGCCGGCGGCGCATCCACGGCGAACGGCGCCGGGGGTGGGGGCGGCATCGGCGGTATCGGCGGCATTGGTGGCGCGGGCGGCACGCTCAGGCGCATGACTTCGGCCAGCCAGTCGCGCACGCCGGTGTCGATCGGACGCACCTGACCGTCCTCCTTGTAGACCTCGGTCAATCGGCCCTGTGCGTCGACCGCGCCGCGGTAATAACGTTGCTTATCCAGGCCATTGGCGGTGATCTCGCGCTCGTCGCCGGGGCGCAGCACGCCGTCGGTGGAGGACACGATGCGGATGTTCGGACGCGGATTCCCGGTGATGCCGATCTGCGAGACGAGCAGGGCGCCCGTCGCGATCAGGACGACGAGACCGGCGCGTGCGCCCCAGCGGCTGCGCGTGGGCGGGCCTGAAACCAAACGGGTGATGCGTTGCATGAGTGAGCCTCCTTGGGCCGCCAGAACTAGACGAGGGAGCAGCAAACGCGGGGATGGATGCCGCTGGCGCTCGATCTGCACGAGCGCCTCGGCCAGGGCGATGGCGTCCCCGCACGCCGTCACCGCGAGATCGTCACAGGCGTGTTCGCGCTCCTGCCGGATGCGCCGGCCGAGCCACCACGCCGCGGGATGGAAGAACAGCAGCGACTCCACCACGCACTGCAGGCCGTTCCACAGCCAGTCCATGCGCGCGATGTGCGCGAGTTCATGCGCGAGCAGCGCTTCCACCTGCTCGCGCGGCAGTTGGGTTACCAGCGATAGTGGCAGCCAGATCACCGGCCGGAACAGGCGCACGGTGAACGGACCGATCACGTCGAACGATAGCCGCACCGCGACCTCGCGCGTGATCCCCATTGCCGTGCGCAACATCTCGACGCGACGCTGCCAGTCCGCCGGCAGTGCTTCGTACGGATGCTTCTCCAGCGCGCTCACCAGGCGCCAGCCACCGAAGTGCCGCAGCAGCATCACGCCGACGCCGCCGAGCCACAGCAATGCGAGCGCGATCGCGACCGGGCTCGATTGCTGGACGAACACACCCGGAATCGCATCGATCCGTGGTGCGGTCATCGCCTGCAGCACGCCCGCGTTCACTTCAATCGGCGCCACCTGCCAGAACCGCAGGAACGTCGATGCGGGCAGCACCGCCATCGCCAGCAGAACCCCCATCGCCACCGCATGCCGCAGCGCCGCACTCGACCGCGCCATCGCCGCCAGCGCCAGCCACGCGCCGAGGCCGAGCAGCGCGCCCTGCCACAGCGAGTGCAGCAACGCCGAGGCCAGCGCCGGTGCAAAACCGAACTGCGCGGCGGCGAACGTGTCCATCAGCGTTTGCGCTTCGCCTTGGCCTGCGCGATGAGCTTCGACATCGCCTCGAGGTCTTCGGCGCTCGCGGTCTCGTCGTCGAGCGCACGCTGCACCAGCCCCAGCGCCGACCCCGAGAACGCGCGACGCATCAGATCCCTGAGCAGCGACGACTGCACCACCGGCTCGGTATGCACGGCGAGATAGGTATGGCGGCGTTCGGACTCGTCGCGCTTCAACAGGCCCTTCTCGGCCATGATCGTGAGCATCTTCAGCACGGTCGTGTAGGCAGTGTCCTTGCCGCGCGACAGCACCTCGTGCACCTCGCGCACGGTCATCGGCGTCTTGCGCGACCACAGCACGCGCAGGATCGTCAGTTCGCCTTCGGTCGGGTGGGGAGCAGCCATGCAAGCGCCTCGGATGGTGTACGGCACTATTAGTACTAACTTGTTAGTATCAAGTCAACCGTGCCGTTCGACACACGAGGTATGCGCCGGCCTTGCGGTTCGTCGATGCTTGCTCAAGCCCGGCCTCCGCATTCGTTTTGGCGCGAGCAGCCCTCCGCGATTGCGCTGCAATGCCGCGCCGCTGGTTCGGCCTGTGCAGCTGACCGGCGCAATTTTTGTAGGAACGACCTCCCCAAGGGGACCTCCCTCGGGGCGTAAGTCGCGATACCTCTCGCGACTCACGTAGCTCCCGCCCAACGCACACCGATTTCACCTCGCGGTCGGACACCACCCCCCCTGCTAGAATTCCGACTCCAAACGCCCCCATTCTAGAGGCGCGGCCACGGGGCCGCGAGACGCATGAACCGCATCTACCAGAGCGAAATCGCCGACCTGCAGCACGAAGACCCGGATCCCATCGAAACCCAGGAGTGGGTCGAATCGGTCGAGGCGGTCATCGCGCGTGACGGCGCCGAACGTGCCCACCAGCTGATCGACAGCGTGGTCGAGGTGACCCGCCGCGCCGGCGCGCACATGCCGTTCAACCCGACCACCGAATACATCAACACCATCCCGCCGCACCTGGAGGCCAAGAGCCCCGGCGACCATGCGATGGAATGGCGGATCCGCAGCCTCATCCGCTGGAACGCGATGGCGATGGTGGTGCGGGCCAATCGCAAGCCCGGTGACCTCGGCGGCCACATCGCCAGCTTCGCGTCGGGCGCGACGCTCTACGACGTCGGCTTCAATCATTTCTGGCGCGCGCCCAGCGACGACCATCCCGGTGACCTGATCGGCTACCAGGGCCACAGCTCGCCCGGCATCTACGCGCGCTCGTTCCTCGAAGGCCGCATGAGCGAGACCCAGCTCGACCATTTCCGAATGGAGGTCGACGGCCGCGGCATCAGCTCCTACCCGCATCCGTGGCTGATGCCCGACTACTGGCAGGTGCCGACCGTCAGCATGGGCCTGGGCCCGATCGCCGCGATCTACCAGGCGCGCAACTGGAAGTACTTGGAAGGCCGCGGGCTGATGCCCAAGACCGACCGCAAGGTCTGGTGCTTCATCGGCGACGGCGAGACCGACGAGCCCGAAAGCCTCGGCGCGATCTCGGTCGCCGGCCGCGAAGGCCTGGACAACCTGGTGTTCGTGATCAACTGCAACCTGCAGCGCCTGGACGGCCCGGTGCGCGGCAACGGCAAGATCATCCAGGAGCTGGAAGGCATCTTCCGCGGCGCCGGCTGGAACGTGATCAAGAACATCTGGGGCAGCTACTGGGACCCGCTGCTGGCGCGCGACACGTCCGGAAAACTGCGCCAGCTGATGATGGAAACCGTCGACGGCGAGTACCAGAACTGCAAGGCCTTCGGTGGCAAGTACACCCGCGACAACTTCTTCGGCAAATACCCGGAGACCGCCGAGCTGGTCGGCAACCTGAGCGATGACGACATCTGGCGTCTCAACCGCGGCGGCCACGACCCGCACAAGGTCTTCGCCGCCTACCACGAGGCGGTCAACACCAGGAACATGCCCACCGTGATCCTGGCCAAGACCGTCAAGGGTTACGGCATGGGCGCCTCGGGCGAGTCGCTCAATCCGACCCACGGCACCAAGAAGATGGACGACGAGGCGGTGCGCGCCTTCCGCGACCGCTTCCGCATCCCGGTCACCGACGATCAGCTCAAGGACGGCAAGGTGCCGTTCTACCACCCCGGCAAGGACTCGCCGGAAGTCGAATACATGCTCGACCGCCGCGAGAAGCTCGGCGGCTTCCTGCCGCAGCGCCGGCAGAAGGCCAGCCAGTCGCTGGAAGTGCCCAAGCTGGAAACCTACGAGCGCCTGCTCAAGGCCAGCGGCGAGCGCGAGATCAGCACCACCATGGTGTTCGTGCAGGCGCTCAACATCACCCTGCGCGACAAGCAGGTCGGCCCGCGCGTGGTGCCGATCGTCGCCGACGAGGCGCGCACGTTCGGCATGGAGGGCCTGTTCCGCCAGCTCGGCATCTACTCGCCCAAGGGCCAGAAGTACAAGCCGGTCGACCGGGACCAGCTCATGTACTACCGCGAGGACGCCGCCGGGCAGGTGCTGGAAGAGGGCATCACCGAGGCCGGCGCGTTCGCCAGCTGGATGGCCAGCGCCACCAGCTACAGCACCAACGACCTGCAGATGCTGCCGTTCTACATCTACTACTCGATGTTCGGCTTCCAGCGCATCGGCGACAGCGCCTGGCAGGCCGCCGACATGCGCGCCCGCGGCTTCCTGCTCGGTGCCACCGCCGGGCGCACAACGCTCAATGGTGAAGGCCTGCAGCACGAGGACGGCCACGGCATGGTCCAGGCCGGCCTGATCCCCAACTGCCGCAGCTATGACCCGACCTTCAGCTACGAGGTCGTGACCATCCTGCAGCACGGCATGCAGCGCATGCTCTGTGATCAGGTCGACGAGTACTACTACATCACCCTGATGAACGAGAACTACACCCACCCGGCCATGCCCGAGGGCAGCGCCGAGGGGATCATCAAGGGCATGTATTTGCTCAAGGATGCCGGCAAGCCGAAGAAGTCCGAGCTGCGCGTGCAGCTGCTGGGCAGCGGCACCATCCTGCGCGAGGCGATCGCGGCGGCCGAACTGCTCGACAAGGATTTCGGCGTAACGGCCGATATCTGGTCCTGCCCCAGCTTCAACGAGCTCGCTCGCGACGGCGCCGACGCCACCCGCGCCATCCGTTTGAATCCCGAAGCCAAGTCACCGCGCAAGCCCTACGTGACCGAGCTGCTCGAAGGCCGCCAGGGCCCGGCGATCGCCGCCACCGACTACATCCGCATCTACGCCGACCAGATCCGCGAGTTCGTGCCCATGCGTTACAGCGTGCTGGGCACCGACGGCTTCGGTCGCTCGGATACGCGCGCCAACCTGCGGCGACATTTCGAGGTCGACCGGTTCCATATCGCGCATGCGGCGATCGCGGCGCTGGCGGCGGAAGGGAAGATGACGGCGAAGGATGTGGCGCGGGCGATCAAGCAGTACAAGATCGATGTGGAGAAGCCGAATCCTCTTGGGGTGTGAGGCTGGGAAAGGTTCCGCCCTTGCGTTCACACGATAAAGGGACAGGTTCGAACTAGGTCAAATCTCGTCTTTCCCGACCGAATTCTTGCATTGTTGCAGTGACAAGGGGGCGCCGCGTGGACAAGACTGAGAAGCAGCATCTAAGCGAAAGCGACATTTGCGATTTGTTCATAACTCCTGCCATTAAGCAGGCTGGGTGGGATCAAATTAAGCAAGTTCGGCGCGAGGTTACGCTTACCCCTGGACCCGTTATTGTTCGGGGCACCCTTTCGTCTCGAAATAAGAAGAAAAAGAAATTCGCGGACTATGTTTTGTCATGGCAGCCCGGGCTGCCACTCGCCATTATCGAAGCGAAGGACAACAAGCATGGTGTTAGCGACGGCCTGCAACAGGCGCTCGGTTATGCCGAGATTCTAGACCTGCCTAGCGCTTTCAGTTCCAACGGCGACGGCTTCGCGCAACACAATCGCGCTGCTCTGGAAGGCGAAGATACCGAAATGTCGTTCGATATGGATGCCTTTCCCAGCGCCGACACCCTCTACACCAGATACCGACGCTTCCACGGCATTGAGCCTGAAGAACAGCCGTTGGTGGAGCAGCCGTACTATCTCGATGGTGCGGGCAAAGAGCCACGGTATTATCAGGTCGAGGCCATCAACCGCAGTATTGAAGCAATCGCCAAGGGGCAACGCCGGGCGCTGCTCGTCATGGCGACGGGCACGGGTAAGACCTACACGACTTTTCAAATCATTTGGCGATTGTGGAAGGCGGGGAAGGCGAAGCGCGTCTTGTTTCTCGCTGACCGCAATATCCTTGTCGATCAAACGCTGGTGAACGACTTCAAGCCGTTTGGCGAAGCCATGACGAAGGTTCGGAACCGCAAAATCGATCCCGCTTACGAGATTCACCTGGGCCTCTATCAGGCGCTGACCGGGCCAGAGGAGTCAGACAAGATTTTCAAGTCCGTCTCCCGTGACTTCTTCGACTTGATTGTGGTGGACGAGTGTCATCGCGGCAGCGCTGCGGACGACAGTGCCTGGCGCGAAATCCTTGATTACTTTAGTAGCCCCATCAAGATCGGCATGACCGCTACGCCTAAAGAGACAGAATACGTCTCCAACATTAGCTATTTCGGCGATCCCGTCTACACATACAGCCTAAAACAGGGCATCGAGGATGGTTTCCTCGCGCCCTACAAGGTCATTCGCATCGACATAGACAAGGACGTCCTCGGCTGGACGCCACCGCCGGGCATGGTCGACGACCTCGGCAATTCTGTCGAGGAGCGCGAATATAACCGCATCGATATGGACAGGGTTTTGGTGCTAAATCAGCGAACCCAACTCGTTGCTCGACGCGTCATGCAATATCTCAACGCGACTGATCCGATGGCCAAAACCATCATCTTCTGTGAAGATATTAATCACGCCGAACGCATGCGAAGAGCGATCGTCAACGCTGCCGGGAAGCTGGCACGTGACAACCCCCGTTATGTGATGAGGATTACCGGCGACAGCGTCGAAGGCAAAGCCCAACTCGACAACTTCATTGATCCCGAACAGCCCTTTCCAGTAATCGCCACGACGTCTCAGCTCCTCACCACTGGGGTGGATGCGAAGACTTGCAAGTTGATCGTGCTCGATCAAACGATCCGATCGATGACCATCTTTAAGCAAATCATCGGGCGTGGCACCCGTATTGACGAAGACAACAACAAGTTCTTTTTCACCATCATGGACTTTAAAAAGGCGAATGAGCTATTCCGCGACGACGCTTTTGACGGTGCGCCGGTGGTCATCTACGAGCCCGGCGATGATGACGATCCTGTTCCGCCCGACCCGTCGGGGTCGGACGAAGACGATACGGATGATGAGGATGACACTGCCGGTGCGACCAAGGTCGTTATCTCCGGCGTCTCTGCGAGGATAATTGCTGAGCGCATTGAATATATTGGAAGCGAAGGCAAGCTGATTACTGAGAGCTATCGGGATTACGCTCGGAAGGCGATCACGTCCGAGTTTAGTTCGTTAGATGCTTTTATCCAGCGCTGGAACGATGCTGATCGCAAACAGGTGATCATTGACGAGTTGGAAGAACACGGGGTCGTTCTGGCTAACTTGCAGGAAGCGGTGGGCCGCGACATTAGCGACTTCGATCTGCTGGCCCACATCGCTTACGACCAACCGCCTCTGACCCGGCGAGAACGGGCGGAGCAGGTAAAAAAGCGCAACTACTTCACGAAATATGGCGATAAAGCGCGCGCCGTGCTGGGAGCGCTGCTCGACAAGTACGCGGACGAAGGTATCGCCGCCATCGAGGATATGAAGGTGCTGCGCCTTAAGCCGTTCGACGGCATCGGCACACCGCTGGAAATCATTAAGGGTGCCTTCGGCGGCAAGACCGGATACGAGGCGGCCCTCAGCGAGTTAGAACACCAGATTTACGAACAGGCATCCAACAAATGAGCAACGTTTCCGGCGCGGTCAAATCGATTCAGGACATCATGCGGAAGGACGTCGGCGTCGATGGTGACGCGCAACGCATCAGTCAGATGGTCTGGATGATCTTCCTCAAAATCTATGATGATCGCGAGGTAGAACTGGAGCTGACGGAGGACGATTTCAGCTCGCCTATTCCCGAACGATTCCGCTGGCGAAATTGGGCGCAGGACCGCGAAGGAATCACTGGCGACGCGCTGATCAAGTTCGTGGAAGAGCTTTTCGTCGCTCTCAAGACCCAGCTCCCCACCATCGGTGATTTGGGCAAGCGCGCACAGGTGATCCGCGACGTGTTCGAGGATACCTATAACTACATGAAATCCGGAACGCTGATGCGGCAGGTGATCAACAAGATTAACGAGATCGACTTCAATAGTACGAATGATCGCCATACCTTCGGCGCGATCTATGAGCAGATTCTGAAAGACCTTCAGAGCGCAGGCAATGCGGGCGAGTTCTACACCCCGCGCGCAGTCACCAAGTTTATAATCGATCGGTTGGCGCCCAAGCTAGATGAAGTGGTCTTCGATCCTGCCTGCGGCACTGGCGGTTTCCTCGCCTCCGCCATCGACTACAAACGGCAGTTCGTGAAATCGCCGGGCGATGAGGCGCTGCTGCAGTCCACAATCAGGGGCGTCGAGAAGAAGGCGCTCCCGCATATGCTGTGCGTTACCAACATGATCCTGCACGGCATCGACACCCCCTCCGGTATCGTCCACGGCAACACACTCGAAAAGCCCTACCGCGACTATGGCGAGAAGGATCGCGTGCCTGTAATCGCCACCAATCCGCCGTTTGGTGGCATGGAGCAGGATGGAATTGAAGGGAACTTCCCATCCAATTTACGCACCCGCGAGACCGCCGATTTGTTCGTGGCGCTGATTATAAAACTCTTGAAGACGGGTGGTCGAGCGGCGGTTGTGCTGCCCGACGGCTTCTTCTTCGGCGAAGGGGTCAAGACCACACTTAAGCAAAGCCTAATCGAAGAGTGTAATTTGCACACCATCGTCCGCCTGCCCAACGGCGTCTTCAATCCTTACACGAGTATCAAGACAAACATCCTGTTCTTCACCAAGGGCACGCCGACTAAGCAGACCTGGTTCTATGAACATCCATATCCGTCGGGCGTCTCTAGCTACAACAAGTCCCGACCGATGCAGTTCGAGGAGTTCCGGCCCGAACGTGAATGGTGGGGTGACGAGGCCGATGGTTTTCGCCACCGCCGCGAAACCGAACAGGCGTGGAGGATTAGTGCTGGGGACGTCGCTACACGTGGTTACAATCTAGACCTCAAGAATCCGCACATTGTGGCCCTGGAAAGTCACGATCCCGATGAGCTGCTGGCGCGTTATGAGGCGCAACAGGCCGGCATCCAGTCGCTTCGTGATCAGTTGAAAGCCGTTTTGGCCGATGCACTGGCAGCCGGCACATGACGACGGATGTCGCGTCGTTGGTTAGCGAAAATGTCGACATCTGGACGACAGCGGTAGAGCGCAAGTCCCGCGCCGGTCGCGGCGGCGGGAAGCGGTCTAGTCTTTACGGGATTGATCGCCTGCGGGAACTGATCCTCGATCTTGCCGTGCGCGGGAAGCTCGTGGCCCAAGATACGGGAGATGAACCAGCTACAGAGTTACTCAGAAAAATTGGTGCGGAACGAGCAAAGCTGACGAAGGCTGGTGCAATTGGGAAGCGGAAGGCCGCAGAGAGCAACTCTGGTGATGCGCCTTACCCCATTCCGGACGGATGGACTTGGACCAGAATCGCCGATGTTGGTCATGACTGGGGACAAAAGGAGCCTTCCGGCGAATTTACATATGTCGATGTCAGCTCAATCGACCAAAAGGCTGGAGTTATCAGGTCGCCCAGCGTCTTGAGTGTCGAGGAAGCGCCTTCGCGGGCAAGGAAGGTTGTGAAGGTTGGAACAGTAATTTATTCCACGATTCGGCCATACCTGCTCAATATAGCCATCGTTGACCAGGAGTTTGACCCAGAGCCGATTGCGAGCACAGCCTTCGCCGTCGTACATCCATTCGAAGGCGTCACGGCGAGCTTCCTCTACCGCTATCTTCGGTCGGCCACGTTCATCTCATATGTTGAGGATTGCCAAACTGGAATCGCCTACCCGGCAATCAACGACAAGCAGTTCTTTTCTGCTTGGTTTCCACTCCCTCCGATTGCCGAACAGAAGCGTATCGTCGCGAAGGTCGATGAACTCATGGCACTGTGTGATGCGCTGGAGGGCGAGAGCGCGGCGGCCATAGCCGCGCATAAGTTGCTGGTGGAAACCCTGCTGGCTACGCTGACCGACAGCGCCGATGCCGCTGAACTTGCCAGCAACTGGGCGCGGTTTGAGGCGCACTTCGACACCCTCTTTACCACCGAAGCCAGCGTCGATGTTCTGAAAAGAACAATTCTCGAGCTAGCTGTGCGTGGAAAATTAGTGACGCAGAAGTCAGATGAGGTGCCGTCGTCCCTACTATTGGCGACGATAAAGGCCGGCTCTGACCGTGGCGCGAAGCAGAAATTTCACCCCGCCATCTCTGCGGCTGATCAGCCCTTCGTTTTACCCGATGGCTGGTGTTGGGAGCGGTTTGGTAATTTAATCGATCCCGCTTCCCCGATTGCTTATGGTGTCTTAGTGCCGGGGGCGGACCAGTCGGACGGCGTTCCCTTTGTTCGTATTGCGGACCTTTCCATTACCAATCCGTCGCCATTACCGGAAAAGGCGATAAGTCCAGAGATTGATGCTCAATTTGCCCGCACTCGGCTTGTCGGCGGTGAAATATTAATGGGGGTGGTGGGCAGCATTGGAAAACTTGGCGTTGCCCCTGCAAGCTGGGCCGGTGCAAACATAGCAAGAGCGATCTGCCGTATCGTTCCATCGCCGCTGTTAAACAGGGATTACGTCCTTTGGCTGTTGCAAAGCAGGTTTATGCAAGACAGCTTTAGCGGTGACACCAGAACCCTAGCGCAGCCGACGCTAAATATTGGACTTATCCGGCTAGCCGCGACGCCTGTGCCGCCTATTGCAGAACAACAGCGCATAGTGGCTAAGATCAACGAATTGATGACGCTGTGCGACGCAATGCAAGAAGTCATTGGGCGTGCGGTTGAAACGCAAAGGTTCCTTGTTGATACAGTAGTTGAACTCGCGGGGGCTTAGGACACATGGCGACGGCTGCCGACATTCCGAAAATATGGTGCGATGAGGACGGCCATCGTAAATACGTGGACTTTGCTGATTTCAACGAATGGTTTGATAGCGCGGAGGGTGTGGAGTTACGGGTTAAGGCGCTTGTAGAAGGACTGGCGAATCCCAGCAAAGCGTTCTTCGCTGGCGACCGAGAGGCCTATAATGTCACGCTCGAAGGTTTCCGTCTCGACCGCCGAAACGAGTGGCTGAGCGTCGAAACATTGCAGGAGCTTTTCGGCGACACCCACTGGTCTGTGCGCAATGCGGCACGATTCGATCAGCTCTGCGATCGAATGCAATCAGGCGATGTTGTGCCCTTCGTCGGGGCGGGCTTATCTGCGCCGGGTGGCTTTCCGACGTGGAAGGATCATCTTCGCCAGCAGGGTCGTACGGCGGGCATGTACACCGCCGCCATTGAGGATCTGCTCGCGCAAGGCCTCTATGAGGAGATTGTCGACCAGATTGAGCAGCAGCGAGGGAGGGACGTCTTCGCGCAAGAACTTCGCGATGCCTTTGCCAAGAACGGAGTCATTCCGTCAACAGGCTATTTGGTCGCCGAGCTGTTCCAAGACACCCTAATAACGACCAATTATGATCGTCTGATCGAACAGTCGTTCGATTTCGGCGGCGGCAAAGCGATCGAGGTGCTGACCCCTGCGACAATCTTACAGCCGCCCGAGGCCGGCAAGGTAACGGTCGTCAAGCTGCATGGAAATGTCGATGTCCCGGGTTCATGCATACTCAGCAAGGCGCAGTACGCCGCCGCCTATGGAGCGGACGCAATCGACTTGACCCTGCCGATCCCTCAGGCGCTCGATTATTACTTTCGCAACAGCAGCCTGCTGTTTATCGGCTGCGGCCTGAATCAGGACCGAACCGTCCGTGTGTTCGAGGCGATCAAGATCAAAGCTTGGGCGGATGGGGCGAACTTGCCGCAGCATTTCTCCATCGAGCAATGCCCTGCCGACGAGGCCGCGCTAATCGCGCGAAATGAATATCTGCTTCGGATCGGCGTGACCCCGATCTGGTTTCCCCCCGGCGAGTTCCAATTCGTCGAGGGTATTCTGCGCCTCGCCCGCAACGAACTACGTTTTCGTCGCGAGTAACCTGTACAGGTGTGGCCGAGCTATAGAATCAGGAGTGACCACAGGGTCAGAGTGCATTTTGTCTAAAGCTGGAAGAACGGGGTTAGAAGAACGGGGTCAGGTTCACTTAATCCGTGACAGTTTTCCAGATGCTCGCCACGGAAGTCAGAAACAGGGGTCCAGAAACAAGGGTCAGAGTGGTCTTTCTCGCCGCATGCCGCGACAACGATCGTTGACGTGAGCACCGCTACATAGCTCGCCACTAAGTAACACAAGCTAAATCGGGAAAAAGCAGGCGTAAAACGGGGTCAGGTTCACTTTCGCCCCCGCCTTGAGGTGCGTGACCGTCTTCGCGGCATGAGCTTCCTCTCAAAGGGGTCAGGTTCATTTTCTTGCGCGACTCAGGGGCGCCCGCCAGTAACGGAGTCGAACGTAACGCAGTCAGGCTCACGTTCAACGCCAAACAGCGGGCAGCGGGCGCAAGTTCGCGCTGGCCCCCGTCAGCAGAGCAGCGGAGAGTGGGGCAGTCTCGAACTTCCACGGCGCACAAGCCTGTCCGTATCGCCTGGCCATACGCCCATGCCACAAGTCGGCTGCCGGCCGAACAGTGCCGCGTGTTTTCCGCTTACGCCGTCTTGGGCACCTTCGCGTTGATCACCAGGAACGTGCAACCGGTGGTGCTGCGCGCGTCGTGATCGGTTCCGGGCGGATAGTGAAGATACGAACCCGGTCCGAACTGCCGGCCGCGATCCTCGTAAACGCCTTCGATCACGAATACCTCTTCGGCGACCTCGTGGTGGTGGACGGGGTAGCCCTTGCCGGGCGCCAAACGCAGCAGCACGCGGTTTGCGCCGGGTTCGCCGCGCAGTACGAGCATCTCGACGCCTTCGCTGAACGTCTGCCATGGCGCGGTGGTGGAATCAATGTGGGAGAAGTCGTTCATCGCAACCTGCCTGAATGATGGGACCGAACGCAGTCCCGATGGCGCCCGCAAGGCGCAGGCGAGACCGTCAGTATGCGCGCCCGTGCGCGGTCGCGACGGCGTTAAAAACAGGGCCAGAGTGGACTGCCCCGCCGAGGTGCGTGACCGTCTTCGCGGCAGAGCTTCATCGAGACACATCAAAAGCCACAAGGTCGCGGCATCCCCCGAGGACCCGCAGTACCTGGTGGTGAGCGACAAGAGTGGCAAGCGCGCCGCTCACAAGCCTGACGCGCTGAAGCCGACCGGCAAGTCGTCATGAACGAGGATGAGCGCGTCACGCTCGACGAGTTCCGCGCCTGCGTGAACATGGCTCCGGCGGAGCTGGAAAAGTGGTTGGAGACGGACGCCTCGCGCGAAGTCGGTTTCAAGGAGAGCCCGGGCAGCGAGTCGGTCGGCCATGCGTCCGGCCGCCGCATCGTGGATTTGCTGCGCACCCGCCGCGCGGCCGGCAAGGCCATCCATTACAGCCTCGGCATCGCGCCCGGCGCGCCTACGGCCTCGCGCTCGACACTTCGCTCCGGGTGCTCAAGCGGGCCGGGCATTTTTCCGCCCACCCGCAACAGCATGCGATGCTCGCGACTACTGCCGATGAGGATCGAGGGGACGCCATGCCGGCGCCTGCGATGCAGCCCCGGACCGGAACGACCTCCACCGAAGCGTTCCGCTAGGGCGGAAACGGGGTCCGGGAAACGGGGTCAGGTTCACTTACCGCCTATCGGTCAGATCCGACGCGGCGTACGCGCTGATCGAACCCCACGAACCGCTGCGCTACTCCCAGCGACAGCCATAACGCATGCGGGATCGGGCGGGCGGCTGGAACGCTGAGCGCCCTGCGCTCTACGTGGAGCGATGGCTGGTCGATCACCGCCGTGGCAGGCACCATGGACGCACCATGTCACTGGCCATGCGATGAACCACTGGGTCGTCATCTACGCGATCGGCGCCGCGCAGGCGGTGCTGCTCGCGCTTGCGTTGTCGCGGCGACGGGTCAACCCGCAGGCGAACCGGGTGCTGGCGGCGTGGGTGGCGATCGTCGGCGTGGACCTGGCGATCAAGGCGTTGTTCCTGGCCGAACCGACGGTGGCGTTATACAAGCCGTACCGGTTCGTCGCGCTGTTTCCGTTCCTGTACGCCAGCCTGTTCTATGTGTACGTGCGTGTGTTGACCACCGGACGGGGCTTCGGTGCGCGCGACCTGGTGCATTTCGCCGGGTTCGCCTTCGTTCTCGCCTGGGTCGGGGGGTTGTTCCTGCTCGGGCCTGCGGACACGGCGGCCGAGTACGCGCAATTTGTCCGGGGCGAGGGTCCGGGGTTGCCGGGGTGGTTCGATCCGCTGCTGTTCGGATACGCGTTCTCCTACATCATCGCCGCGCTGGTGCGGATGCATCGCTACCGCCGACAGCTGCGGGAGCGTCGCTCCGATGCCGACCGGCAGTCGCTCCGGTGGATCACGGCGATGGCGCTGTGCCAGTTGGTGATCTGGTGCATCGCCGCCGCCCAGTGGCTGCTGCGGATCCCGCAGGTCGACTATTACCTGATCTACGGAGCGGTTGCGGCGTGGGTGTGCGTGGTCGCCTACTTCAGCCTCGCGCAGCCCCCGGTCGCGGAGCTGGTAACGGAATCGTCGGCCCCGCAGGCCGATGAGGGCCCGGCAAGGGACGACGACCCGCGATTTGACGAAGTGCAGTCGCGGCTGTCGCAGCTGATGCGCAAAGAGCGGCTGTACCGTGAGCCGGCCCTGACCATCGGACAGCTGGCCAGGCGCAGCGGTTACCCGGAGTACCTGGTCTCGGCGGTCATCAACCGGCGCCTGGGGGCCAATTTCTGGGACTACATCAACCGCCAGCGCATCGAGGCGGCCAGTGCCTGCCTGGCCGACCCTGGCGACCGGCGCACCATCCTCGACATCGCCTACGCCTGCGGGTTCACGTCCAAGTCGACCTTCAACGCGGCTTTCAAGCGCCAGCTGGGCGAGACGCCCAGCGGTTACCGGCGCCAACACGCCGGGCGATCGCCGGCCACCGCAGGATCAGTTCGCACACGGCCAGGTTGACCATCCACGACAGCCAGGCGGCGGCGATGTAGACCGGCATGAACGGCCATTGCAGTATCACGCCCAGCGCCAACATCAACCGCAGGGTGATGGCCCCGGTGGTGAGCGCGATGCTGCGATACATCCATCGCCGGTGGGCGGCGGTATCGCCGGCGATCGCGTGGCGGATCCCGATCGCCGTGACCACCGGCCACAGCAGCGACAGCATGGTGAATCCCAAGCTGCTGGGGAGACCACCTTGTGCGTTGGCCGCCAGCGAGAGTCCCGAGCCTGCTCCGATTGCGACCGCCCCGACGTAGAGCCACCCGCCCAGCCGGTGCAGCCGCGGCACGCGGCGGCGGACCCACGCGCTGAGCTGCAGCGGCACCAGCAGCAGCGCCAAGCCCGCGGCGAAGAAATGCGCAGGCACGTCCCAGCCCGACACTGCGAACTGCGCGGCGAACGG
Source organism: Novilysobacter longmucuonensis (assembly GCF_046600735.1). Taxonomy (NCBI): domain Bacteria; kingdom Pseudomonadati; phylum Pseudomonadota; class Gammaproteobacteria; order Lysobacterales; family Lysobacteraceae; genus Novilysobacter; species Novilysobacter longmucuonensis. The sequence goes on from NZ_JBJMAW010000003.1 coordinate 152,122, forward strand.
GTCGCCGGTGCGGTATTCGCCGTACAGGTACGCGAACGCGTAGCCCGCCACCGCCACGCACAACAGCGTGAACGTCCCGCGGAGAGTCCATCCCGCCAATTTTCCCAGCCAACCAAGCATGCGTTTGTTCCCGGATCCATGGACCGGAGCAAAGCATCGCCCGGGCGGGCTGGGAGGTCGTCCCGGGCGGCGTAGCCGGACGCGGCGGTGGTGCGGATCCGGGGAATCGTACGATCGAGGGCGGCAGCGGCTGCGAAAAAGGGGGGCTTCGTGATTCTCTTGAGGCCTTCAGCCTCAGCAGCCCCGTAGGATGGGTTGAGCGCACGAAACCATCAACTCCGCTCGCTGAAACGGGGGGGTCGTGTGGTCGGGCAGTACCACCATGGCGTGTATGGCGAACGGATGCCGGTCGCGGACACAACGCGTCGCGGCGCGGTCGGCGAGATCGACGGTGAAGAACAGGTAGTGCGCGGGCGCGGCGGCAGGCGGTCATCCTTGACCTCGTGCGCGGTGTGGGACAGCGCAGTGATGGGATTCGCTGCGCTCTACCCATCCCTCGGGACTGCATATCGCCGGCCTACGCGGAGACGCTTCAAACAAGGCCGCATCGATCAGATGCGGCGCTCGCGCTGTTTCGCCGCGGGTGCGGCTACGGCGACAGCGTGTCTTCGAGCTGCCCACGCACCGCGCCGCCCGGGTACTCGGCGTTGTGCACGTTGACGTAGAACTGCTCGGGATTCATCAGGATTTCGAAAACGGTGGCGAGCGGCTCGCCGGTATTCGGATCGCGGGTGAATGCGGGACTGCCGCTCGGCAGGATGCGGTCCTGCGCGATGCAGTCGGCCGATCGGCCGTCCTGTGGCCATGCCAAGGTGACGACGGCCGGGCCGTTTTCTCCGGGGCTGCCGCGATGGATGTGGGCCTGGCGGCCATTGCCGGGCGGCAGTGACAGTTCGCCGATGCGATCGACCTGGACTACGTAGCACAGCGTGGTGGTGTTGGCGTCGATGCCGAACACATAGGCTTCGCCGCGGCCGTCCGGGTCGCCGACGATGCGGCGGTTGGTGGCGCCAGTCGCCACTTCCTGGCGGCCGTCCAACGAGGCTTCGAGCACGATGTTGAGGTGACCGGCTTGCAGCGGGCTGGCAATCAGGCAGGCCGCGGCGAGCGTGGTGGCGACCGCAACGGCGTTCAGGCGGGGGAGGTTCACGGGGGTCTTCTCCTTGGGTGGGGTGCCAATCGAGTTGGCGATCTGCAGGTTCATAGCCGCACCGGCGCAGCCGGGATCATCCGCGCGCGCGCCGCGTCTGTGACGCTAGCCACGGGCTCATCTACCTTGCGTGAAATGTGGGTGCGGCTCGCTGATAGCGAGTGTGGCCCGGGCTACCCCCCGGTTCTTCAGACAGGCGCGCAGGAGATGTCCTGTGCGCCACGCAGTAAGCGCCTGTTTGGCGGGATCACCTGAAGCGAGATGCGCCCAGTGCCGCCCTTGCGGCATGATCACCCTCCCGGGGGCCCGGCTCCCATCCCACCCTGGAGTGTCCATGCGTCGTGTCCTTGCCGTCTCCGCCCTGACCCTGGCGCTGTGCGCCGCCTGCTCGCATGTGGCGCCGACCGCCGCCACCGCGCCCGCGGCCACGCCGGTGGAGACCGGCGCGACCACTGCGGACGCGCGCCTCAATGCGTGGTTCGAGCGCAAGTACGAGGAGCAGCTGCAGTTCAGCCCGATCCGGATGACCTTCCTCGGCCGCAAGGACCGCTACGCCGAGCTTGACGACATGTCGCGCGAAGCCGCCGAGCAGCAGCTGGCGTGGCAGGTCGCGGCGCTCGAGGAGATGAAGTCGAGCTTCGATTACGGCGCGCTCGGCGATGACGCCAAGCTGTCGTGGGACCTGTTCGAGTACCAGACCGAGACCGCCCAGGCTGCCGACCGCTTCAGCGAGCACCACTATCCATTCGAGCAGATGGGCGGCGCGCAGTCGTTCCTGCCGACGTTCCTGATCAACTTCCACAAGGTCGAGGACGAGTCCGACTACACCGCCTATGTGGCGCGCCTTCGCGAGGTGCCGCGCGCGTTCGGGCAGTTGATGGACCAGGTGAAGCGTTCGGCCGAGCTCGGCATCCGGCCGCCGCGCTTCGCCCATGAAGGCGTGATCGAACAGGCTGGCAAGGTCGTCACCGGCGCGCCGTTCACCGACGGCGAGGACAGTGCGCTGTGGGCCGACGCGCAGGCCAAGGCCGATGCGCTGGTGGAGGCCGGCAAGATCGATGCGGCGCGCGCGCAGGAATTGAAAGCGGAAGCCCGCGCGGCGCTGGTCGAAGCGGTGCAGCCGGCCTTCGGCGAGGTCATCGCCTGGTTCGAGGCCGACCTGCCCAATGCGGCGGTCAACCCGTCCGGCGTCGGCAGCACCCATCCGAATGGGGAGGCGTACTACGCCGAGCGCCTGCGTGCGTCGACCACCACCGACCTGAGCGCCGAGGAAGTCCACCAGATCGGCCTGGCCGAGGTCGCGCGCCTGCGCGGCGAGATGGAGGCGCTGATGGACAAGGTCGGCTTCGACGGCGACCTGCAGGCGTTCTTCGAGTTCATCCATACCGACCCGCGCTTCAAGTACCCCGACACCGACGCCGGCCGTCAGGCCTATATCGACGATGCCACTGCGGCGATCGCCACGATCAAGCAGCAGTTGCCGAACTACTTCGGGCTGCTGCCGAAGGCCGACATCGTGGTCAAGCGCGTCGAGGCGTTCCGCGAGGTCGACGGCGCCGCGCAGCACTACTACCCGAGCACGCCGGACGGTTCGCGCCCGGGTGTGTATTACGCGCATCTGTCGGACATGGACGCGATGCCAAAGACCGAGCTGGAGGTCATCGCCTACCACGAGGGCCTGCCCGGCCATCACATGCAGATCGCGATCGCGCAGGAGCTCGAGGGCGTGCCGGAGTTCCGCAAGCAGGCCGGCTTCAGCGCCTATTCGGAAGGCTGGGGGCTGTACTCGGAATGGCTGGCGCGCGAGATCCCGGGCACCTACACCGACCCGTATTCGGAGTACGGCCGCCTGACCTCGGAGATGTGGCGCGCGATCCGGCTGGTGGTCGACACCGGCCTGCACGCCAAGGGCTGGACCCAGCAGCAGGCGGTGGCCTACATGTCCGAGAACAGCTCCATCCCGCAGGCGGCGGTCGAGGCCGAAATACGCCGTTACATCACCTGGCCGGGCCAGGCGACCAGCTACAAGATCGGCATGATCAAGATCCAGCAGCTGCGCGCGAAGGCCGAAGCCGAACTGGGCGAGGACTTCGACATCCGCGGCTTCCACGACGCGGTGCTCGGCGGCGGCGCGATGCCGCTGATGCTGCTGGAGCGCCGGATCGACCAGTGGATCGAGGACGAGAAGCAGGCCTGAGCGAGGTGGACGGCTGACGGCGCAAACCGCTTCAGGCTGCCGCACGGTGTTGGCCAAGGAAGGCCAGAGTGGATTCTGCAGCGCGGGGTCCGCGCCCGATCACGGCCGCTCGAAAGCTTCAAGGTCGAGACCGACCTGAAGCGGACGAGCCGTGCAGCGATGCTCACCGCACGCCCGGCGCCCGGTGATCTTCGCCTCGCGTGCACCTGCGCTGTGGTGGTCTTGGAGAGGTGAATCCGGATTCCCCGGAGCATCGCTCGGGCTACACCAGTTGTCGTGAGTGGCTCGGTTAACCAAGGAGGAAAACCACGATGGCGGCCACTCTCGACCGGGCACATCCCGGGGCGCTGCACCCGTTTCATGCGGCCGTCCTCGCCGGGACCATCCCGCTGTTCCTGGCCGCCCTGCTGAGCGATATCGCCTACGCGCAGACCTACTACGTGCAGTGGACCAACTTCGCGTCCTGGCTGGTCTCCGGCGGTCTTTTGTTCGGCGGCATCGCGCTGGTGCTCGCGCTGGTCGGGCTGCGCCACCCTGATCGCCGTCGCGGGCGCTATTTCGTTTACTGCGCCCTCCTGCTGGCGATGTGGATCCTGGGTTTCGTCAATTCGCTGGTCCATGCCAAGGACGCGTGGGCGAGCATGCCCGGCGGCCTCATTCTTTCGGCGGTAGGGACCATCCTGGCCTGCGTGGCGACTTGGATCGGCTTCTCCAGCCTCCAAGGAGACAGGGCATGAAGAGACAGGGCATGGAGCGTTCGAACCTGTTTGCCGTGCTCGCCGTCTCGGGACTGCTGGCGGCCTGTGGCAGCGACCCGGCCCCGCCGGATTTCGGTCCCGACCCGAGGCTGCCGGAGCCCCAGCGCGGGCTGCTGCCCAGCATGACGATCGCAAACCCAACGGAATGGGGCGACCAGCGGCCGACGGTGCCGCGCGGCTACTCCATCGCGCCGATCGCCACCGACCTCAAGGTCCCGCGCCAGACGCTGGTCCTTCCCAACGGCGACATCCTGGTGGCCGAAGGCCGCGGCGGCAACGCGCCGAAACTGAAGCCCAAAGACGTGATCGCCGGCTACATCGTGGGCGGGGGGACAAGCCCGGTAGAGGGCGGTGACCGGTTGACCCTGCTGCGTGATGCCGACGGCGACGGCACCTATGAAGGAAAGACGGTGTTTGCCGAGGATCTCAACGCGCCCTATGGTCTCGCGCTGGTGGATGGCCGGCTTTACGTGGCCAACCAGGATGCGCTGGTGCGCTTCGATTATCGCGATGGGCAGACCCGGGCAAGCGGGCCGCCGGTCGAGGTCACCGAGTTGCCGTCGGAGATCAACCACCACTGGACCAAGGCGCTGGCCGCCAGCCCGGATGGGCGCTTCCTCTACGTCGGCATCGGGTCCAACAGCAACATTACCGAGCGCGGAATGACCGCCGAGGCCAACCGGGCCGAGGTGTGGCAGGTGGATGCCGCGACCGGGGCGCACAGGCCCTACGCCACCGGCATGCGCAATCCCACTGCGCTCGCCATCCAGCCCGGGACGGATCAACTGTGGGCGGTGGTCAACGAGCGCGACGAACTCGGTCCCAACCTTGTCCCCGATTACCTCACTTCCGTCCGCGAAGGCGCATTCTACGGATGGCCCTACAGCTACTGGGGCCAGCACGTGGACCCGCGCGTGCGGCCGCAGGATCCGGAGAAGGTCGCCTCGGCGATTGCGCCGGATTACAGTCTGGGGTCGCACATTGCCGCGCTCGGCCTGGACTTCTCCACGCCTGCGATGGGCGCCGATTTCGCCCAGGGCGTGTTCATCGGCGAGCACGGTAGTTGGAACCGCAGCGATCCGGTCGGCTACAAGGTGGTGTTCGTGCCGTTCCGCGGCGGCCGCCCCGCCGGTGAACCGGTCGACTTCGTCACCGGCTTCCATGTCGATGGCAACACCTACGGTCGCCCGGTCGGCGTGACCGTGGATCCGCGCGGCGCGCTGATCGTGGCCGACGATCTGTCCAACATCATCTGGCGGGTGACTCCGGAGCGCTGACCGGCCGTGGTGTCGTGCCGCCGGTGTCGGCGGTGGCCTACTTCTCCGAAAACAGCGCTGTCCCGCTACCGATGATCAGCCGAATTGCGTCGCTACGTCCAACTCCGGTCGATGCAAAGGTTTTGTGCGCGGATCAGGCTTTTTTCGTGGGCGCTTCGTCGCGGAAGCGCGCGCCGCACGGGCGGCCGCGGTTGACCTGCAGTTCGAGCACGTCCGGCCGGGAGTAGTGGCCGAACGGGTCGAAGTTCTGGCGCTCGCCGCGCACTACCGCCGGGTCGAGTTCGGCCACCATCAGTCGTTCCTCGCCGACGCACGGCGGCAGCAGCCATTCGCCGGTGGGCGCGGCGATGCAGGAGCCGCCGTTGGCGCAGACCTCCGGCAGCGCTGCGCGCAGGATATCGGCATGCGGCAGGTGCGGCGGGATGTCCTCGCGGCGCAGCAGGCCGCTCACCGAGAGCGCGTAGCTGCGGCCTTCGCGCGCAAGATGGCGGGTGAGGTCGGCGGTGTTGTTCGCGTTGCCGGGCCAGACTGCGATGTGCAGGTCCTCGCCTTGTGCGTACAGGGCCGAGCGCGCCAGCGGCATCCAGTTTTCCCAGCAGTTCAAGCCGCCGAGCGTGAAGCTATCGAGCGCGAAGCACTGCAGCCCCTGGCCATCGCCCGGCGACCAGACCAGGCGCTCCTCATAGGTCGGCATCAGCTTGCGGTGCACGTTGCGGATCTCGCCGCGGTCGTCGATCAGCACCAGCGAGCAGTAGAGGCTGTGGCCGCGCTCACGCGCGCGCTCGATGCATCCCAGCGCGACCCAGAGCCGCCCCTTTCGCGCGGCCGCGCGCACCGGCGCGAGGTCGTCGCGCGTGAGATCGACCGCCTGCTCGGCGTAGTGGGCGAACAGCGCTTTTTGCAGCGCAGACTCGAATCGTGCGCCCTCGGTATGTTCGACCCAGAACGGGTAGCCGGGCGCCAGCGCTTCGCCGAAGGCAACCAGTCGGCTGCCCGCGGCGGCGGCCTGCGTGACCCAGTCGGCGACCTTGGCGACGGTGGCGTCGCGGTCCAGCCAGACCGGCGCGATCTGGGCGAGTGAGACGACGAGCGGTGAGGCCGTAGGCATGGCGAGGTCGTTCCGAAGTGACGGGGCGGAGGCGAGCGACCATGGTGCCACGCACCGCCTTGCCAAACGCCCCTCGCCAGCGGACACATGGTTCCAGCGACGTGCAACCCTTTCCCTAGCCTGCATTCGCGCCAGCGCCTGATCGGACCGGCATGAAAAAAGCCCGGCCGATCGGCCGGGCTTTCTTCATGACACGCACGGGGCGGTGTAATTGCTCGCTTGCCCCGTGCGGGACGAGCCGGTCGCCTGCTACCTTGCTATCGGATCGCCGGCTTCCGGCCGATCAGACGCTCGCTCGTTCCGACAAACTCAATGCCGGCGCTCGTCCCGAGCGTCGTCCGACGCCTTGCCGACCTCGCGCTGGACCTTGCCGGCGTTCTTCTCGAGGTTGCCCTTGGCTTCCTGCGAACGGTCACCGGTGATTTTGCCGGCGCCTTCCTTCATGGCGCCGCTGACCTGGTGCTTGCTGCCTTCCTGACGGTTCTTGTCGACCATTGTTCTGCTCCTCGAATCCCGCCGGGGGGAAGACGGGTTGTAGGTGATTTGTAACGCAGCGGGCGTCTGGCCGCGGTGAACCTGCGGCCTATTCAGGCCCCTCGGCGAAGTAGCCGTTCAGCTCCGCAGGGTGGGTCGCGCGCCGCGTACCCGCTCACCTCCGATCACCGAAGTCACTGGCGCCTCCGCCAGCTGCGCCGACCCGCTGCCAAGGTGCCTGTGTTCAGGCACCAGACATCATCTCCACTTCATGGCGCCCGCTGTACTTTTTCGGGGACTGCGGGCCTTGGCTTGCCGATCCCTCCGCTGTCAGCACAGCAGTCGCTTGTCGCGTCCGCGGCACCGCCAGCGGCGCCAGCGCCAGTTCCGGCCGACGAGGCGATTGCGCATTCCACTTGCCATCAGAAGGGAGAACCCCATGGCCGCAGTCACTGAATCCGCTATCGCCTCGCCAGCCGCCAAGCGCGCTTCGTGGGGCGCGATCCTCGCCGGCGTCGTCATCGCCCTCGCCGTGCATGTGCTGATGGGGGTGCTCGGCATCGCCATCGGCGCCAGCGTCATCGATCCGATGTCCGAAGCAAATCCGGTCGAAGGGATCGGCATCGGGTCCGGCATCTACTTCGTCATCACCGTCATCGTGGCGATGCTGGCTGGCGGATGCGTCGCCGGCGCGCTCGCAGTCATCCAGACGCGCCGCGACCGTACATTGCACGGTCTGGCGATGTGGAGCGTGGTGACCCTGTTGACGGTGATGCTGCTGGCGACCGGGCTGGGCCGCCTCATCGGCGGCACCATGAACATCGTGGGCCAAGGTCTTTCACAGGCCGGCGACGCCGCTTCGGCGCTGGCCGAACCGGTCGCCGGTGAGGTCCAGGAGCAGATGCAGGAGGCCGACCTGGATATCGACGCGCTGCGCCAGGAAGCCGCCGAGTTGCTGCGTGACGCCGGAATACGACCGGGCGATATCGAGGAGGACACTGAACAGGTGCGTGCACAGGCCGGCCAGGCGCTGGAACGTGCCGCGCGTGATCCGCAGGCCGCCGACCAGGCGTTCCAGCAGGTTTTCGACCGCATCCAGCAGTCGGCTCGCGAGACCATGGATGACGTCGATCGCGACGCTCTGGTCAACCTGGTGGTCGAGCGCACCGACATGAGCCGGGCGGAGGCCCAGCAGACCGTCGCCAATTGGGAACGCAGCTATGCACAGGCCTATCAGCAGTCCCGCGCGACATGGGAGCAGGCCAAGGCGCGCGCCGAACAGAAGGCACGCGAATGGGGCCAGCAGTCCGCCGAAGCGGTAGCCTCCGCCGCATGGTGGAGCTTCCTGGTGCTGGTGCTGGGCGCCATCGCCGCGGCGATCGGCGCCAACCTCGGCTCCAGCCGGATGGTGGTGGCCACGCGCGCGGACGTACACCGATAAGCGCTGCACAGGCGTGCCGCTCATTGATGGCGAGGACACCGGCGAATCAGTGATGCGTCGGCGTTTTCCGCGGAGTGACAGCAGCCCGCCGCTGGCTGGCTGCTGTGCGGAGACGCAGGCGTGAAGTTGCAATTCCACCTGACGCTGAGGCCCCTTCCCGATAGCGGGTGTCTCCGAGCGCCGGCTCGACCTCGACCACTTCCGGAAACAGCTCGTTCAGCCCCGGAACGGCCGACGCCGTGCTGCCACGGGTGCTGACCGCGCCGCTGGTTCTGCGCGCATATTGCTCGTGATACGCACATCGACGCCGGTGATCTTGCCGGCGCCTTCCTTCATGGCACCGCTGACTTGGTGCTTGATGCCTTCCTGACGATTCTTGTCGACCATGATCTGCTCCTCTTGACCTGCCGGGGGAAGCGGGTTTCAGGTTGTTCGTTACGTGGCGGGCGTCTAGCCATGGTGAATCCGGCGCCTGTTCAAGCCACGTGTCGAAGCGGCCGTTCAGGCCCGTGGGAAGCACGTTCGTGCGCGGCGGCTTCCACCCGGTCCGGACCGCTGGGGGACAGGCGGATTTCGATCGCGGAACGGATTGGCCGGTGACGCAATCGGATTACGTGGGGATGTAAGCGCAGGCCGAACTGGGGGTGGGCTGGCGTGCCCTTAACCCTTGGAGAAACTGCCCATGAACGTCCTGAGATCGCTTTCCCTGTCGCTCGCTGCGGCAGGCCTGGTCATGTCGGCTGCAGCGATCAGCCCGGCCCACGCTGCCAACGAGAACAGCGAACTGGCCGAGCTGCGCCATGCCATGACGCGCTTCAAAGCCCTCGATCACGCCTTTGTCGCCGGCTGGACCGAAGACATCACTGGGTGCCTGTCGTCGCCCGAGGGCGGCATGGGCCACCACTTCGCCGATTTCGGTGCGCTGCTGGACGGCGGCGCGGTGGAGGCGACCCGTCCGGAGTTGCTGGTCTACGCGCCGGACCACAGGGGCGGCCTGAAACTGGTCGCGGTGGAGTACCTGGTGTTCGCCGACGATTTGCAGGGCGATCCTATCCCGGAGCTGTTCGGTCAGCAGTTCCACTTCAATCCGGTGGTGGATGCCTGGGTGCTGCATGCCTGGATCGGGCAGCACAACCCCAACGGCATGTTCGCCGACTGGAATCCGAACGTCAGTTGCGACTGAGCCGTCCGGTCCGGTGCGGTTGGCCGCCGCCCGGCATCGCTGGGGCGGTGCGCACGGTGCGGCGATCGCGCGCGACGCAGTAGCAACTATCGCTAGCGCGGCACCCATACGGTCGCAGCGGTGGCCTGTCGAGCAGCGCGATCCGGCAGGGCCGACAGCTACGAAGTGGAGCTGTGTAGTGGAGCTGTGTGAGCAGACCATCACCCGTCGTTGAGACTCTGCGCAATCGCGCGACATCACCTGCGCACCTCGACGCCGGTGATGTCGCTTGCCGAACGCAATTCAAGACAGGCGGCTCAGCACGGGCGCCTCAGCGCAGGTAGGGCGCCACGTTGTTGGCGATCGTCTCGAACTCGGCGTCGGTCAGCGGAATGCCGGTGCGATACGCCTGCCCGACACTGCTGGGCCGGGGTGGCCACCCGGCGGGCCAATCAGCGCGCGGCGAGCGCTTCTGTCACCTGGCAGTCCGGCCGTGGGTTGTCGGCTTCGCCGCTGACGCACAGGCGGAAATGCGGCAGCCCGGTGATCTGGCGACTGTCGCCATCGGCCAGCACGAAACGCTCCAGTGGCTGGTCGGCACAGTCGTCGCCGCGCGCGCCGCTTGCGGCCGGCGCCGGCGCGCAGGCGTCGGGCAGCACGGTGTAGTGGCACTGCCCGCTGGCACTGCGCAGGCACTCGAAGCGGGCGACGCCGGCCTGCACCACCGTGCGGCTGTGCAGGGTGTCGGTGCCATCGACGTGGGTGCGGGTGACGTAGGTGCTGCCGCCGACATCGCAGCCGTACAGCGAGAGCACGAAAGAGCACAGGGCGATGAGTTTGTTCACGGGTCACCTCGTCGATGAGGGCGGGTCGGTGTCGGCTTCGGGCAGTTCGAAGCACGCGGTTTTTGCTCGTCATCCCGCCTTCGCGGGCATGACAACGTGGGGGGGCGACGCGGTCACATGTGCCGGAACAGCGCCATGAACGGCGCGCTGACGGCCAGGGTTTCGGGCCGCGACTTGAGCCGCACGGTGCCGCGGCCGCTGTCATCGCGGACCACGCCGGCGATCGCCTTGAGGTTGACGATGGTGGAGCGGTGGATCTGCTTGAACGTGCCGGTATCAAGCACGGTGAGCAGCTCGCGGATCGGGGTGCGCAGCAGCGCCTCGCCCTCGGCGGTGGCGACGGTCGTGTACTTGTTGTCGGCGCGGAAGTAGGCGACGTCGTCGACCAGGATCAGCCGGGTCTCGCGGCCGGCGCTGGCGGTGATCCAGGTCAGCGGCTCGGGACCGCCGGCGCGCGGCAGGGCAGTGCCGAGACGTTCGAGCAGGTTGGCCAGCGCGGCGGCATCGGGATGGCCGGTACGCGCTTGCAGCCGTTGCACGGTGGCGGCCAGCCGCTCCGGGGCGATCGGCTTGAGCAGGTAGTCGATCGCGCCGCGCTCGAAGGCATCGATGGCGTACTGGTCGTATGCGGTCACGAACACGATCTGGGTCCGCGGGCTGGCCTGCGCGGCCGCGGCGGCGACCTCCAGCCCGTTCAGGCCGGGCATCCGGATGTCGAGGAAGGCGACTTCCGGCTGGTGTTCGGCCAGGGCCTCCAGCGCACCCGCGCCGTCCTCGCATTCGGCCACGATCCGCAGCTGCGGCCAGGCCTGCCCGAGCCGGTCGATCAGCGCCTGGCGCAGCAGCGCTTCGTCCTCGGCGATGACGCAGGTCACCGCGGCGCCGCTGGTGGTCGGGTTGTCAGACATGATGGGTCTCGCGTTCGGCGCCCGCCGGCACGGTGATCGTCGCGGCCACGCCGGCCGGGAAGTTGGCGACCACCGCCAACGCGGCCTCGCCGCCGAACACCAGGCGCAAGCGCTCGCGCACGTTCTTCAGGCCGATGCCGGTGCCGCTGGTCTTGGTGTTGAAGCCGTCGCCGTCGTCGGCCACGGTCACCGCCACCACGCCGTCGCTGCGGCGCGCGCGGATCCACACGGTGCCGCCGCCGGTGCGCGGCTCCAGCCCGTGCTTGATCGCGTTCTCGACCAGGGTCTGCAGCATCATCGGCGGCAGCGCGGTGGCGCGCAGGGTCTCCGGTACGTCGACCTGCACGGTGAGCCGCGGCCCCATGCGAATCTTGAGGATCTCCAGGTAGGCCAGCGCGCGCTCCAGTTCCGCGCCCAGGCTGGACAGCTCATCGTCGGTGCGCGGCAGCGAATGACGCAGGTACTGGATCAGGTAGCCCAGCATCTGGTCGGCGCGCGGCGGGTCGCTGCGGGTCAGCAACTGCGCGCTGGCCAGCGTGTTGTAGAGGAAGTGCGGCTCGACCTGCGCGTGCAGCAGACTGAGCTTGGCGACGGTGAGCTCCTTTTCGGTCACGGTCTGCGCCGCCTCGGCCTTCTCGTTGCGGCGGCGCTCGGCGACGCGGCGGCTGATGGCGCGGGTGATCGCCTCGGCGTTCTCGAAGTTGGTGCCGTCATCGACCAGGAACCAGTCGCTCCACGCCGGTGACTCGGGCTCGCAGATCAGCGTCACGCTGCCGCTGTCGTGGCCGGGGGTGACGGTGGCGAAGATCCGGTTGCGTGGGATGCCGAACCACGACAGCGGGTTCCAGCGCCCGCCCAGGCGCTCGATGTCGACATCCGGCCGGGCGACCTTCGCCCGCACCTGCAGGCTGTCGCGGGCGCTCTCGACCTGCATGACGCGCGGCAGTTCACGGATCGCTGCGTCGAGCAGGTCGAATGCCTCGCCGGCCTCCAGCGGGATCTCCACCTGCCGGCGCTGGCGGTTGGCGATCGCGGCCTTGTCGATGTGTCCGGCGATCAGCCGCACCCGGCCCAGGTGCGAGAAGGCCCCGGCGACCACCAGCGCCATCGTGAGCATGCCGGCGATCACGATCGGCCATTCGATCCAGCCGATCAGCGGCAGGTTGGACCACAGTGCGGCGACCAGGAAGATCGCCAGCATCCAGGCGATGGCGATGCGCAGGACGAAGAAGGTGCTCTTGATCACGATGTTTCCCGGTGGGCTGGATTGATTGCGACCGAGCATAGCGAGGCACGCCGCGGCATTGGCGCGCGCTGCGACGGATGCGGGAATGCGGCGACGAAACCGGGTGGCGCGGGACCGAAGGACTGGCCGGGCCCACGCGCGCGCGCGGGTTCGAGCCGGAACAGGCCCGGCCCGCAGGGCGACCCCGAGAGCGGCCGATGCCAGCAACAAAAAACCCCGCCGTAGCGGGGTCCCGTTCTTGTATCCGGCGCGGATGGTCGCGTAGCGCGGAGCTTGCTCCGCTGCGTGCCCCCCTCCGGACGAACCGCTACCGTGCTGCGGCGGCGCCGGGCGTCTCCCCGGCCAGCGCGTCCAGTTGCGCCGCCAGGCGCAGCACCTGCGCGCGCTGGCGTTGGAGGTCGGTGGCGACGTTGATGTTCATCTCGGCAATGGAGCCACGCAACGCGGCCAGCTGTTGCGCGTTGATGTCGCCGCCTGATGCGTCGACCCGGCCGAGCGCCGCGGCGGCTTGCTGCAGGTGGGTACTGGCGGTGCCGAAATTGCGCTGGTCCAGGTCGATCGCCGTGCGATAGAGGCCGGCGCGCGCCAGCAGCAATTGATGGCGGCTGTTGGCCGCCGACAGGTCCTGCTGCGCCTGCTGGAGCCGGCCTTCGACCGCGGCGATGCGCTGCTCGTGCTCGGACTGCTGCGCACTGAGCTGGCTGCGGGTCTGGAAATGGCCCCACAGGTACACGCCCAGCAGGAGCAACGCGACCACGACGACACCGATCAGGATGTTTCGGGTCGGCGTGGAAGGCTTTGCGGTGCGTGCGGTGGAATCGGTCGTATTCATGCGGTTTGCCTGGTTGGGTCGGAGCGAGGCCGCGTGGGTCGGAACGTCATCCTACTGTGATCGGTTCAGGATCGGGTGAAAGGCGCTGTCGCGGGTGGTTTGTAGGAGCGCCCCATGCATCCCACCCCCATGTGGGGCGCGAGGCTCTTCGGTCAGGTGACGCGTCGGTCGGGATGCATGGCGATCGTGCCCATGGGGCGCTCCTACAGAGGTGTGCGGGAGTCTGGACGGGCTGGTCGGGCGGCGTCTGCAGTGGTTTGGCGAATTCGACGGAATTCATCGGCCCTGCGATGCCGAAGCCCTGCCATCCAGGCGCATGGCGGCCGCGGTTTACCGTGCTGTCACTGGGTTGGACCGAACATGTCCGCCCGTGACCTGGAGGTCTCCAGCAGGAGCCGAACATGAGCACAGCACCCACCCCGGACCGCGCCGAGCAGGGCGCGTCACGCCTGACCCCGCGTCCGCCCGGCACCCCCGGCGATGAGGCTTCCGGCTATGGCGACAGCAATCCGGTCGGCCGCAACGCGGGCGACGGCGGCCGCTCGGCTGCATCCGGCGACGAGAGCACATCCGACCACCAGCGCCGTGATCGCGACGATGCGAAGGACCCGCCGATCGGATCGGCGCTCGCCTCCGCCGGCGCCGGCAACGGCGCCAGCTCCGGATCGGCCAGCCTGGGCGCCACCTCCGGCGGGGAGCGCGCGTCGGCAGGCCCGGCTGATGGCAGCCGTTCCTCGCGCGACCATCGCAACAGCCTGGAAGACTGAAGCTTCCGCCCGCGCCCCGTAGGAGCGCCTTCAGCCGCGATCGCTTCAATGTAGGAGCGACGTAGTCGCGACCGCGGCAGTGATCGCACCCGCGCGGTCGCGGCGCACGACGCTCCTTCAGGGGCTGTGGCGTGTGGAAGGCCCTCGGCTCACGCCGCTCCGACCTGCCCGTCCGCGGGAGCCGCCAGATATCGCTGCTTTGGCCGTTATAGGCATTGATGCTGGCGATTGACGCCAGGATGGCGGGCGTTACGCGTTGCCGGAGGTGGCGTTGGAGCACAGACAACCGATTGCCGCGCGCCTGTGGCCGGCCCTGCTGGCGCTGCTGGTGATGCCGGGCGCGGCTGGCGCGGCGGCGCCGGAGGCCTGCGCGCGCGCCCTCAGCCAGCATCGCGTGCAGACCTGGGACCAGAACGACGGGCTGCCGCAGGACGCGGTGCTGTCGCTGGCGCAGACGCCCGATGGCTTCCTCTGGGTCGGCATGGAGGACGGGATCGCGCGCTTTGACGGCAGCGTGTTCGAGCCGGTCGCCCTGGACCCCACGGCGGGCATTGCATCGGACCTGATCGGCACGCTGGCGGTGGACGGCGACGGCACCCTTTACGCCGGCACCGGCACGTCCGGGGTACTGACGGTCGGCGCCGACGCCCAGGTGCAGCCCGATGCCCGCGCCTGGCCGCCACAACCGGTCGAGGCGCTGCTGGTGGATGGATCGCAACGCTGGGCCGGGCTGCGTGGCAACGGGCTGGTCGACTTCCGCAGCGACACGCCGGTGGTGATCGGGCCGGAACAGGGCCTGGGCGGGCTGCGGGTGACGGCGCTGGCGCCGCGTAGGCAGGGCGGGTTCTGGCTCGGGCTGGGCGCCGGCGGAGTGCAGTGGCACGACGAGCAGGGCTTCCACCGTCTGCCGCAGTTGCAGGCGCTGGGCGAGATGTACGTCGAGGACGTGCTGGAAGACCGCCACGGCGACCTGTGGCTGGCCACCCGCGACGGCCTGTACCGGGTGTCCGGTGGTGATTCGGTGCGGCGCTACGGGCCGCAGGACGGACTGCACTCGAGCTTCATCAGGAGCCTGCTGGAGGACCGCCGCGGCCACCTCTGGGTCGGCACGATCGGCGACGGTATCGGCCGGCTGTGCGGCGAGCGCTTCGACTTCCTCGGGGTCGAGCAGGGCATCCCGCCGGCGCCGGTGGAGGATCTGCTGGAGGACCACGAGGGCGGGATCTGGCTTGCCAGTGCCGGCCTGGTACGGCTGTCCGAAGGCGCCGCCCTGCCATTGACGGCCAACCAGGGATTGCCCGACAAGCCGGTCCTGCCGATCCTGCAGGACCGCGCCGAAGTGATGTGGATCGGTACGTTCGGCGGCGGTCTGGTGCGCCGGGGGGACGGTGTCTCGCAGGTGCTGACCACGCGCGATGGACTGTCCAGCGACGTCATCCTGGCGTTGGCGCAGGGTCCCGGCGGCGATCTGTGGGTCGGCACGCGCGACGGGCTGGACCGCCTGCAGGCCGACGGCCGGGTGGTGCGCCGCTACGACCAGGGCGACGGCTTGCCCAGCGCCACCATGACCTCGCTTTTGCAGGACGGTGACCGGCTGTGGGTCGGCACGGTCGCCGGGCTGGCCACGATCGAAGCCGGCGCGGCCCGCGCGCAACCGGTGCCCGGCGGCAGTGTCGGGGCCAACGTGGTCATGCTGTTCCAGGATTCCGCCGGCGAGCTGTGGGTCGGCACCGACGGCGCCGGGCTGTTCCGCGTGCGCGATGGCCGGGTGGAGCCGGTGCCGTTCGCCGCGCAGTTGCCGAGCACCTCGGTGTTCGCCATGCAGGAGACCTCGCCGGGCGTGCTGTGGATGGCGACCGGGCGCGGACTGGCGCGCTGGGACGGCGAACGGTTCGGCACGGTGACCTCGCGTCAGGGCCTGCCCTCGGACGTCCTGGTCTCGCTGCTGCACGATCCCTCCGGGCATCTCTGGGCGGGCGGGTACCGCGGCGTATACGCCATTGCGCTGGACGCGCTCGAGCGGGCCGCCGCCGAGCACGGCATGGTCGGCGACGTGCGGATCTTCTCCGAGTCCGACGGCATGCCCAGTTCGGAGACCAACGGCGGGGTGCAGCCGGCAGCCTGGCGCGACGCCCGCGGCCGGCTGTGGTTCTCCACCCGTGACGGCGCCGCGGTGTTCGACCCGGCGCGGCTGCCGGACCGCGCCCGCGCGCCGCAAGTGGTGCTGCGCGGGATCCGTGCCGACGACCAGCGCCAGCCGCTGGCGTCGCCCATCGCGCTGGCGCCGTATCCGGAGCTGCTCGAGATCGCCTACGTCGCGCCGTCGTTCTCACGGCCGCAGGCGGTGCGCTACGAATACCGGCTGGCCGGGTTCGACGACGACTGGTATCGGGCCGGCACCGAGAAGACCGCGGTCTACCGGCAGCTGCCGCCGGGAAACTTCCGCTTCCAGGTGCGCGCACGCAGCGGGGGGGGGACGTGGTCGGATCCGGCGACGATCGCCATCCGCGTCGAGCCGCACCTGGCGCAGACGCTGTGGTTCCGCGTCGGCACGGTGCTGCTGGCGTTGCTGGCCGCCGTCGCCCTGCTGCGTCACCGGCTGCGGCGGCGCGATGCACGCAGCCAGCAGCTCCAGCAGGCGCAGAAGCTCGAATCGATCGGCCACCTGACCGGCGGCATCGCGCACGATTTCAACAACGTGCTGGTCGCCATCGTGCAGAGCACCGACGCGCTGTCGGCCGCGCTGCCACGCAACCATCCGCTGCAGGCCGGCACCCGCGAGATCCTGCATGCCACCGACCTGGGCGCGGCGCTGACTACTCAGTTGCTGGCGTTCGCCCGGCGCGAGGAGAGCCGGCCGCAGTGGGTCGACCTGGCCCGGGAGGTCGCCGACATGGAGGCGTTCCTGCGGCGGCTCATCCCAGGCTCGGTCCGGATCGAATCGCACTACGACCCGGTCGGCCGCTGCCGCATCGACCCGGTCCACCTGCAGCAGATCGTGCTGAACCTGGTGCTGAATGCACGCGACGCGATGCCCGGGGGCGGCAAGATGAGCTTGCGCCTGTCGGCCGCCGGCCGCCAGGTGGTCGCATCGCAACTGCTGCCGGCTGACGGACGCTATGCCTGCCTGAGCGTACGCGACACCGGCGCCGGCATCACCCCGGCGACGCGCGAGCGGATCTTCGAGCCGTTCTTCACCACCAAGGCGCGTGGCGCCGGCACCGGCCTGGGCCTGGCGGTGATCTACGGCATCGTGCAGAAGGCCGGCGGCGGGATCGGGGTGGACAGCGAGCCCGGCCGCGGCGCGGCCTTCCATGTGTTCCTGCCGGTGGAGCAGGCGGCGCATCCGGAGGACCACGCAGGGGCAGCCGGTGCGGCCGCTGCGCAGCCCGACCCGGACGGTGCCTCGCCCCCCGCCGCCCGTGCCCCGGCGGCCGCCAACGCGACCGCACCGGCGCCGGCCGCTGCCGAAGCGGCGCAGCTCGGCCAGGGGGCGGGTGACCGGTTGCTGGTGCTGGACGATGACGAGGCCGTCGCCCGCTCGCTGGCGCTGGCCGCCGGCAGCGACGGCTTCGAGGTGCGCATCAGCCACGTCCCCGCGGATTTCTTTCAGCAGGTGCGGCAATGGCAGCCCAGCCACGTCATCGTCGACCTGGTGATGCCGGACATGGACGGGATCGAGGTGCTGCGCGCACTGGCCGACAGCGGTTACCGCGGGCGCACCGCGGTGATGAGCGGCATGGGCGCCAAGGTGCTGGAGGCCGCGCGCCGCTCCGGTGCCGAGCGTGGCCTTGAGATCGCCGGCGTGCTGGTCAAACCGTTCCGCGCCGACAACATCCGCAGCGTGCTGCGCGGTCCGGTCGCCAACGGCGCGTTGCGGCCGTCACTGGCGAGGCTGGACCAGGAGCTGTTGTTCGAGCGGGATCTGTCCAAGGCGGTGCAGCGCGGCGAGCTGGTCCAGCACTACCAGCCCGAGATCGACCTGCTGACCGGCCATCCGGTCGGCTTCGAGTCACTGGTGCGCTGGCAGCACCCCGCGCGCGGACTGGTCTATCCCGACCAGTTCATCCCGCTGGCCGAACGCTCGGGCCTGATCGGGCCGCTGACCCTGGCGGTCATCCGCTCCAGCCTTGCCTGGCTGGCCAGCGTTGCACCCGACTCCGAGCTGGGCGTCTCCATCAACCTGTCGGCGCGCAGTCTGGAGGACCCCTCGATCTTCGAGGTACTGCACCAGCAATGCGAACACTGGGGCCTGGCGCCGGGGCGGATCACCCTGGAGCTGACCGAAACCAGTGCGATGCTCGACGCGGTCGATGCGCTCGACACCCTCACCCGCTTGCGGCTGAAGGGCTACCAGCTGGCGATCGACGATTTCGGCACCGGATTCTCCTCGATGCTGCAACTGGCCCGGCTGCCGTTCTCGCAGATCAAGATCGACAAGTCGTTCGTGATGTCGATGGGTGTATCCAGCGAGTCGCGCAAAATCGTGGAATCCACCATCAGCCTCGGTCGCGCGCTGGGACTGACCACCGTGGCCGAAGGCGTGGAGGACGCCGACTCGCTGCAGGCATTGCGCGAGCTGGGTTGCGAGCGCGCGCAGGGCTACCACGTGGCGCGGCCGATGGACAAAGTGGCCGCGCGGCGCTGGCTGGAGCAGCGGCGCGCTTCGGTGTAGGAGCGCGGCAAGTCGCGACCGCGTCAATCATCGCGCTAGCGCGATCGCGGCTGAAGCCGCTCCTACAAAAGCTTTGGCTTGTGCCGCGCGCGTCAGCCGGGTTCGTTGCCGGCATCGCGCGCGAACGCCAGCGCCGCCGCCATCGCCGGGGCCAGCACCGAGCGGTGGGTCTCGCCCTCGAACAGCCGGAACCTGCAATCCACGCCGTTGGCCTGCAGCAGCTCGGCCAGTGCGCTGGCGTTGTCGACCATGTGGGGCTCGCCGAGCATTGCCGCCTCGTGCTCGCCTTCGATCTCCGGCGGCTTTTCCGGGCCGACGACCTGTTCGTCCGAGCCGACGCTGAGCAGCACGCGTGCGTGTCGCGCTGCGCCCCAGTCGGCTTGCCCGGCCTCCTCCAGGAAGCGCGCCTGGTCCCACCAGATCGACGGGCTGGCCGCGACGAAGCGCTGGAAAGATCCGGGACTGGCGATCAGCGCCTGCAGCACGAACAGCCCGCTGAGCGAATGGCCGACCAGCGTCTGCCGAGCCGCATCCAGCGGCAACGCATCGAGGTAGTGCGGTTGCAGCGTGCCGGTGAGGAAGGCCAGGAGCGCGTCGGCGTCGCCGTCCTCGTGCCAGGCGTCGGCGGACCCGCGCGGCGGCGGCACCTCATGCCGCGCCGGCTGGGTGAAGTCGCGCCGGCGCAGGTCCGGGTCGACCGCGCCCGGCGGATCCCAGCCGACGCCGATCACCACCATGTCGTCACCGCCGGCCGCATCCAGCGCCTGCTGCATCGGCGCCCAGGTGGTCGGGGTGTCCAGCAGCCAGACGACCGCATGACCGCCCTCGGGTGGATCACCCTGGGGCAGGTGCAGCGAGATCGCGTAGTCGCGCTGCTTGGCGCTGGTCATGTGCTCGTGCATCGCGAGGCTCCTGGCCACATCGGCCGGTCGCGGCGGCCGGCCGGGCTAATGGATGCTCAGGATAGTGACTTAACCGGCTCTTGCCGGATGCGGCGCTCAGGTCGCGAACAGCTGCGCCGCGATGTCGGCGAAGCCCTTGAACTCCAGCGCATTGCCCGAGGGGTCCAGCAGGAACAGCGTGGCCTGCTCGCCGGGCTGCCCGGCAAAGCGCACGTGCGGCTCGATCACGAACGCGACGCGCGCCGCACGCAGGCGCTCGGCCAGGGCGCGCCAGTCCGGCAGCTCCAGCACCACGCCGAAGTGCGGCACCGGCACGTCGTGGCCATCGACCGGATTGTCGCCGGCGACCGGGGGCGGCCTCATGCCGTCGACCCGATGGCACACCAGTTGGTGACCGAACAGGTCGAAGTCGACCCAGCGCTCCGCGCTGCGGCCCTCCATGCAACCCAGCACGCCGCCGTAGAACCCTCGGGCGGCGGCAAGGTCGTGCACCGGGATGGCGAGATGGAATGGGGTCAGACGAAATGGGGTCAACTTCGGCATGGCTGCGGCACGTGGGTCTGGAAGCGCCGCAGTGTGCTGGAAAAGCGCCGCTGTGGCGCGTAGCCGCGGCCGCCGAGGCGGGCTGTCGATCATTGGTGCGCAGTCGCCTAAAGAAGCGCCCGCGGCGGCCGATACCCCGGAGTCATTTATTCCCCCAGGAGAATCTCCGCATGTTCCGACCTGTCCTGCTCGCCGCCATCACTTCGCTGGCCCTGGCCTTCACCGTACCCGCCCACGCCGAGCTGACCCCGGTCAAGCGCGTCGAGCCGGTCTATCCGGTCGAAGCGGCCCGCGCCGGCACCAACGGGTTCGTCGAGGTCGAGTTCACCGTCGACGCCAGCGGCAAGGTCGCCAGCGTCTCGGTGGTCAACGCCAAGCCGTCGCGCACCTTCGAGAGCGCCGCGGTGCGCGCGGTCAAGCAATGGGAGTTCAAGCCCGGCGCCAACGGCCGCGGCAAGGTGCGGCTAGACTTCACGCTCTGATCGATCGCTGACCGCTGCGAAAAAACGCGTCGGCAACGGCGCGTTTTTTTAGGCAAGCCGCGACCGCCCTTTGTAGGAGCGCCCCATGGGCGCGACCGCGACCACAAGCGGATAGCGGATGAAGCCGCGTCCGAGCGGCACTCAAACAGCTCGCGTCGGACCCGCTTTCAAACGAACGAGGCGAACGCCTCCAGCGGCAGCCGCTCGATCGCGGGCACCCGGCAATCCTCGGCGGGATGGCCGACCACCAGCAGCAGGTAGGGCATCTCGTTGCGCGGGCGGCCGACGATCTGGTTGAGAAATCCCATCGGACTCGGCGTGTGTGTCAGCGTCACCAGGCCGGCGCGGTGCAGCGCCGCGATCAGCAGCCCGGTGGCGATGCCGACCGATTCATGCGGGTAGTAGCGCTTGTGCTTGCACCCTTCGGCATCCAGGCCAAACCGCTCGTAGAACACCGCGATCAGCCACGGCGCGGTCTCCAGGAACGGCTTGTCGGCATCGGTGCCGAGCGGCGCGAGTGCCTGCAGCCATTCCGATGGCGCGCGGTGCTGATAGAACGCGCGTTCCTCGGCCTCGGCCGCTTCACGGATGCGCCGCTTGATGCCGGCATCGGCGACCGCGACAAAGCGCCACGGCTGCTGGTTGGCGCCACTGGGCGCGGTGCCGGCCGCGCGCAGGCAGGCTTCGATCACCTCGCGCGGCACCGGCTGCGCACTGTAGTCGCGCACCGTGCGTCGGCGGGCGAGTTCGTCGGCGAAGGCGCGCGCACGGGCGAGGCGCTCCTGGTCGCTGAGCGGCTCGCGGGCGGGCAGGGGCATGTGGGCGGGGCGGTCCATTGCGACAGCCTAGCCCGAAGCACGCCCGGGCGGCGATGCGCCGGCATACCCGCGCACATCGCAGGCGAGCGCCTCTGCTCGCGGGCGTTGACATCCGCTCACGCCGGCGGAGCGGACCATGGCGGCCATGCGACGAGAATTGCGTGCGAACACAGCAGCCCTGGCCCGGCCGGCCTGCGTCCGCGGCGCCGCCGGCGCCGGCTACGCCAACAGCGCGTGGCCGGCATGACCGAAACGACCCCGGAGTCGGAGGCGCTGTCCCGCGAACGCGACCAGCTGCTGGCCCGCCTGCAGGTGTGGCTGGAGACGCCGATGCTGGTGCTGGCCTTCATCTGGCTGGCGCTGTTCGTGGTCGAGATGCTGTGGGGCCTGAGCCCGCTGCTGGAGGCCGCGGGCTGGGTCATCTGGGTGGTATTCGCGATCGAGTTCGCGCTTGGCTTCATGCTCGCGCCGCGCAAGCGCGACTACCTGCAACGCAACTGGCTCAAGGCGATCGCACTGCTCGCGCCGGCGCTGCGCATCCTGCGGGTGTTTCGGGTGCTGCGCCTGGCGCGGCTGTCGCGGCTGTCGCGCGTGGCCGGGGTCAGCCGCAGCGCCCGGCTGCTGCGGGTGGTCAGCTCGCTCAACCGCGGCATGCGCGCGCTCGGCGCCAGCATGGGGCGGCGCGGCATGGGCTACGTGCTGGTGCTCACGATGCTGGTGACGGTGGTCGGCGCCGCAGGCATGTACGCCTTCGAGAACGAGGCCGGCCGCTCGCCCGGGTTCGACCACTACGGTGACGCGCTGTGGTGGACCGCGATGCTGATGACCACGATGGGCTCGAGCTACTGGCCCGACAGCGCCGCCGGCCGCATCCTGTGCCTGCTGCTGTCGCTGTACGCGTTTGGCGTGTTCGGCTACGTCACCGCAACGCTGGCGTCGTTCTTCGTCGGCCGCGATGCCGAGGACGACACCGCCGAGATCGCCGGCGAAAGATCCATCGCCGGACTGCACGAGGAGATAGCCGCCTTGCGCCGCGAGTTGGTGGCACAACGGCGGCCGGGCGAGGGCTAGAGCGCTGGGGCTTGGCTGGTGACCGATCACGGCAGCTGCGAGTCGCTTCACGACATGACGCGCCGCGGGTGATCCGGCGATCAGGGCCGGTCGTTCCCGGCCGCTACGTCGCCATCCCAGAACTCCATCCCGGCGTAGGTCCAGCGCCACGGGGCGCCGGTTTTCCCGAGCACCCGTTCGACCAGATACGGAAACGCCGCCTCGGCGCGCACGTCGTTGGCCAGGATCACCACGCAGCGCCGGCCGCGCTCCACGCAGACCCAGGTGTTGCCGGTGATGTCGTTGTGCCCGCCCCTCATGAAGCCGCGGCCCTGCGGACCATCGAAGACGATGAGGCCGAGTCCGGCGGCCAGATCCGCACGCCGGGCCCGCGGCGGTAGTTCGGGTTGCAGCGTGGGGAACTGGCTGGCGGTGGTGATCGGCAGTTGCGGCTTCACCATCTCGGCGCGGGCGGCGTCCGACAGCCCCTCGCCACGCACGTAGCCGGCGGCGAAGCGGGCCATGTCGGTGATCGTGGTGTCCATCGAACCGGCGGCGCGCACCGCGCTGCGCTCGTCGTGCGGCTCCGGCGTGCCGTCGGCGTGCCAGCCGTCGGCCAGGTTGGCGGCGAAATCCGGGCGCCACATCATGCTGGTGTTCTTCATGCCGAAGCGATCGAACACGCGTCGCTGCATCTGCTCGCCGACGTCCAGGCCCAGGCCGCGTTCGATCACGAACTGCAGCAGGATGAAGCCCTCGCCCGAATAGGCGTAGCGGCTGCCGGGCTCGAAGTGGATGCGCAGCTTGCCGTCCGGCTCCAGAAACGCGAAGTTGGCGAAGCCGGGGCTGTGGGTCAGCAGCATGCGCGCGGTCAGCTCGCGCCAGCGCGCATCCCCGGTCAGGTCGCGCCACGGAGCGTATTGGTCCTCGGTGGTGTAGGCCGGCAGCGGCCACTGGAGGTATTCGCCGATCGGCCGGTCCAGATCGATCAGGCCCTCATCGACCAGCTGCATCACTGTGTAGGCGAACACGGCTTTGGTCAGGGAGGCGCCATACATCACGGTATCGGTCTGCAGCGGATCGCTGCCGGCGTTGCGCTCGCCATGGCTGCTGACCTGGGTGACGCGGCCGTCCTCGACCACCGCGATGGCCAGGCCCCGGGCTCCGGTTGCGGCCATGGCGCTGGCGGCGAGCGCGTGGAGTTCGACCGGAGCGGGGTCGCCGGCGCGCGCCGGCGTCAGGCACGACGCGGCCAGCACGGCGGCGAGCGCGATGGCGGCGAACGCCACGTTGGCGAACACCAGGTTGCCGAACACCGGGGAGCGGGCGATCGGGCGCCGTGCCCGCGATGCTCGCGGCGAACAGTGGTGGACAGGCGATTGCGGCGGGGTGTGGTCGGTGCGGGTCATGGCGTGCCTCCTGGTGTGGTTACCCCTGCTGACGCGCCGACGCGGCGATTCTTACAGCGGGCGGAGCCGGCCGGAACGCGGTACCGCCCAGGCGGCGGTCGCGCGGGACCTGTCGCGGGATGTATTGCTGGAGGCATGCAGGACCCGCCGGCGCCACATATATCGGCGGGCGCCGCACCTGGTCTGTAAGAATCGGCGCCCTGGGTCGTCTTCCCGGGTAACGCGACCAGGAGACGAAGATGCCATGTCCGCAACCGCTTCATGCCCGCAACAGCGAGGGACCATCGCTGTGACTGAACTTCCGCCCTCGGCCGAGCCGGCGATGCTGGCCCGCCACTACGGTCCGCTGGTGTTCAAGGCCGCGTACCGGGTGCTGGGCGATGCCTCGCTGGCCGAGGATGTGCAGCAGGAGGTATTCCTGCGGCTGATCGAGACGCGCCGTGATGCGGTCCAGTCATGGCCGGCCTATCTGGCCGCCAGCGCGGCGCGCATCGCCATCGACATGCTGCGTCGGCAGCAGCGCTGGTGGCGCCTGCTGCCGCAGTGGCGTGCGCAGGCGCCAACCGCCGCCGCCTCGGCCGAACAGGCCGGCATCGCGGCCGAGACCGCACAACGCCTGCGCAACGCATTGGCGCGGCTGCCCCGGCGCGAGGCGCAGTGCTTCGGCCTTCGCTACCTGCAGGGGCTGGAGATCCGCGCCATTGCCGATGCGCTGCAGCTCAGCGAGAACAACGTCGGCGTGACCCTGCACCGCGCCCGCCGCCGCCTCGAGGCGCTGGTGGGCGAGCCCGCCCGGGAGGACCAGCAATGAACGATCGAGTCAACCACCCGTCGTCCGGCAAGCAGTTGCCGGGCCACCCACTGACCGGCGAGGAGCTCTCGCCCACGCTGGCCGCGCACACCGCCGGCATGGCCAGCGCGACGCCGCCGCCGGCCGCAGTCGAGCGGGCCCAGCAGCGGCTCATGCGACGGCTGCAGGCGCGGCCGGGATCCACTCGGCGGCCGGTCCGCGCGCGCTGGCTGACGGCCGCGACCGCCGCGGTGCTGGCACTGGTCGCGGTCATGGCGGTGCCGCTGCTTACCGATGGCGGCGATGCGTTCGCCGCGGTGCAGGGCCATTTCCGCGACTTCAGGACACTGTCGATGCGCATCGAGCAACGCATCGGCGGCCGGACGCTGCAGACCTCTCACATGGTGGTGAACGCCGACGGCGTGCTGCGCACCGATGTCGGCGAGCAGCTGAGTGTCATCGTCGACCCGGTCCGCGGCCGCTTGCTCACGCTGCTGCACGGACCGCGGCGGGCGATGGCGATGCCGCTGGACCAGGCCGCGGCCTCGCCCGATGCGGCGCTGGACTGGCTCGAGCAGATCCGCCAGTTTCAGGGCCAGGCCGAGCGGCTGCCCGGGACCCGCAACATCGACGGGCGCGAGGCACGCGGTTGGGCGCTGGAGGTCGAAGGCACCCGCCTGGTGCTGTGGGCCGATGCCGATGGCCTGCCGCTGGCGATGGATATGGCGGGTGGCGGCGGGGACGGCGACGTCGGCCTGCAACTGCACTACCGGTTCGGCTTCGACGCACCCGTGCCGGCCGGGCATCTGAGCAGCGAGGTGCCGCCGGGTTACACCCTGGCCGCGCCTGACCGCGACTGACGCGGTTGTGGAGGCGGAGCAGCCGAGCAAGCTCGGCTGCTTTGGGCGGCGACGCGGCAGCGGAGCAAGCTCCGCTCTACCGGCAGTGGCCCCTGCCTGCCGCCGGTGCACGCCGCCTTGACCGCCATCGGGCCAGGCTCGGCGGTCACAGCCTCGCCGGTCGCGCGCCATGCCCGTCAAGTTCCGCAGCTCCGGCTGCCTGATCAGCATCGTGCTGTCGGTGGTGCTGACGGTGGTACTCAACCTGATGCTGCGCAGTTGCATGTGAGCGGCGCAATCGGCCACCGCCCCGGCCGGTCAGCGCACCACCACCGTGGTGGCCTTGTTGGCGATCAGGTAGGGCTGGAGGTCCTCGACCTGGCGCAGCTTGCCAATCGCACGTTGTGCGAACTTCTGTGCGGTGATGCGCACGTGGCAGTTCTGGAACGGCGCGTCCGCGTTGCGTCCTTTCGAGGTGTAGACCACGCGGCCGTCGCGGTCCCAGCCCAGCACCAGCCGCTCCTGCTGGTTGCTGGTGCGGTAGATCCAGCCTTTCTGGATGTCGGTTTCGGACATTGCCATGCTCGCGGCCTCTGTGGTGGTGATCGGATTGTGGCTTGATTGCCGCCACGCCCGGTGCCATTGCTGAAACAACCCACCCCGAAGCTGCCCACCCGGGGCAGCCATAAAGGAGTCCGAGATGAAAACCGTCCTGATCACCGGTGCCAACCGCGGCATCGGCCTGGCCCTGGCGCAGCAGTTCAGCCGCCGCGGCGACCGCGTCATCGCAGTATGCCGTCTGGGCAGCGAGGCACTGGCGGCGACCGGCGCGCGCATCGAGTCCGGCGTCGACGTGACCGACGGCGATGCGCTGGCCGGGCTCGCCCAACGCCTGGGCGACACCGACATCGACACGCTGGTGCTCAACGCGGGCATCCTCGGCCGCGAGGCGCTGGACGACATCGACGCGGCCGGCCTGGACAGCATGCGCCGGCAATTCGAGGTCAACGCGCTGGGTCCGCTGCGGGTCGCCCATGCATTGCTCGACCGGCTCGCCAAGGGCGCCAGCATCGGCATCATCACCAGCCGCATGGGTTCGGTCGCCGACAACGACTCCGGTGGCTACTACGGCTACCGGGCGTCCAAGGCGGCGGTCAACGCGATCGGCAAATCGCTCGCGGTCGACCTCAAACCGCGTGGCGTCGGCGTGTTCCTGCTGCACCCGGGCTACGTGGCCACCGAGATGGTCGGCGGCACCGGTGATGTGTCCCCGGAACAGTCGGCCGGCCAGCTGATCGCGCGGCTCGACAGCCTCACCCTGGAGCAGACCGGCACGTTCTGGCATGCCGACGGGCGCGCGCTGCCCTGGTGAGCGGTGCGCTGCCAGATCAGGGCTGGGCAATGATGGGTATCGCTTTGCTCAACCCATCCTACGAGCTGCTTGGCCCGATGCCTCGCGCCAGATGCGAGCCGCTGCGGTGCGGGATGGCCCGCGGGCCGCAGGCGCGGGCCGAATCTGGCGGCGAGACCGGCCGCTAGCGCTTGGTCTTGGAAACCTTCGCCGGTGGCGCCGCCGCGGCCGGCTCGCGCGGGGCGTCGACCTTTTGCAGCACGCGGGTGGTGCCGAGCACTTCGACCCGGCCACCGCTGCGCTCGAAGTCGGCGATATGCGCGGAGATACGCTCACTTTCGCTGCGTTTCGGGTTGGCCGCATCGCCGGGTTGGGTGGTGTTTCGCCGGGGACTACGCCCCTTCGCGCCTGCCATCTGACATCCTTCCAATGCGACGCCGGCAACGCTGCCGGAGGGCATGCTTGTTGCGACGTCGCAGCCCCCACTATGCGCCTTCGCGCGCTTCGGGGCCATCCACGGCGCCGCGCGGCCATTCAGGAAAGGCAATTCGCACGTCCCGGACGCCTTGGCGACGGGGTTCGGCGGCCGGGTGTCCGACCACGGGACACGCTCTGGCGCACATAGCTATGGCTGGTCCTGGTCGCGACGCTTCCCGTACCAGAAATCCAGATGCTGGCGCGACTTCAGCATGCCGCGGCCGCGCCAGGCGAAAGCGACCAGCAGGCGCAGGTGTTCGGCCAGCGAAAAGGTGCGCAGCTTGCGGGGCGAGGTCCTCACCGCCTGGCGCAGGATCACGAAGCGGCCGTGGCGGGCCAGCGCGCGGCTGATCGCGACGTCTTCGCCGGCGTAGTAGCTCTCATCAAAGCCGCCGGCGGCCTCGAATCCGCTGCGGGTGCAGAACACGAAGCAGCCCGGGGCGATGCGGGCGGCGCGGAACAGCCGGACCGACACCGCCACCGCGAGCCGCTCGTGCCAGGCCAGCGGCCCGAGCAGCCGCACCGCGGCGCCGCCGCCGATGGCGCCGGCCTGCATCGCGCCGATTGCCGCCTCAAGCACCGCGGTGCCGATCCGGGTGTCGGCGTCGACGAACACCAGCCGGTCGCCGCGCGCGCGCGCCGCGCCGGCATTGCGTGCCGCGGCGATGTGGCGGTGCTCGACACTCACCACGCGCGCGCCGTGGGCGGCGGCGACCTCGGCAGTGCGATCGCTGGAGGCATCGTCCACGACGATGATCTCGTAGGACACCTGCAGCGCACCCGCGGCGCCATGCAAGGCCCCGAGGGTGGCGCCGATCACCCGCTGCTCGTTGTGCGCCGGGACGATTAAGGAGATCACGTCGGCGATGATGTCACGCCGCGACGCGGAGGATGGATACCAGGAAGCGGTAAAACCGGGCAATCGCAAGGCACTAACGCCGCCCGTGCCAGCCTGCACCGGTCGATCCGGCGGCTTGCGCTGCGGCCGTCGCATCGGCGCCGTCCCGCATGCAATCACCACCAGGAGAGATGCGATGAGCGCGCCAGACAGAAACACACCAGATAGAAATTCCTCAGACACAAACGAGCGGCCGATCCCCAGCGACGTCCAGGGCGGACGCGAGGCCAGCGGCAAGCACCACGGGCTGCGCCAGCCGCACGACGAGCAGCGCATCGATCAGGCGCTCGACGATGTCGGGCTGGTCGACCAGGGCGCGGCGATCGAGGACGACCTGCGCGACCGCCGCAGCAACGGCACCCCGTCCGGGCGCGGGGAGCGCACGGAGCGCGATCGTGCCGACGAACGCCGCTGAATCCAAACCCTCATCCGCTCCGATGCCGCCGAATCCCGAAGCGCCAGACCGTCCCGGGCACGGGTCCGGGCAATCCGGACAGTCCGGGCCGGCGCCCTCGGGCCAGCTCCAGGCCTGCAAGGACCAGATGTGGGCGTTCGCCCAGCAGTCGATCGACCACGCGATCCTGCTGATCGATACCGACAACCGGGTGACCTGGGCCAGCCCCGGCGCGGTCCACATTCTGGGCGCCGACGCGACCGAGATGGTCGACCAACCGACCACGCGATTCTTCACGCCCGAGGACGTCGAGCTGGGCATCCACGAGCACGAGATCGCGGTTGCGCGCAGCGGCGGCTCGGCCGAGGACGACCGCTGGATGATGCGCGCGGACGGTTCGAGGTTCTGGGCCGCGGGCTTGATGGTCGCGCTGCACGGCAGCGACGGCGAGGTGAGCGGGTTCATCAAAATCCTGCGAGACCAGACCGACCTCAAGATGCAGATGGAGACCCTGCGCAACCGCGCCCAGGTGCTGGACAGCCTCGGCGACACGAACCACCGGTCGATCGCCACGCTGGCGCACGAGCTGCGCAACCCGCTGGCCTCGCTGAGCATGGCCTCGGCGGTACTGCGCCAGTTGTCGCAGGGCGACGCGCGGCTGGAGCCCCCACTGGATATCCTCGAGCGTAATCTCGGCTTCGCCGCCCGCCTGGTCGACGACCTGGAGGGGTCCACCCGAACCAAGGCCGGCAAGCTCGACCTGAAGCTGGAGGGCTTGCTGCTGCAGGAAATGCTGCAGGACGCGATCCAGACCGCACTGCACCGCGCCGGCGACTCGGCACGCGACGTCGACCTGCTGCCGCCGTCCGCGCCGGTGGTCTTGATAGCCGATCCCGATCGCATCCGACAGGTGTTCGTCAACCTGATCGGCAATGCGATCAAGTTCACCGCCGAGGGCGGGCGCATCTGGGTCAAGGCAACCCTGGAAGGGCCGTGGGTCGTGGTGCGGGTGGAGGACGACGGCGCCGGCATCGCGCCCGAGATGCTCGAGCGCATCTTCGAGATGTTCACCCAGGCCGACCCGTCAACCGCACGCGTCGGGCTCGGCATCGGGCTGTCGGTGGTCAAGGACCTCGTGGAGCTGCACGGCGGCAGCGTGCAGGCGCACAGCGAAGGACTCGGCAAGGGCAGCAAGTTTTCGGTGCGGCTGCCGCTGCGCCAGTCCAGGCCGGACCACGCCGGCGGCAGCTGAGCCGGGCCTGCAGCGGTGCTGGCCGGCCGCAGTCTCGCGCATCTTCCCGCCGGGCAGCGAGACCGTTGAACTCGAACGTGTCCGCTCGCGTGGCTCTCGTAGGCTGGGCTGGCAAGCAGCTTGCGGTGACATGCCTCGTTGCCGCAGCAGTGCGGGTGTTATCGCACGAGTCGCTAAGCGCTGGGCTTTGCAGCCCGGCCTACGGCGCTGGCGCGGCCGCGATGCGATGTAGGAGCGGCTTCAGCCGCGATGGCGTCTGCCGCATGTCTGCCCCGCCGCCTCCGCATCGTTCCCGATCGCGGGCATGGCCCGCTCCTACGGGGGCGTTTAACCATCGGCATCACGCGGCGGGCACTAACGTCGCGCTCATGAGCGCGGACCCGACGCCCGCCGCCATCGGCGGCGCCACCAGCCTGACCCGACGTGCGTTCAACGTCACCGGCGTGGTGACCGCCATGGTCCTGCTGGTGCTGGTGCTATGGAAGGCGCTGGAAGTGCTGCTGCTGATGTTCGCCGGGGTGCTGGTGGCGGTGCTGCTGTGCTTCTTCAGTGGCGTGGTCAGCCGGTGCACGCGCCTGCCGGGGGGCTGGTCGCTGAGCCTGGTGCTGGCGCTGCTGCTGGTCGGCTCGAGCGCGGCGATATGGATGGTCGGGCCCGGGGTGGCGCGCGAGGTCCAGGCGCTGATGGCCGGCATGGCCGAGTCGATCGAGGACCTGGAGGCGATGCTGCGCGCGCACACGTTCGGCGCCTATGCACTCGATACCCTGCCGCAGCTGGACGTGACCGAAGCCCAACAAGTCTGGGCGCGCATCGGCGGGGTCAGCGCCACGGTGTTCGGCGCGCTGGCGGCGCTCCTCATCACGTTGTTCATCGGGGTGTTCTTCGCCTACAACCCGCGGATGTACATCGAGGGGCTGCTGCGGCTGGTGCCGTTGCCGCGTCGCGAGCGCGCCTGCGAAGTGCTGGAGAAGCTCGGCAACACCTTGCGCTGGTGGCTGGTCGGACAACTGATCTCCATGGTGCTGCTGTGGCTGTCGACCTGGCTGGTGCTGCACCTGCTGGGCGTGCCGCTGGCGTTCACCCTCGGCCTGCTGACCGGATTGCTGACCTTCATCCCCTACCTGGGGCCGCTGATCGCGGTGGTCCCCATCGCGCTGGTGGCGTTCCTGGAGAGCCCGGCGCTGTGCCTGATGACGGTGGGTGCGTACTTCGTGATCCAGAACATCGAGAGCAACGTGATCATGCCGATCGTGTTCGAGAAGACCGTGAGCATCCCGCCGGCGCTGTCAGTCGCCTCGCAGCTGCTGATGGCCAGCCTGCTCGGCATGCTCGGGGTGCTGCTGGCGACGCCGCTGCTGGCCGTCGCCATGGTGCTGGCGCGGATGCTGTACGTGCAGGACGTGCTCGGCGATCCGCTCGACCGGCCGGTGGAAAGCCCGATGGCGGACGATTGATATTTCGTCCGCGTGTGTAGGGCGGGTTTCAACCCGCCGCCCGTTGCGGTGCCCGGCGGCGGGTTGAAAACCCGCCCTGCGACATCGTGGCTAACGTCTTCAGGCAGGATCGAGCGCCGGGAACTGGCCGGTCATGCGCACGCCGTTGGCGACACCCCAGCGCACGCCGATGCGGTTCAGGCGGGCTTCGACTGCGGTGCGTGATTCCAGCGGGGTGCAAAAGACGATCGCGTCATAACGTTCGGCCCAGGCGTTGGCGTAGGCGAACAGGTCGCGGTGCCGGTGCTGCAGGTCCGACATCTCGCCTTCGAGCCGGGAGATGGCCGCCTCGATCTCGGCCGCGCCGAGCATGCGCATCACGGCCGCGGCCCGGTGGACGGCAGCAGGGGGGGGGCGGGTGTCGCTGGGTCGATGAGTGGCATCTGCTTCCTCGTACGGGTGGGGCAGTGCGGCGGAGGCGGAATGCCAACTCCGTCGCAATTTGCGCGATCCTACATCGGACGAGTTGATCAGTTTTTTACGAAGCTGAACGCCTCCCCTGTACATGCGGCGTGACGGCCCTGCGACCGATCGCCAAGGGGCGCCCCCCGCCGGGGCTTATACCGGCCCGCCATCGCCGCTAGGCTGTGCGGTGGTGGCCTGTGTCACCGCCGCCGACCGGACCGACAGGACACCGCGTGCAGCCGATCATCTCCGTACAGAACCTCACCAAGACCTATGCCTCCGGCTTCCAGGCGCTGAAGAACGTCGACCTGGAGATCCGCCGCGGCGAGATCTTCGCGCTGCTCGGGCCCAACGGCGCCGGCAAGACTACGCTGATCAGCATCATCTGCGGCATCGTGAACGCCAGCAGCGGCACGGTCATCGCCGATGGCCACGACATAGTGCGCGACTATCGCGCGGCGCGATCCAAGATCGGCCTGGTGCCGCAGGAGCTCTCGACCGACGCCTTCGAATCGGTCTGGGCGACGGTCCGTTTCAGTCGCGGCCTGTTCGGCAAGCCGCCCGATCCGGCGCACCTGGAGAAGGTGCTGCGCGCGCTGTCGCTGTGGGACAAGAAGGACAGCAAGATCCTGGCGCTGTCGGGCGGCATGAAGCGCCGGGTGCTGATCGCCAAGGCGCTGGCGCACGAGCCGCGCATCCTGTTCCTCGACGAGCCCACCGCCGGGGTCGACGTCGAGCTGCGCCACGACATGTGGCAGATGGTGCGCGGCCTCAGGGAACAGGGCGTCACCATCATCCTGACCACGCATTACATCGAGGAGGCGCAGGAGATGGCCGACCGGGTGGGCGTGATCAACCGCGGCGAGATAGTGCTGGTCGAGGACAAGGTCGCGCTGATGCGCAAGCTCGGCCGCAAGCAGCTGACCCTGACCCTGCAGGAGTCGCTGTCGCGCATTCCCGACGAACTGGAGGGCTTGCCGCTGGAGCTGTCGGACGACGGCGGCGCACTGGTCTACACCTTCGACACCCAGGGCGAGCGCACCGGCATCGCCACGCTGCTGCGGCGGCTGGCCGACCACGGCATCGACTTCAAGGACCTGCATTCCAGCGAGAGTTCGCTGGAGGACATTTTCGTGAGCCTGGTGCGGGGCAAGACGTGAGCGGGTTGCGGGATTTTCCGCTTCGCGGTGTGAGCCCTCCCCTTCAAGGGGAGGGTTGGGTGGGGATGGGTCGGCTCCTGCGGGCTTGGCGAGTGCTGAAGCGAACCCATCCCCATCCCGGCCGTCCCGGCCCTCAAGCTAAGCTTGAGGGCGTTCATCGGACCGCGAGCCAGTGGCTCGCAAGCGGCCCTCTTCACCCTCTTGAAGGGGAAGGAGACAAGCGGCTCGGCCGGAAGGACTGGATGACCACATGACCCTCAACCTCCACGCGATCCGCGCGATTTACCGCTTCGAGATGGCACGCACCTTCCGCACCCTGGCCGAGAGCATCGTCTCCCCGGTGCTGACCACCTCGCTGTACTTCGTGGTGTTCGGCGCGGCGATCGGTTCGCGCATGGGCGAGGTCGACGGGGTCAGCTACGGCGCCTTCATCATCCCGGGCCTGATCATGCTGTCGCTGCTCAACGAGAGCATCTCCAACGCGTCCTTCGGCATCTACATGCCCAAATGGTCGGGCACGATCTACGAGTTGCTGTCCGCGCCAGTGTCCTACGTCGAGGTGGTGATCGGCTATGTCGGCGCGGCCACGACCAAGTCGGTGATGGTCGGTGCGCTGATCCTGCTGACCGCGCGGGTGTTCGTGCCCTACGAAATCCAACACCCGCTGTGGATGCTGTGCTTCCTGCTGCTGACCGCGGTCAGCTTCAGCCTGTTCGGTTTCATCATCGGGCTGTGGGCCGACGACTTCCAGAAGCTGCAGATCATCCCGTTGATGATCGTGACCCCGTTGACCTTCCTCGGCGGCGCGTTCTACTCGATCAGCATGCTGCCGCCGGTGTGGCAGACGATCACCCTGTTCAACCCGGTGGTGTACCTGATCAGCGGATTCCGCTGGAGCTTCTACGGCGTGTCCGATGTCGACGTCGTAGTCAGCGCGGGCATGATCGTGGGCTTCCTGGCGCTGTGCCTGGTGGCGGTGTGGTGGGTGTTCAAGACCGGCTACAAGCTCAAGCCGTAGCTGCGCGCGCGCTGGCGCCGGGACCCACCATGCTCATTGCCGTGAACATTGACGCCGAGGCGACGGCGCAGCCGGCAAGGTGCGCGGAGCCGCCAGAGATCGCCATCGATGATCACACCCAATCCCACGCCGGGCGTACCGGACGGGCAGCCGCAAACGCCGCAGCCAACGCCGGCCCCGCCAGAAGTGCCCCAGCCCGCGCCGCCGAGTCCCGAAGTGCCGGCCCCCGACGAACCCGCGCCGGTCCAGCCGCCGGCGCATGATCCGCAACCCCCGGCACCGGTGGGAACGC
This sequence comes from Novilysobacter longmucuonensis, assembly GCF_046600735.1. Classification (NCBI taxonomy): domain Bacteria; kingdom Pseudomonadati; phylum Pseudomonadota; class Gammaproteobacteria; order Lysobacterales; family Lysobacteraceae; genus Novilysobacter; species Novilysobacter longmucuonensis. Next base: position 186,595 of record NZ_JBJMAW010000003.1, read on the forward strand.
CGGGCCCATGACGCGCGCGGCCGGCGTGTGGCGGCCAGCATGCGATGCGCCACGGCGTCTGCACAGCATCGCTGAGGCGCGGCGCGGGTGCCGGGGCTGGGCGCAGGCGGCATGACGCCGGTGCTGGCGGCGCTGCTGGGCGGCTCGGCCGCGGCGGCCGCGACCGCGCTCGGTGCCGTGCCGGCGTGGTTCATGCGCGGCATCGAACAGCGCACCCAGGATGCACTGCTCGGATTCGGTGCCGGTGTGATGCTGGCCGCCAGCGCGTTCTCGCTGGTGCTGCCGGGCATCGCGGCCGCCCAGGCACAGGGCGCGGGACGCTGGGGCGCGGGCCTGCTGATCGGCATGGCGATCATGTCCGGTGCGGCGCTGGTGATGGTGCTGGAGCGCGCCATACCGCACGAGCACTTCATCAAGGGGCCGGAAGGCCGGTCGCCCCATCGGCTCAAACGCACCTGGCTGTTCGTGTTCGCGATCTGCCTGCACAACCTGCCCGAAGGGCTGGCGATCGGGGTCGGCTACGCCAATGATTTCGCGCGCGGCACCGCGCTGGCCACCGGCATCGCGATCCAGGACGTGCCCGAAGGCCTGGTGGTGGCGATGGCGCTGATCGCCGCCGGTTACAGCCGCGCGCGCGCGGTGCTGGTGGGGATGGCCTCGGGCCTGATCGAGCCGGTCGGGGCGGTGGCTGGTGCCAGCCTGGTCGTGCTGCTGCCGCTGCTGCTGCCGATCGGGCTGGGCTTCGCGGCCGGCGCGATGCTGTTCGTGGTCAGCCACGAGATCATCCCGGAGTCGCACCGCCAGGGCCACGAGAACTTCGCGACCGGCGGGCTGATACTGGGCTTCGTGCTGATGATGCTGCTGGATACTGCGTTGGGATGAGCGCGCCGGCGGGTGTGGTCATGTATCTCCTGGTGGGATTGACCGAAGAGGTCGGCGCGCGTGGGTCGCGCTGGTGCGACCCGGTGCGGCCCGGTGCGGGGCATCCGATGCGGCATCGGTTCTGCGGCCGATCGCAGACGTCGAGCGGGATCCGGTGATGGCCCGGCTCGACCGCTTCGGCCATCCCGGAGAGCCGGTTACCCCGCCGCGAAGCTCCGGTGTTCCGCGCTCGCGCGCGCCCCGCGCTGCATGCGCGGTACGCGTCGGCGTTGCGGCTGCACCTCGCGCGCCATTCACGCGCCGCCCGCCTAGACTCGTCAGCCTTGGGTGCGGTGCGGGATTGGCAGTGCGTCTGAAGAACAAGGTAGTGCTGGTCACCGGCAGCGGCCAGGGTATCGGCCGTGGCATCGCGGTGCGCTTCGCCCGGGAAGGCGCGCGCGTGATCGTCGAGGATCTGCACGACGACGCCGATTCGCGGCAGACCCTGGCGATGGTGCGCGAGGCCGGCGGCGAGGGCTGCGTACTGGCCGGCGACATCGGCAACGTCGAGGCGGTGCGGCAGATGGTCGCCGAAGGCGTGCGGCTGATGGGCCGCATCGACATCCTGGTCAACAACGCCGGCGTGGAGCGCTACGCGGCGTTCTGCGACGTGACCGAAGCCGAGTATGACTTGGTGCTCGATGTGAACCTCAAGGGCGCGTTTTTTGCCGCGCAGGCGTTCGTGCGGCACCTGCGCGACACCCACCGGGGCGGGCGCATCATCAACATCAGTTCGGTGCACGAGCAACTGCCGTTTCCGAATTTTGCCAGCTACGCCGCCAGCAAAGGCGGGCTGAAGATGCTGATGCGCAACCTCGCCGTCGAGCTGGCGCCGCTGGGCATCACCGTCAACAACATCGCACCCGGTGCGATCCGCACGCCGATCAACGCGCCGGTGCTCGACGATCCGGCGCTGCTGGCGCCGCTGCTGGCCAACATCCCGCTCAAGCGCCTGGGCACGCCGCAGGACGTGGCCGGCGCGGCGGTGTTCCTGGCCTCCAGCGATGCCGACTACATCACCGGCAGCACCGTCTACGTCGACGGCGGCCTGCTGTGGGACTACACCGAGCAGCGGCTGCGCACCGATGAGGGATGAGCACGACGACGCCGAGGAAAACGCGGCCAAGGTGGCCAGCGTCGCCCCGGCCGATACGCTGACCCCGGCCGATCGTTACCAGGAGCTGTTCGTCGCGGTGCAGACCCAGCGCGTGTTCGCCGACAGCAAGACCTTCGTCGACTGCGCGCCCAGGGGCGATCCCGAACACATTCTGGATGCTTACCGCGCGCAGAAGTCCGCGCCGGAGTTCGACCTGAGCCGCTTCGTGCACGCGCACTTCACCTCCGAGCACCCGCCCGCGAGCGGTTACGTATCCGATCCGGAGCGCCCGCTGGTCGAGCACATCGACCGTCTCTGGGACGCGCTGACCCGGCAGCCGCGCGAGCATCCCACGCGCTCCTCGCTGCTGCCGCTGCCCGATCCCTACCTGGTGCCGGGCGGGCGCTTCGGCGAGATGTACTACTGGGACTCCTACTTCACCATGCTCGGTCTGGCCGAGAGCGGGCGGCCGCAGCTGCTGCGCGCGATGGCCGACAACTTCGCGTACCTGATCGACACCTACGGCCACGTGCCCAACGGCAACCGCAGTTACTACCTGAGCCGCTCGCAGCCGCCGGTGTTCGCGCTGATGACCGAGCTGTTCGAGCAGCACGGCATCTGCCGTGCGGTGAAGTACCTGCCGCGGCTGCGCAAGGAGTATGCGTACTGGATGGACGGCAGCGACGACCTGCGCCGCGGCGATGCGCACCGCCAGTGCGTGCGCATGGACGACGGCGCGCTGCTCAACCGCTACTGGGACGACCGCGACAGCCCGCGTGAGGAGTCCTACCTCGAAGACGTGACCACCGCGCACGCCTGCAAACGCCCGGCGCACGAGGTCTATCGCGAACTGCGCGCGGGCGCAGCGTCGGGCTGGGATTTCAGCTCGCGCTGGTGCGGCGACGACGGCGTGCTGACCAGCATCCGCACCACGCTGATCCTGCCGGTCGATCTCAACGCGTTCCTGCACAAACTGGAGGCGCAGATCGCGCAGCTGGCCGCCGCGTGCGGCGACGAAGTCGGCGCGGCCGAGTTCCGCCAGCGCGCGAACGCGCGTGCGCAGGCGATCGACCGCTGGCTGTGGCACGAGGACATCGGCGCTTATCTGGACTACGACTGGGCAAGCGGCGCGCCACGCGAGCGCCTGTGCGCGGCGACCGCGACGCCGCTGTTCGTCGGCCTGGCGAGCCAGCGCCAGGCGCAGCGCGTGGCGGCGACATTGCGCGCGCAGCTGCTCGAGGACGGCGGCCTGGCCACCACGCGCAACTTCAGCGGCGAACAGTGGGACCAGCCCAACGGCTGGGCGCCGCTGCAATGGCTGGCGATCCGGGGCCTGGCCGACTACGGCGAGACCGGGTTGTCGGGCGAAATCGCGCGGCGCTGGCTGCGCACCGTCGGCAGCGTCTACGAGAGCGAAAGCAAGCTCGTCGAAAAATACGTGGTGCGTACGGCACCGGACGGCGCGCATGGCGGCGGCGGCGGCGAGTACCCGCTGCAGGACGGGTTCGGCTGGACCAACGGCGTGACCCGCAAGTTGTTGCACGACGATCCGGCGAATCCGGCGCGGCGGACACGTGCGGGTGGTTCTGGACGCCGACCCGCCCGGCAATGACTGTCCTGGCGGCGGAGCGCGCGGCGTGCTGCGGGTCTGTTGTTCGCCTCACCTGGGTAGCAGGAGTTCGCGGCTGAAGCCGCTCCTACAGGGGATGCGCAGCGGGTCGTGGGAGCGGCTTCAGCCGCGAACCTCAACCAGCGCCGCTCCACTATTGCCGGGGTGGATTGCCGACGTGGATTGCCGGCGTGCGCGCAGAAGCGGACCGGTTTACACGGCTCCGTCGTCCGGCTCGGTCGCATCGAGGAAGTACGGCTCGACCACGCCCTGGAACTTCATCGTCATCGCGTTGCCGCGGCGGTCCAGCGACTTGCCGACCGGCAGGCGGACCCAGCCCTCGCTGACGCAGTACTCCTCGACATTGGTCTTCTCCTCGCCGTTGAAGCGGATGCCGACTCCGCGCTCGAGCATGGCGGCGTCGTGGTACGGGCTGCGGGGATTGGAGGCGAGGCGATCGGGTGGAGCGTCGGTCATTGGATCAGGTCCGGTGGGTGGCGCGCGGGCCACGGTGGCGACAGGATAAGCGCGTCAGCGCAGCGGTGGCGTGCCCGCCGCCGCCCACCCTGGCCTGATGACCGCAACCACCGCGTGTCCCCAGGGGCGGCTTGGGCGCACACTTGCACATGACCGCGACCCGGCCGACCCGAGCAGAGCGCCATAGCCATGACCACCCCGGACACCGAGTTCGACCCGGACGACAACTTCGCCAACGCCGGCGAGCCCGGTGCCGACTTCGACAGCGACGAGGCCACCACCGAAGCGCTGGTCTGGCAGTTGTTGCTGCTGATCAACCCCGGCGACGAGGACACCGCGCTGCAGCAGTTCGCGGCCTATCGCGAGCGCATCGGCGCGGACCTGGGTGGCGCTTTCGACGAGGTCGAGCCGATCGAACCGCTCAGGGAGGTGATCGACTGGAAGTCCGGCTTCTACGTCGAGGAAGGCGACACCGCCTCGCTGATCGACAGCGTCAACGAGCTGGCCGCGCGTTGGAACCTGCGGATCGAGTGGGGCGTGGAAGACCCGACTGACGAGGCGTTCCTCGCCGCTACCGACGTGCCCGCGTTGATGGCGACCGCCTACGATCGCCTGCGTGAATACGACTACAGCCTGTGGACCTGGCACACCGGTGAGGCCGCGCATGCCGGCTGGATCACGCGCCGGCAGGACGGGGAGGCGATACAGGCGGTGGCCGCGGCGCTGGGGTTTGAGTTGCGCCCGGGCAACGAGGCGTTCTAGGCAAGCGTGCGCGCTGTAGGAGCGGCTTCAGCCGCGATCGCCCTTCCCAGTGGTCCTTCCCCGGCGACGCGGATCGCGGCTGAAGCCGCTCCTACAGGGGCGTTCACCAGTGGCGTTTAAAGCGCGACCTGCTGGTGCTGGGCCGGCGCACCGACCGTGCAGGCAGGCAGGCAGGCGGCGTCGTCCGGCAGCGCCTCGTTCCATGCGGCATACACGTATTCGGACGCTTCCAGCCAGCTCAGCCCGTTGCCCTCGTGGTGGCGGCGCCAGCACTCGCCCAGCTCCGGTTCGATCTCGTTCCAGCCGCGGAAACCGAAGAAACAACGCGCCTCAATGCCGTAGCGGGTGGTGAGAATGCGCTGTTCCTCGGTGAATGCTGCGCTGGGGAACAGGCTGGAGGCATCGGCTGACATGAGGCGGTTCCTGCGGAGGATGGCCGCAGCTTAGGTCGGCGCTGGTCAAGGACACGTATAGGAGACGCAGCTGCGACAGCGGAATCAGTTCACCGCGTCATCGCGTACGCCGCGGCCCTGCGCCTTGGCCCGCGCGATCACCGCCCGCAGGCGTGCGCGATCATGGTGCCGCGATACCGGCACGGCCCCCAGCTCGATCGCGTGGTCGCGCATGGCCGCGGTCACGTCGTAGTGCGCGCCGCTGGTCCTGTTCTGGAACACGTGCCGCGGCAGCCCGAGCTGCGCGGCGAACGCGTGCAGCTCGGCCAGCTTATCGGCCATCAGATGGCCCCAGCGCTCGCCACGCCAGGGCCAGACGGCATCATCGACATACACGGTCATGCGGCTCCGGTGCGTGCGTGTGCAGCGCTTACGGTACTGCAGGCCGGGCGGTGGCGTGTGCGACTCAGCCCTCGTCCAGGCGGTACGTCGCCTCGATCGCCCGCAGGTAGGTGAGGCCGTGGCGCACCGCCCAGTCGGGATTGTCGAAGTACACGCGCTCGCAGGTCGAGACGTTGTCGATCGCCTCGCCCATCGCGCCGATCAGTCGCCGGTGCTTGTGTTGGTTGATGCGCTCGAGACGCTCGCGCGAGCGCAGGTTGCCGACGCGCGAGAACTGCCAGACCGGATCCGGTGCGCGGTGCTGCGGCGCAGCGCTGTCGCCAGTGGACTGGAGGGCGTCGATGTACTCGATGGTGCGGCCATGCACCGTTCGCAGCCGTTCCAGCCGCATGCGGATCAGGTTGATGCGGCTGTAGGAGGCGCGGAAGCAGGCATTGCACCCGGGCCGGCTGGGATCGGCGCAGCTGGAGGGCACCATCGGCGCGGCGTCGCCGCTGCCCGTGGTCAGGCCGGCATCCAGCGCGGCGTCCAGGTCCGACAGCGCGGCATTGGCCGCCAGCCACTCCTGCCATGCCGGGAAGGCTGGCTCGGCCGGGTCGAACGGGCGGTCGCTGGCCGAGGCGATGTGGCGCAGCTCGGCCAGCACGCGCTCGAACCCGCTTGCGCGCCCGCTCGCCTCCACCGGCGTGGCGCCGACAGGGCTTTCCGCGGCTTCCCAGGTGCCGTCGGCCAGCGCGAACGATGACGCGCCGAGCAGCAGGCCCGCCAGTGCCAGCCGCCACAGGAACCGGGCCCGGGCAATCCGGCCGCTCACGCGCGTGCCCCGCGGCGCCTGGTCGCACTCCCGCCCAGATGGGCGGCGCGCGCCCACGCCAGGCCGATCAGGGCCAGCAGCACCAGCGCGATCGCAAGCGCGATGGCGGTCGGGGGAACGGCCCAGCGGCTGCCATGCAGGCGATCGTATTGCTCCAGGCTCAGGAACGGCGGCGGCGGCGCGGCGGCGTGCACCTCCAGCTCCGGACCGACCCACACCGCCAGCCGGTACCCACGCATCCCGCCGTCGCTGCTGAGCTGGGCGACCGCAGGGCCTTCGGTGCGGAAGCGGGTGTCGATGGTGCCGTCCGCGTCACTGCTCAGGGTGCGGTCCCAATCCGCGGAGAGCGCATTCTTGAGCCGCAGCGTCATGCGCGCACGCGGATCGGAGGATTCCAGCACGATCGCGGCCGCGGTGTTGATCGTCAGCTCCGGAATCACGAACGCGATGCCGTCCTGGTCGACCAGACCGCGGTAGAACGCCGTCCTGCCCTGATCCAGGAGGTCGGGCTGCTCGGCCAGCGCGACCGTGATCGTGGGGATCTCACCCATGGACGGCAGGACGGCGTCTTGCGGCTGCGCCGCCGGGGCAGCCGCGGTGCCGAGCAGCAGGCACAGTATTGTCAGCGCCCTTGCGAACGGCCTCGGGCCACGCGGCGGCGCAGCGGGCGACCCCCTGCGCCGCGCGTGCTGGGTTGCTGACGGACCGTCCACCGCAAATCGCCACTTCATCGGATGACCTTTGGACTTAGGGGTGCTGGGCTGGGGAGCGCCGTGCATCCTCACGCGGGACTCACGACCATGACCAACGGTGATGACGGCGTGAGGCGGCCACCGCCGGGCGAACGGTCGTCGGCCGCCGGTTCCGTTCAAGTTATCCGGCGCCGCGCCGACATCGAGCAGGAGGCACGGCGCTGCGTGCAGCCGGAGGATCGGGCGTGAGGGAGGTGTGCGAACACGAGCTGGACATCGGCACGGTGCTGGCCTGGCCGGTGTTCGACCGCGCGGGCAAGCTGCTGCTTGGCGAAGGAATGGTGGTGGCGTGCCAGGCGCAGCTCGACATGCTGCTGAGCCGCGGCCAGGTGGATCTGCCGCCGCTGCCGCCGGCGCCGCCATTGATGCCGCCGCTGCAGTCGCCACCGCCGCGGTCGCCATCAACATCGACATCCTCCTCGCCCTCGCCCTCGCCCTCGCCCTCGCCCTCGCCCTCGCCCTCGCCCTCGCCCTCGGCATCGGCATCGGCATCGGCATCGGCATCGGCATCGCCGCGGGGCCGGACGCACCTGCTGCTGCGCGCCCGCCCGGCGACGCCCAAGCTGCCCGTGGTGTTCGACTCGGTGCTGGCGCTCAAGCTTGAGCTGCACTGCATCCACGAGGCCCTGATGGCGGTCGCCTCGCCGGAGCTGGGCGAGCAGGTGCTCGACCTGGCCGATCGCCTGCGCGCGCTGATCGCGCGCGATGCCGACGCCGCGCTGGCGGCGATGCAACTGGATGCCTCGGAGGAAAGCCACATCCCGCGCCTGCTCCATGCCGCGATCCTGTGCCAGCTGGCGGCGCAGGCGCAGCAGCTGGACGAGGCGCAAAGCCGGTCGCTCGTGGCCGCGGCGCTGACCTTCGACCTCGCACTGGGCCCGATCGCCGACGCACTCAATCGCCAGACCACCGAGCTGACCTCCGAGCAGCGCGAGCGCATCGAGGCGCACCCGGCTGATGGCGTGGTGCTACTGGAAGCCGGCGGGGTGACCGATCCGCTGTGGCTGGACGCGGTGCTGCACCACCACGAACGCCTGGACGGCTCGGGCTATCCGCACCGATTGGCCGGCGATGCGATCAGCCGGGAGGCGCGGACGCTGGCGATCGTCGACATCCTGTCGGCGATGGTGCGCCCGCGGGCCTATCGCGGCGCGGTGCATGCGCGCCATGCCCTGCGCAACCTGTTCCTGGAGCGCGGCGATGCGGTCGATCACGCGCTGCCTGGGCTGTTGATCAAGGAGATCGGGGTGTTCCCGCCGGGCACCCTGGTGCGGCTGGCCAACGGCGAGGTCGGCGTGGTGCTGCGCCGCGGCGGCAATGCCGCGCATCCGCTGGTGGTGCGGCTGGTCAATGCCAACGGCACGCTGTCGGCGGTGGCCCGGCTGCGCGACACTGGCGAGGCCGAGAACGCGATCACCGAGACCGTGCCCCACGCGCCCTACCGCGGCTTGATCGCCGACATCGGTCGCTGGTGGTCGACGCCGCCACGCTAGTGGCCGCCCGGCCGGACGGGACTCGAGGACTCGAGGACTCGGGGACTCGGGACGGCCGGGCCGGTCGATCATCGCTGCCAGGCCGCACGAGGCGTCGGAACCGCGGGTCGGCGCCCGAGAGCTGAACAGGCAGGAGTGGCATGTTGCACCCGCCGATTGCATTCCTGCTCCCCGCGGGATAACGTGCACGAGCTGTGTTCGTCAAGGGTCACATGAAACGTGGCCCGATGCTGTAGATCCCAGATCCGCTACATCGTTGCACTCGCTTCCTCCTTGCAACCAGCCAAAAACGCCACGCAAGTGGCATATCCGATAGAAACGTTCCAGGGAGTTAGAAATGTCGAACCGTGAAACCGGTACCGTCAAGTGGTTCAACGATGCCAAGGGCTTTGGCTTCATCAGCCGTGAGAATGGCGAGGACGTGTTTGTGCACTTCCGCGCGATCCAGGGTCAGGGCTTCAAGAGCCTGCAGGAAGGCCAGAAGGTCAGCTTCACCGTCACCCAGGGCCAGAAGGGCCTGCAGGCTGACGCCGTCGAAGCGCTGTAAGCCGGACTGCCCGCACCGCCGTCCGGCGGTGCACCAGATCAGGAAAAACCCGGCTTCGGCCGGGTTTTTCTTTTTCGGCGCCTGATCCGCGCCGCGGTGAGCCGCCGAGGCTGCTAGTCGGTCTGCCCCGACCAATGCGCCGGTGACAACTGGATGACATGTCTTACCTGGTCAAGCCAGATGTCGTGGACGGCGGCGCTTTCCGGCGCCTCCAGTGCGGGTTCTTCCACCCGGACCAGCGAGTTGACGCCCTCGCCGCCAGCCGCATCGCGAAACACCTGCAGGGTCGGGCGCACGCTGACAATGGCACGCAACCGGCGACCGTCCTCGAACTGCAGCTCGACGCGTGCGCCGTTGGGCAGCGCCGCGATCAGCGCTTTCAGTCGATCGATCTCGGCGGGCTCGGTGAGGATGCGCTCGGCGTCTTGGGTCATTGGGGCGGTTCGGCGAGGGGGGCGGGTCAATCTAGCGGGCCGCCGCGCAAGTCGCGGTGAACGGCGATGCAACGGCGCCTGTCGCGCCGCTGACCTGAAGCCGATCGCTACACGCCTGCATAACTTCCCGGCCGATAGGGTCGCCTCGCTCATATCCGCGCATGTCGCGCGTCCCCCCAAGGAGAGCCTTATGAACCAGATTAAGAACCATTCCCTGCGTGCGCTGTCGGTCATCGGTGCGCTGGCCCTGTCCGGCACGGCGCTGGCCAATGAAGAGAAGTGGGAAAAGATGGACAGCAACCAGGACGGCATGATCTCCGCCCAGGAGCACAGCGCCGCCGCCGACGGGAAATTCCAGAAGCTCGATGCCGACGGCGACGGCCGCATCACCGCCGCCGAGGTCGGTGCCGCCCACGCACGCATGGACAAGGGCGAGGGCCATGGCAAGTCGCCCGAGGAGATGATCCAGAAGATGGACACCGACGGTGACGGCGTGGTCACTGTGCAGGAACATGCCGCCGCCGCGCAGGAGAAGATGCGCGAGGCTGACACCGACGGCGATGGCAACATCAGTCAGTCCGAGCTCGAGGCCAAGAAGGAGCGCAAGGACTCGGAACACATGAGGGACGACCACATGAGGGACGACCGCTAAGCATCAGTCCCGCTCCACAGTGGCATCGGACGGAGCTTCGGCTCCGTCCGTTCTTTCCTGTCCGGTCCCCGCGGGTTCCGCGGGGACCGGATCTGCGTAACTTCCGGCAATTGGAGGGCTCGCCATGTCCAGTCCCGCGCCTCCGGTGCCACTGCGCATCGATTTCGTATCCGACGTGTCCTGTCCCTGGTGCGCGGTCGGGCTGAAGGCGCTGGAGCAGGCGATCGAGCGCGTGGGCGAACGGATCGCCCCGGAACTGCACTTCCAGCCGTTCGAATTGAACCCGCAGATGCCGCCCGAAGGCCAGGACACCGACGAGCACCTGGTCCAGAAGTACGGCTCGACCCCCGAGCAACTCGCGCAAAACCGCGAAGCGCTGCGCGAGCGCGGTGCGGCGGTCGGATTCGAGTTCAGGCAGCGTGACCGCGTCTACAACACGTTCGATGCGCACCGCCTGCTGCACTGGGCCGGACTGGAGGGCGCAGCGCAGGAACTCGCGCTCAAACACGCGCTGCTGCGCGCCTACTTCACCGATAACCTGGACGTCTCCTCGCCCGAGGTGCTGGCGCAGGTCGCGGCCACGGCCGGGCTCGACGACACGCGTGCGCGGCAGGTGCTGGACCGCGGCGAATACGCCGCCGAGGTACGCGCGCAGCAGGACGTGTACCTGAGCCGTGGCATCCATGCGGTGCCTTCGGTGATCCTCAACGATCAGCACCTGATCCAGGGCGGACAACCCGTGGAAATGTTCGAGCGGGCGCTGCGACAGGTGGCCGGCCTGGACAGCGGAGCCGGGCCGCAGGACTGATTGCGGCGACTGGCGCTAGTTGCCGGTCTGGCGTGTTGGCGCGCGCGTCCGCCAGATCGGTCTAGAAGATCAGCATCAACAGCCCGATGACCACGACCAGGCCGATGAGGAAGATGATGCCGGTGGTCTTGCCAAGAAACTTGAGCATGCCGTTCTCCTGTCGGGTGCGGCCCCTGTGAAACCCCATCGCTGAAGCTATTCGCGCCATCGCGAATAGGCCGTGAAAGATCGATCGACCGCCAGCCCACCGGCCCCCTGCGGGAGCGCGCCTGCAGCGGTTTTCGGGTCGCACCCCGCACTCCGGAACGACACGCTGCCGCCGGCTAGCCATCGGCATCACACCGGCCTGCCTAGACTCGTCCGTACGATCCGGCGGGCACTCGCAGCCGCGGAATTTGTTAGTTCCAGAAGAAGCCCCAGACACCAGGAGACGACGATGCAACCGATCCCCGCCAATGCACTGGTAATCGTGGCCGACGGCACCGGTGCCCGCGTGTTCCACAACCGGGGCGACCAGCGCGCGCTGTCGCTGCATCAGGACGAACTGCTCGAACTGGTCGACATGAACGACGACGGCCCCGCCGGTGCGCAGCCCGACGGCGCCACCGGCTACCAGATCGACAAGGCCACCTTCGCCAAGCAACTCGCGCAGCGTCTCAATGACGGCGCCCTGCGCGACGACTACCAGTCACTGGTGCTGGTGGCCGATGCGCAGACGCTCGGCGAGATGCGGCCGCTGTTGCACCAGGAGGCCCGGCAACGGCTGCACGGCGAGCTGGCCAAGACGCTGACCAATGTGCCGCGCGAGGATATCGAGCGGCTCCTGTCCTGAGCGTCCGGGTTGATCGGACGGGGGTTCTGTAGAGCCGAGCTTGCTCGGCTGCTTGTCGCCCGAACCGGTGCCGGCGGATCTTGTAGGAGCGCCCCATGGGCGCGATGCAGGCGGCCGCGTCACTCCACATCGCGGGCATGGCCCGCTCCTACAAAAACACGAGCCTTTGTAGGAGCGCCCCAGGGCGCGATCGCCACCCAGGTGCTTGACGGCACGCTCACCCGCGCCGACTAGAGTCTTTGCTCCCGTCCGCCAACGCGGCGTCGCCGCCGAAGCACACCACGTCAGGAGCACACGATGGCCAGCAAAGCCTACGACCAGGCGCAACTGCACGAGCTGCTGTACCAGGCACTCGAAACCGAGATCGGCGGCGCCAAAGTCTACGAGAACGCGATCGAATGCGCGGTCAACGAGGACCTGCGCAAGGAGTGGCAGAAGTACCTGGAGGAGACCCGCAACCACAGGAAGATCCTGCTGGGCGTGTTCGAGCAGCTCGGCCTGGACCCCAAGACGCAGACGCCGGGTCGCCAGGTGGTGGCGCACCTGGGCGAGTCGCTGGTCGCGGCGATGCAGATGGCGAAGGACGCCGGCGATCCGGGCGCGGCCGAACTGGTTGCGGGCGAGTGCGTCACGCTGGCCGAAACCAAGGATCACATGAACTGGGAGCTGATCGGCCACGTCGGCGAGCACGGCAAGGGCGATGCCACCCAGGTGCTGCTGGAGGCCTACCAGTCGGTGGAGGACGAGGAGCACCACCACCTGCTGCATACCACCGGCTGGACCCGCGAGCTGTGGATCGAGTCGCTGGGCCTGCCGGCCGTCCTGCCGCCGCCGGAGGAGGTCAAGCACGTGGAGACCAAGATCGGCGCCTCGCGCGCGGAGCAGTCGCGCGACCAGATGCTCGGCAAAGGACACTGAGACGACGCTGATGGACCCTGCCGACTGGCTCGGCTGGAGCGCATCGGCGGTACTGCTGATGACGCTCGGGCGGCAGGTCTACGTGCAGTGGCGCGAGCGCAGCACGATAGGTCTGTCGTCCTGGCTGTTCGTGGGCCAGGTCACCGCCAGCGTGGGCTTCACCGTCTACAGCTGGATGCTCGACAACTGGGTGTTCGTGGTCACCATGTGGCGCTGCTGGTGACAGCGGTGGTGGGCCAGTTGATCTTCCGCCGCAACCGGCGGCTGGAGTCGTCGTAGACGCGTGCACTTCACGACACCGGTGGCGTTGCCGTAGAGCCGAGCTTGCTCTGCTGCGGTCTCGCCCGAATCTTTCTCTACCGGCATGTCGCTGCAGCGGAGCAAGCTCCGCTCTACCGAGCGGCAGCACTCAACCCTGCAACAGCGCGCGCGTGATGCGCGTGGGGCAGCGCGTTTTTCAGCAACGCGGCACCGCCGTCGAAATCGAGCGCGTTGATCATGTCGATGATGATCAAAGGCGGTGTTGGGTCGGAATGGCGCCCCGCCGTGCCGCCGGCCCGCGAGGCTCTACCACGCCCGCATCACGCCGCTGTTTCGATACTGAAATGCCGCGCCACCGCCGCGTCTGGAGGTTCCCATGGCCCGCCCCGTCTGGTCTGGAACGCTGTCGTTCGGGTTGCTGAATATCCCGGTCTCGCTGATGTCCGGCGAGCGCCGCACCGACATCTCGTTCCGCATGCTCGACTCGCGCGACAACTCGCCGATCCGCTACGAGCGGGTCAATGCCGAGTCCGGCGAGGAGGTCGCCTGGAAGGACATCGTCAAGGCATTCGAGTACGACAAGGGCAGCTACGTCGTGCTCGACCCGGACGACATCAAGTCGGCCGCGCCGGAAAGCCACGGTGCGATCGAGGTCGAGGCGTTCGTCGATGTCACCGCGATCGGCCCGCAGTACTTCGAGAAGCCCTACGTGCTGGTGCCGGCCAAGAAGGCCGAGAAGGGCTACGTGCTGCTGCGCGAGGCGCTGGCCAGCACCGGCCGGATCGGCGTCGCGCGGGTGGTGATCCGCACCCGCGAGAGCCTGTGCGCGGTGATGCCGCAGGGCGATGCCCTGCTGCTGCTGATGATGCGCTACCCGCAGGAACTCGTCGACATCGGCGAGTACAACATCCCGGAGGGTGCGCGGGGTGATTACCGGATCAGCGACAAGGAGCTGGCGTTCTCCGAGCAGCTGATCGAGACCATGTCCGGCGACTGGCAGCCCGACCAGTACACCGACGAGTTCCGCGAGCGGCTGCAGGCGGTGATCACCAAGCGCATGAAGGCCACCGGCGTGGTCAAGCGCGAAGCCGAGGAGCCATCGGTGGCCGAGGATGCAAGCACCAACGTGGTCGACTTCATGGCGCTGCTGCAGCAGAGCATCGACAAGAACAAGCGGACCCCGGCCCGAAAGAGTGCCGGCAAGGCCGAGGACAAGCCGGGCAAGGACAAGCCGGCCAAAAAGGCCAGCAAGAAGGCCGCCAAGAAGACCCCCGCGAAGTCCCCGAAAAAGGCGGCCAAGAAAACTGCCGGCAAGAAGCGCAAGGCGGCTTGAGGATGACGGCGCGCCTTTTTCAGGTCTGCTCGCTCCATCTCGCAACACGGGAGTGTCGAGCCGGGGGTGCGGTCGCGGTCGGCTGCCCGAAATCGACCGCGCGCGATGACCCTGCGTGACTACGCCCGCAAGCGCCGCTTCGACCAGACGCCGGAGCCGGCCGACGACGCACCGCCGGCGCGGCGCGGCGGCAAGGCACGCCCCCGCCGCCCGATCTTCGTGGTGCAGCTGCACCACGCCAGCGTGCGCCACTACGACTTCCGGCTGGAGATCGACGGTGCGCTCAAGAGCTGGGCAGTGCCCAAGGGACCGTCGCTGCGGGTCGGCGAGAAGCGCCTGGCGGTGGAGGTCGAGGATCATCCACTGAGCTACGCGACTTTCGAAGGCGACATCCCGCAGGGCCACTACGGCGGCGGCCAGGTCGACATCTTCGATCGCGGCGTATGGGCCACCGATGGCAACCCGCTGGAGGCGCGGGCCAGGGGCAAGCTGGACTTCGTGCTGCATGGCGAGAAACTGCGCGGCGGCTGGAAGCTGGTGCGCACCGCCAAGCCGGGCAGCAAGCCGCAGTGGCTGCTGATCAAGCGCGACGATCAATACGCCGCCGACGTGGAGTCCGACGATCTGGTCGAGACGGTGCCGCCGGCGGGCTGGAAGGGGCGGCGGCCTTCGGGCTCTGTAAAAAAGACAGCGCCCGCAAAGGGCGCGAAGGTCGCCAAGGGCGCAGAGAAAAGCGCGCAAGCCAAAGCAGGAAAAGCAGCGAAGCGCCGCCCGCGCAGGATCGACTGGCGCAAACGGGCGCAGGCGCTCGACGGCGCCAAGTCCCTGGGTGGCGGCACCGAGATCGCGCCGCAGCTGGCCACCCTGCGCGAGTCGCCGCCCGCCGGGGAGGGCTGGCTGCACGAACTCAAGTGGGATGGCTACCGCCTGTTGGCCGAGATCAGGAACGGCCGCGCGCGGCTGCGTTCGCGCAACGGGCTGGACTGGAGTGCGGACTACCCCGACATCGCCGCGGCACTGGAGCGGCTGCGCCTGGACAGCGGCAGTTTCGACGGTGAACTGATCGCGCTGGACGAACATGGCGCCAACTGCTTCTCCGCGCTGCAGCGCACGATCCAGGGCACGGCCAACGCGACCCTGCGCTACGTCGTGTTCGACCTGCCGACGCTGGAGGGTGTCGACCTCACCGGCACCCGCCTGATCGAGCGAAAGGAACTGCTCGAGGCGCTGCTTGATACCCAGGACGATCCCATCCTCGCCTACAGCCGGCACATCGTCGGGCACGGCGCACAGGTGTTTGCCGCCAGCGGCGGCCAGAAGATGGAAGGCATCATCAGCAAGGCGGTCGGGGCGCGCTACCTGCCCGGTCGCTCCAGCACCTGGCTGAAGATCAAGCACGCGCAGACCGACGAGTTCGTGATCGTCGGCTTCACCGCACCCAAACGCTCGCGGGTGGGATTCGGCTCGCTGCTGATGGCCACCCGCGAGGCCGGCGCACTCAAGTACGTCGGCCGCGTCGGCACCGGCTTCGACGATGCCCGCCTGCGCAGCATGACCGCGCAGCTGCGCAAGCTGGTACGCAAGAGCCCGACGCTGACACTGCCGGCGCACATCGCACTGGCGCCGCGCGATGTCACCTGGGTCGAGCCGCAGCTGGTGGCCGAGCTGGCGTTCCGTGGCTGGGGCAAGGAGGGCCTGCTGCGCCAGGCCAGCTTCATGCGGCTACGCGGGGACAAGACCGTGGGCGAGGGTGCGCATGTGCAGGGCGAGCGCGCCGACCCGGACGGCGCAAGCGCGGTGCCGGAAACCAGGCTCACCAGCCCCGACAAGCTGATCTACCCGGCCGAGAAGATCACCAAGCGCGAGGTCGCCGAGTACTACCGCGCGGTCGCCCCGCAGTTGCTGCCGGAAGTCGCGCGCCGGCCGTTGTCGCTGCTGCGCTGTCCCGACGGGCTCAAGGGCCAGTGCTTCTTCCAGAAGCACCACGCCGACACGCTCGGCGGGCACGTGCATGCGGTGCCGATCAGGGAAAAGGACGGCAGCCATGACGACTACCTCTACATCGAGGACGTCGCCGGCCTGCTCGACCTGGTGCAGATGAACGCGCTGGAGCTGCACCCATGGGGCGCGCGCATCGACGATGTCGAGCGGCCCGACCGGCTGGTGTTCGACCTGGACCCCGGCGAAGGCGTGGACTGGAAGGCGATCGCCCGCGCCGCCCGCGACGTCCGCGACCGGCTGAAGGACATCGGCCTGCAGAGTTTCCTGCGCCTGTCGGGCGGCAAGGGCCTGCACGTGGTGGTGCCGATCGCGCCGGGGCCGGACTGGCCGCAGGCGAAGGCGTTCTGCGGCGCGTTCGCCGATGCGATGGCGACCCAGGCCCCGGACCGCTACATCGCCACCGCGACCAAGGCCAAGCGCCGCGGCGTGATCTTCATCGACTGGCTGCGCAACGGCCGCGGCGCGACCAGCGTGGCGAGCTGGTCGCTGCGCGCGCGCGCCGGCGCCGGCGTGGCCATGCCGCTGCGCTGGGACGAACTGGGCAGGACAAAATCCGGCGCCGACTACACCCTGGCCCGTGCACTCCGGCGCGCGGCGAGCCTGCGCAAGGACCCGTGGGACGGCTGGAAGCGCGCATGCAAGCAGAAGCTGGTGGAGCTCGGGTAGCGGTTGGCGTGCAGCTTATCGAGCTGGCGGGACCCCGGGACTCGCGACTCGCAAATCAAAAGCCACAGCAGGTTCTTCGCTGCCTCGGGACGACAATATGGGGTGATGCGGCAGGTACGCTAGCTTTATGCTCTTCCTGAGTCCCGAGTCCCGAGTCCCGAGTCCCGAGTCCCGAGTCCCGAGTCCCGCAGGTCCCGAGTCGCGCAGCCTCAGCGCTCGCCCGGCGGCAACGCGCACGACCAGGCGGCTTCGACCCGGTCGGCGACGTCGGCCCACTCGGTCCGGCTGCGCTTGCGCAGGCGCGACCAGCCACTGGCCAGTTCCGGCTCGACCTCGCTCCAGGCGCGGTCGCCGTAATGTCGGCGCGCCTCGACGCCGTAGGTCAGCGCGAGCGCTTCCTCGTCGCGGCGCAGCATCCGCCTGGGCGACGCGTCAGACGGTGTGCGGTCCAATGCACGCTGTTCCATGGCCCATCTCCCGAAATGAGCGGTCCTAGCTGATCGACCATACTCCCGCGCGGCGAAAATTAAACCCCTGCTGCACGGCCGTTCGTCGGCGCAATGAACCCTCTGGCGCGCGGAGCGGCCCCGGCTCATCGGTCGGGAGCGACCGGAGTGGCGACATCGCGGCTCGTCGATCGCCGCATCGCGACGGACATCGCCACTGAGCAGGCTAGTCCAGCAGCGGCGCCAGCGCCGGCCAGACGTGGTCGCGCAGCTTCGGCTGCGCCTCGGCCACCGGATGCAGGTTGTCGCTCTGGTAGGCCGCGCGGTCCAGCGCGAGGGGTTCGAGCAGGAACGGCAGCAGCGCGACATCGAAGCGCTCGGCCAGGGCGCTGAAGTTCTGCTCGAACGCGCGGGTGTACTCCGCACCCAGGTTGGGCGGCATGCGCATCCCGACCAGCAGCACCTCGGCGCCGGCGCCATGCGCGGCGCCCAGCATGCGGGCCAGGTTGATCCGGGTCTGCAGCGTCGGCAGCCCGCGCAATCCGTCGTTCGCGCCCAGTGCGATGACCACCACGTGGGGCCGATGCCGCCGCAGCTCGCCGACAATGCGCGCCGCGCCGCCGGCGGTGGTCTCGCCACTGATGCTGGCGTTGACCACGCGCCAGTCCGGCCTGCGCTCGGCGATGCGATCGGCGGTCAGTGCGACCCAGCCCTGCTGCGCCGACAGGCCGTAGCCGGCCGACAGCGAGTCGCCCATCACCAGCACCGTGCGCGCGGCCGGCGCCGGCTTTGCCGCTGCGGTCGATTGGGCGTGTACACCCGGCAACAGCCCCAGGAGCAGCGTCAAAACCAGCGCGATCAAACCGATGGCACATTGAACCCGGCGGCGCGATGCCGCATATCCTGACGTCACTGTTCGCATCTCCTCATGTGATCAATACCCCGGTCGTCATTCCCGCGAAGGCGGGAATCCAGTGGCTCTGATTGAGTCACAATTTCTGTGAATCGGCACTGGGCGCTGAAGTCGTTGGGTTCCCGCGTTCGCGGGAATGACGAGCAGAAGCCGGTCATCGACTTTTCCAACAAGGACCATCATGGCCGACAGCCTCCAACCGCAAGCTGAAGTTGCCGACACCAGGCCCACCGCCCTGCAGGTCAACAATCTCGGCAAGCGCGTGCCGCTGCCTTCGGGCGAGCTCACCATCCTGGACGGGGTGAGCTTCTCGATCGCGGCCGGCGATACGGTCGCGATCGTCGGCGCCTCCGGTTCGGGCAAGAGCACCCTGCTGTCGTTGATGGCGGGCCTGGATACACCGAGCCAGGGCAGCGTCACGCTCGATGGCGAGGTGCTGTCGGCGCTGGACGAGGATGGGCGTGCGCGCGTGCGGGGCGCGAAGGTCGGCTTCGTGTTCCAGAACTTCCAGTTGCTGCCGTCCCTGACCGCGCTGGAGAACGTGATGCTGCCGCTGGAACTGCGCGGCGACCGCGACGTGTCAACGCCGGCCCGGGCCATCCTGGAGAAGGTCGGGCTGGGCGCACGCCTCGGCCACTACCCGCGGCAGTTGTCCGGTGGCGAGCAACAGCGCGTCGCGCTGGCGCGGGCGTTCGTGACCCGGCCTTCGCTGCTGTTCGCCGACGAGCCGACCGGCAATCTCGACACCCACACCGGCCAGGCGATCATCGAGCTGCTGTTCGCGCTCAATGCCGAGGCCGGCACGACCCTGGTGCTGGTGACCCACGACGACCATCTGGCGGTGCGCTGCCGGCATCTGATCCGGCTCGACAGCGGCCGCCTGGTGTCGCAGGAACTGGCGCGGGACAGGCAGGCGGCATGACGGCGGCCGGAGTGGGGGTCCTGGCGATGGCGTGGCGCCAGCTGCGCCGCGATCTGAAGGCCGGCGACGTGCGCATCCTGCTGGCCGCGCTGGTGCTGGCGGTGGTGGCGGTGACCGCGGTCGGCTTCGTCACCGACCGCGCCGAACGCGCGCTGGCGATCGAGGCCAACCGGCTGCTCGGCGGTGACGCGGTGGTGCGCGGCAATGCGCCGATCGCCGGCGCGGTGGACGCCGCGGCGAATGCGGCGGGGCTGCAGCGCACCCGGACGGTCGAGCTCGACAGCATGATCCGGGTCGACCGCGGTGCCGAGGGCAACCTGCGCCTGGGCGAACTGCGCGCGCTCGGCGAAGGCTTTCCGCTGCGCGGCAGCTTCGTGATCGCCGAGCCCGACGGCGAGCGCGGCGAGATCGAGCGCGTGGCCGACGGCATCCCGGTACCGGGCACGCTGTGGATGAGCCGCGCCGGCGCCGACACGTTGGGCGCGCGGCCAGGCGACACCGTCAGCATCGGCCAGGCGCAGTTCACCCTGACCGCGCTGGTGGTGCAGGAGCCCGACGCCGCGCTCGACTACTTCAACGTCGCGCCTAAGGTGTTCCTCAACCTCGCAGACCTGCCCACCACCGGCCTGGTGCAGGAAGGCAGCCGGATCCGCTACCGGCTGGTGATCGCCGGCGATGCCGCAGCGGTCGAGCGCTTCGTCGCCACCGCGCGCGACAACCTCGGGCGCGGCCAGCGGCTGGAAACCATTGAACAGGCGCGGCCGGAGATACGTTCCGCGCTCGACCGTGCCGGGCGTTTCCTCGGCCTGGCCGCGCTGGTGTCGGTGGTGCTGGCCGCGGTCGCGGTGGCGATGGCCGCGCGCCGCCACAGCGAGCGGCATCTGTCGGGCACCGCGGTGATGCGCTGCCTCGGCGCCAGCCAGCGCACCCTGGTCGGGGTCCACGTCGGCGAGTTGCTGATGCTCGGGCTGATCGCCTGCACGATCGGGGTCGCGATCGCGTTCGCGCTGCAGTGGGCGATCGGCGGCTGGCTGGAGCAGGCACTGGAACTGTCGATCCCCGCCGCGGGGCTGATGCCGGCGCTGCAGGGCTATGGCGTCGGCCTGGTGGTGCTGCTCGCATTCGGCGCGCCGCCGGTGCTGGCCCTGCGCCGGGTACCGGCGCTGCGGGTGCTGCGCCGCGACCTCGACCCGACCGAGCCGAGCGCGTGGCTGGTGGCGCTGCTCGGACTGGCCGGGCTGGCCGCGCTGCTGTGGTGGAAGGCCGGCTCGCCGGTACTGGCCGGCGCGATGCTGGGCGGCATCGTCGCAACCTTCGCGGTGCTCGCGGCCCTGGCCTGGGGTCTGGTCCTGCTGATCCGGCGGCTGCGCCCGCACCTGCGCGGTAGCCTGCGCTACGGGCTGGCCAACGTGAGCCGGCGCGCCGGCACCAGCGTGGCGCAGATCTCCGCGCTGGGCCTGGGGCTGATGGCGCTGCTGCTGTTGACCTTCGTGCGCACCGACCTGCTCGATCGCTGGCAGCTGGCGCTGTCGGCCGATGCGCCCAACCGCTTCATCATCAACGTGCAGCAGGACCAGGTGGCTCCGGTGCGCGCATTCATGGCCGAGCAGGGCGTGGGCGAGCCGGTCTTGTTTCCGATGATCCGCGGCCGGCTGGTCGCGCACAACGGCGCGCCGGTGCGCGGCGACGACTATGCCGATCCCGCCGCCGATGCGGAACAAAGCCGCCGCGCGCAGCGCCGCGCCGACCGCGAGTTCAACCTGTCGGTGGTCGACACCCTGCGCGAGGACAACCGGGTCACCGCCGGCGCGTTCTGGGCGGCGCAGGGGCCGGCGCAGCCGGAAGTGTCGGTCGAGGAGGGCTTCGCCGAGAGCCTGGGCTGGCAGGTCGGCGACACCGTGGCGTTCGACATCGCCGGACAGCCCTTCGAGGCGACGATCACCAGCCTGCGCAGCGTCGAGTGGGAGAGCTTCCGCCCGAACTTCTTCGTGGTCGCATCGCCGGGTGCGCTGGATGGGTTCCCGGCCAGCTACATCACCGCGGTCAGCGTGGCGCCGACGCAGACCCGCTTCACCGCCGAGCTGGTCGAGCGTTTCCCGAACCTGTCGGTGATCGACATCGACGCGGTGCTGGCGCAGGTCCGCGGGACCGCCGACCAGGTGTCGCTGGTGGTCGAGGTGGTGTTCTATTTCTCGCTGGTCGCCGGCCTGCTGGTGCTGATGGCGGCGGTCAGTGCGAGCCAGGACGAGCGCCTGCTCGAAGGCGGGGTGATGCGCGTGCTCGGCGGCAGCCGGCGGCAGCTGCGGCTGGCCCAGGCCTCGGAATTCGCCGCGATCGGGCTGCTGGCCGGCCTGACCGCGGCGATCGCGGCGTCGATCCTGGCCGGCGTAATCGCGACCCGGGTGTTCGACCTGCCGTGGCAGGCGAACTGGTCGATGGCCGCGGTCGGCGGCGGACTGGGCGTGCTTGCCGCGCTGGCGGCGGGCATGTTCGCCACCCGTCGGGTCCTCGACGCCCCGCCGTCGGTCACGCTGCGCGAACTGCAGGGTTGACGCGGGCGCTGCGCCGGCGCGCCCAAAAAGAAGGGACGGCCGCTGGCCGTCCCTCCGGTTGTGCCGTCGACGCCGACGAGAGCGCCTCCGGCAGCAACGCTGGCCCGACTTTCGCCCGGCGTTAAACCGGGCGCTTTAAGCGGCTACTCGGTTTCCGGCTCGACCTCGGGCGGACGGAGCTCGTCGTTGTCGAGCGGCGGATCGGTCATGGTCGGGTCGTCGAGCGTGGGATCGTCGAGCGTCGGATCGTTCAGGGTCGGATCGTTGAGCGTGGGGTCGCTGGTCGCCGGGTCGGTCAGGACCGGGTCGGCGATCGCCGGCTCGGCCGGCAGCATCTCGGTGTCGTCGTAGCCATCGTCGGCGCAGGCGGCCAGTGCGACCGCTGACGCCAAGGCAAGGGTGAGTACGTGAAGCTTCATGGAGAACCTCCTGTGGGGCGACGCCCAGGTGGCGTCGAGGAGCGGTCGATCGACGTGCGCTTCGACCCTAGCGACCGGGATGTGGTCGTGGCGTGCTGAATGCGTTAAGGCGGATGGCTGCGACGACACCGCCGCTGAACGGCCGGGAGCGGCTTTGGTGGTCGACCTAGGGCGCAGCGGGCCCCGGCTCGGCCTGGAAGCGACGCGCGTAATCGCGTTCGCCGGCGATCCGCTCGACTTCGGCGTCGGCGGCGTCCGGCGCGGCATACACCGCGTACGCCACCTCACCCTCGCGCAGCCCGACATGGTGCAGCTTGTAGCGCGGCCGGCCGCTGCCGCCGTTCTCTGGATAACTGTGTGGCGGCTGGGCGCCGTCCAGATCCAGCTCGCTGTTGTCCACCGTGCCGCCGACAAAAAGGGCTCGCATTGCGTTCGCTCCGGTTGTGGAAAGGACACTCCGAGGGTGGCGCCGGCGATGTTGTCGGAGCATGAAAAGCCCGGCGGCGCGCCCGGCTGCCAGCGACAATGCATGCGCGGCCGGCGGTGCTGCACCGCAGGCGCGTAAAATCGGCGGCCTCCCCGATCCGATCCCGTGCATGCCGACCGCCGACCCCGCGCTTGAAACCCTGTTCCTGCCGTTGTCCGAAGGCCGCCTGGGCTGGCCCGGCGAGGGTGGAGCCGACCACAGCAGCGGCGTGCTGTTCCTGCGCGCGCGCGAAGGCGCGGCGTTGCACGCCCATCCGCGGCCGGGGCTGGTGGCCGAGCAGAGTTTCCGGCCGGATGCCGAGGCCCTGCAGCGCGCCGGCATCGAGCTGGCCGAGGGCACCGACCCGGCGCGGCGGTATCCGCTGGTGCTGGTGCTGCCGCCGCGCCAGCGCGACGAATCGCGCGCGCTGTTCGCACGCGCGGTCGCGGCCACGGCCGCGGGCGGACGGGTGCTGGCCTGCGCCGCCAACAACGAAGGCGCGCGCTCGGCCGAGGACGACCTGCGTCGGCTGGCGGGTCCGCTCGCCACGATCAGCAAGAACAAGTGCCGGGCGTTCTGGACCGCACCACTAGAGGGCCCCGCCGATGCCGCGCTGGCGGCGCAGTGGGCGGCGCTCGATGCGGTGCGGCCGATCGCGGAGGGCCGGTTCCTCAGCCGGCCCGGCGTGTTCGCCTGGGACCGCATCGATCCGGCGTCTGCGCTGCTGGCGCAACACCTGCCGGCCGACCTGGCCGGCCACGCCGCCGACCTGGGCGCGGGCTTCGGTTATCTCTCCGCCGAATTGCTGACGCGCTGCCCGCATATCCATGCGCTCGACCTGTTCGAGGCCGAACGCCGCGCGCTCGACCTGGCGCGGCGCAATCTCGCCGGCTTCGAGCAGCGCGCCGAGGCCGGCCCGCGCATCGGCTACCACTGGCACGACGTCACCACCGGGCTGCCGCAGGCCTATGACGTGATCGTCAGCAATCCGCCGTTCCACACCCAGAGCCGCGCCGACCGGCCCGACATCGGCCGCCGCTTCATCGCGGTCGCGGCCGAGGCATTGAAGCCGGGTGGACGGCTGTGGCTGGTCGCCAACCGCCACCTGCCGTACGAGGCGGTGCTCACCGACAGCTTCGGCAGCGTGCGCGAGGTGGCGCAGCGCGACGGCTTCAAGATCATCGAGGCGGTGAAAGCGCTGCCGGCCAAGCCGCAACGCGCGCCCAAGCCATTCGACCGGACCCTGTCGCGGAACGCCCACCGATGAAGCCGCCACGCCCGCGGACCGCTGCGCGCCTCTGTAGGAGCGGCTTCAGCCGCGATCACATGCCCGTGCGGAAGCGGATCTCCGGGATCGCGGCTGAAGCCGCTCCTACACGGTGCTCTTTATCCGCGTGTATCCGCGCCACGGCGGATACGGAGTGACTCTGTGAAGCTGGTCAGGCTCATCGCCAACCTTGGCTACGGCAGCCGCAAGCAGGTCAGCGCGATGTTCCGCGAGGGCCGCATCACCGACGCCGACGGCGAGGTGCTGTACGCCGACGACAAGGCCGAACACGCCGCGATCCGCATCGACGGCGAGCCACTCGATCCGCCCGCCGGGCTGACCCTGATGCTGCACAAGCCGCTCGGCACCACCTGTTCGACAAAGGACCCCGGGCGGATCGTCTACGACCTGCTGCCGCCGCGGTTCCGCCTGCGCGCGCCGCTGCTGTCGACCGTCGGCCGGCTCGACCGCGACACCAGCGGCCTGCTGCTGATGACCGACGACGGCCAGTTGCTGCACCGGGTCGTGTCGCCCAAGTCGCAACTCCACAAAGTCTACGAGGCGACGATGGCCGAGGACCTGCGCGGCGATGAAGCCGGCATCTTCGCCAGCGGCACGCTGATGCTGGAGTCGGAGACGACGCCATTGGCGCCCGCGGCGCTGGAGGTGGTCGATGCGCGGCACGCGCGGCTGACCCTGAGTGAAGGCCGCTACCACCAGGCGCGGCGGATGTTCGCCGCGGTCGGCAACCATGTCCAGGCGCTGCACCGCAGCCGGATCGGCGGATTGGGGCTGGGCGAACTGGCGGCGGGCGAGTGGCGGGTGCTGGGCGAGGACGATCTGGCGCGGCTGTTCAGCTGCTGACATGTCCCCCAAGGGGACTTCCTTCGGGGCGTAGGAGCGGCTTCAGCCGCGATCGGAACGCAGCAGGAGCGAAGTGGGTCATCCGACTCCGTCGCCACCGATCAGGTCGCGATCCGGATAGCCCTGCGGTCCCGGATGCGCGAAAAGCTCGCGGCTGAAGCCGCTCCTACAACTGATGCGCAGGCGCGTCTGGCTACGGATCCAGCAGCCGGCGGTAGCCGTCGATGCCCAGGCGCTCCAGGGTCTCCAGGTTCCGCTCCACGATCACGTCCGGATCGGGAAACGCCTCGACCGCGCGCTCGACGCTGGCCTCGCGCAACAGATGCAGCATGGGATAGGGCGAGCGGTTGCTGCAGTTGCCCGGGTCGTCGAAGGCGGTGCCGGCGAACCGGTAGTCGGGATGGAAGCTCGCGATCTGGATCTCGCCCTCCAGCCCGAGCGCATCGACCGCGGCATCGGCCTGGTCGAGGAAGTCGTTGTAGTCGTGGAAATCGACCAGCACCTGCGGGTGGATCAGCAGCGTGGTGTCGACCACAGCCGGGTCGGTGTCGTTGAGCCAGGTCAGCTCGTCGGCGAGTTCGGCCAGCAGCGCATCGGCCGTGCTCGCCTCGCTGAGCACGTAGCGCACCTGGTCCTTGACGTGGACCGCCTTGGCGAACGGGCACAGGTTGAGCCCGATCACCGCGCGTTCGAGCCAGCGGCGGGTCGCGGCAATGGGGTCCTGGTCGGTCAACGCGCCAAGGTCCGGGTCAGCGTCACGATGGAACTGCGGATACGGGTCAATCGCGGAAATTGTCGAACTGCAGCGGCCGCTCGAAGTCGCCGCCCTTGAGCAGCGCCATGGCCGATTGCAGGTCGTCGCGCTTCTTGCCGCTGATGCGCAGCTTGTCGCCGTTGATCTGCGACTCGACCTTGAGCTTGGCCTGCTTGATCTCCGCGACGATCTTCTTGGCCAGATCGCGCTCGATGCCCTGCTTGACGGTCACCTTCTGGCGCGCGCCGGCGAGGTTGGTCTCGACGTCGCCGAACTCCAGGCAACGCACGTCGATGCCGCGCGCGATCAGGCGGGCGCGCAGGATGTCGTCCATCTGCTTGAGCTGGAAGTCGCTCGGCGCGGACTGGCTGATCACCTGGTCATCGAGTTCGAACTTTGCCTCCACGCCCTTGAAATCGAACCGGGTGGCGAGCTCGCGGTTGGCCTGGTCGACCGCATTGGTCAGTTCGTGCTGGTCGACTTCGGAGACGACGTCGAAGGAAGGCATGGCGGGCTCCGCAGGATGAAACGCAAAGGGTAGCGCGCTTCCCGCCCTGCGGTCTTTCGGTCTTTGTAGGAGCGGCTTCAGCCGCGATTGCTGGAATCGGGCGCCGGCCGTGGCGGTCCGATCGCGGCTGAAGCCGCTCCTACAGAATGCTTACACATGCTCGGCGCTAAACTTCCGCTTTTCCGCCCGCGAGCCACTGCCATGCTCAACATCCCCGCCTACGCCGCCGAAACCGGCCAGTCGCCCCTGCAGCCGTACACCATCGAGCGCCGCGAGCCCGGGCCCGGCGAAGTGCTGATCGACATCCTCTATTGCGGGGTGTGCCATTCCGACATCCACCAGGCGCGCGATGAGTGGGGCGGGACCGGCATCTTCCCGATGGTGCCGGGCCACGAGATCGTCGGCCGCATCGCGCAGCTGGGCGAGGGCGTGGAGCGGTTCGCGCCGGGCGACGCGGTCGGCGTCGGGTGCTTCGTCGACTCGTGCCGGGTCTGCCCGCATTGCCGCGGAGGCGAGGAGCAATACTGCGACGAAGGCATGACCGCCACCTACAACAGCCGCGAGCGCGGCGGCGGCGCCCCGACCCACGGCGGTTATTCGACCCGCATCACAGTTCACCAGGACTACGTGCTGCGCATCCCCGAGTCGCTGCCGCTGGACCGCGCCGCGCCGCTGCTGTGCGCCGGCATCACCACGTACTCGCCGCTCAAGCACTACGGGGTCAAGGCCGGCGACCGCGTCGCGGTGGTCGGGCTGGGCGGCCTCGGCCACATGGCGGTGAAACTGGCCGCGGCGATGGGCGCGGAGGTCACCGTACTCAGTACCTCCGAGTCCAAGCGCGAGGCGGCGCTGCAGCTCGGCGCCCGCGATTTTGCCGCCACCCGCGATCCGGCCACCTTCAAGGAGCTCGCGAACCGGTTCGATTTCATCGTCGACACCGTCTCCGGCGAGCACGACTACAACGCCTACCTGTCGCTGCTGACGGTCGACGGCACCATGATCCTGCTCGGCATCCCCGAGGCCCCGGCGCCGGTCGCCGCCGGGATGCTGATCATGCGCCGGCGCAAGCTGGTCGGTTCGCTGATCGGCGGCATCCGCGAGACCCAGGAGATGCTGGACTTCTGCGCCGCGCACGGGGTGGCCTCGGACATCGAGCTGATCGACATCGCCGACATCAACGAGGCGTACGAGCGGATGATCGCCGGGGACGTGCGCTATCGGTTCGTGATCGATATGGCGAGTCTGGAAGCGGCGGCTTGAGGGGACTCGAGTAGCCCGAGAGGTCATCCCCGCGAAGGCAAGACCTGTACGAAACCCTCACCCCGTCATTCCCGCGAACGCGGGAACCCAGGGACTTTCGCTTCTGCAGTGAATGAGAACAAAGGCGCTGGATCCCCGCCTTGGCAAGGATGACGGCAAAAACAGCAGTCGCGATTCCTGCTTCGACCAGGGAACGCTTCTGCCGTGCCCCAAGGCTCAGGCGATCTCGCAATCCACCAACTGCTGCAGCACCGCATCGCCATACCGCTCGATCTTGGTCGCGCCAATGCCGGGGATGCGCGCAAGTTCGTCGTGGTCATCCGGCGCGGCCTCGGCGATCGCGCGCAGGGTGCTGTCGTGGAAGATCACGTAGGCCGGCACGTTCTGCTCGCGTGCGGTGGTTGCACGCCAGTCGCGCAGCGCCTTGAAGCGGGCCAGCGCACCCGGCGCCAGTTCGACCTCGATCGGCGCGGCGCGGCTGCGCTCGCGGCCACGCACGCGCGGCTTCTTCTCGGGTTCGCTGCGGAAGCTCAACGGCCGCTCGCCGCGCAGCACCGGGGCGCTGGTGGCGGTCAGGCGCAGCGCGCCGTGGCGCTCGACGTCGGCTTCTAGCAGGCCGGCGGCGACCAGCTGGCGGAACACGCTGCGCCATTGCCGGTCGTCTAGGTCGGCACCGATGTTCCAGGTGCTGAGCCGGTCGTGGCCGTACTGCTGCACCCGCGCGGTGGCATTGCCGCGCAGGATGTCGATGACATGGCCGGCGCCGAAGCGCTGCCCGCTGCGGTACACGCACGACAGCGCCTTGCGCGCGGCGATGGTGCCGTCCCAACTCTGCGGCGGTTCCAGGCAGTTGTCGCAGTTGCCGCAGGCGCCGGCGTGGGCCTCGCCGAACCAGCCGAGCAGCGACTGGCGGCGGCAGGTGGTGGATTCGCAATAGCCCAGCAGCGCGTCGAGCTTGCCGAGTTCGAGCCGCTTGCGCTCCTCGCCGGCCTCGCCTTGGCCGATCAGCTGCTTGAGGCTGACCACGTCGCCGAGGCCGTAGCTCAGCCAGGCGTCGGCCGGCGCGCCATCGCGGCCGGCGCGGCCGGTTTCCTGGTAATACCCCTCGATCGACTTGGGCAGGTCGACATGGGCGACGAAACGCACGTCGGGTTTGTCGATGCCCATGCCGAAGGCGATCGTGGCGACCATCACCACGCCGTCTTCCTGCAGGAACCTGCGCTGGTTGGCCGCGCGCGCCGCTGCGTCCATGCCGGCGTGATAGGGCAGCGCGTCGATGCCGGTTTCGCGCAGCTGGGCGGCGAGGGTGTCGACGCGGCGGCGCGAGAACGCATAGACGATGCCGCTCTCGTCGCGGTGGCCGGCCAAAAAATCCAGCAACTGGCGCTTGGCGTCGTCCTTGTGCACCACGCGGTAGCGGATGTTGGGCCGGTCGAAGGAGCTGACGAACTGGCGCGCGTCCTCCAGGTTCAGCCGCTCGGCGATCTCGCGCCGGGTCGGCGCATCGGCGGTCGCGGTCAGCGCGATGCGCGGGATATCCGGCCAGCGCTCGTGCAGGATCGTGAGCTCGCGGTATTCGCGGCGGAAGTCGTGGCCCCATTGCGAGACGCAGTGAGCCTCGTCGATCGCGAACAGCGCGATCCGGGCGCGATCGAGCAGGGCCAGGCAGCGTGAATTGAGCAGCCGCTCGGGGGCGACGTAGAGCAGGTCGAGCTCGCCGGCCAGCAACGCCACTTCGACCTGTGCGGTGGTGGCCGCGTCGAGCGTGGAGTTGAGGT
This sequence comes from Novilysobacter longmucuonensis, assembly GCF_046600735.1. NCBI lineage: Bacteria > Pseudomonadati > Pseudomonadota > Gammaproteobacteria > Lysobacterales > Lysobacteraceae > Novilysobacter > Novilysobacter longmucuonensis. Next base: position 215,914 of record NZ_JBJMAW010000003.1, read on the forward strand.
AGGCCGCGCGCACGCCGAGCTGGCGCATCGCCTCGACCTGGTCCTGCATCAGCGCGATCAGCGGCGAGACCACGATGCCGCAGCCCTCGCGCAGCATCGCCGGGAGCTGGTAGCACAGCGACTTGCCACCGCCGGTCGGCATCAGCACCAGCGCATCGCCGCCGCCGGTGACATGGGCGACGATGTCGGCCTGTTCGCCGCGGAATTGCGGGTGGCCGAAGGTGGTGCGGAGCAGTTCGAGAGCGCGGTCGGTCATGCCGGCAAGGGTAGCAAGCAGTCGTCGCAGCGCCCGAGCGGATCAAGCCGCGGCGCGGGGTAGGAATTCTCCTGTGCTCGCCCGCCGGGCGTAGAGCCGAGCCTGCTCGGCTGCTTTTGTCGGGTGAACCGTAGCCGAGCAAGCTCGGCTCTACTGCAGCAACGAACGCAGCATCCACGCGTACTTCTCGTGGACCTGCAGGCGCTGGGTCAGCATGTCCTCGGTCGGGTTGTCGTCGGCGTCGTCGGCCATGTCGGCCACCTCGCGCGCGGTGCGGCACACCGCCTCGTTGCCGACAGTCAGTTGGCGCACCATCTCGCGCCAGTCGGCGGCGTCGCTCAGGCCCGGCTCCTCCGCAATCGTGGTCAGCCGGGTGAATTCCGCGTACGAGCCGGGCGCGTTGAAGCCCAGCGCGCGGATGCGCTCGGCGATATCGTCCAGCGCGCCCCACTGCTCGGTGTACTGGTCCTCGAACATGTTGTGCAGCGCGTTGAACATCGAGCCGGTGACGTTCCAGTGGAAATTGTGGGTCTTCAGGTACAAGGTGTAGCTGTCGGCGAGGAAACGCGACAGGCCTTCGGCGATCTGCTTGCGATCGCGGTCGTTGATCCCGATATCGATGACCGGCGCGCCCGAGCCGAGGCCCGGGGAAGCCACCGGCTTCATCGCGCCTGCCTTTGCCGGCTTGGCCTTCTTGGCGGCTTTCAGGGAACTTGCGGTCTTGGACTTGGCCATGCGGGTTTTCTCCCTTTCTTCGATGTTGTCGCGACAATAAGCGGCGGCGGTTGCCGTGTGAAATGGTTTGTTCCTTCCGACGCGATCAATGAAGCCTATCCACCCACCCGCTAAGGCCACGTTAGGACGCCGGGCGAAGCGGCCCTCGGTCACGGTGCCGCACGCGCTGCAGTCGGCGCGGCGCGCCATCGACGGCGCGCTGAGCCGCGACCGCGGCCGTCTGCATGGCCTGTGGTCGCGCTGGAAGGCAGGGCCAGAGGACCCCAAGGCGCAGGCGGCGTTCGTCCAGGCGCTGGAGCAGTCGGTCGGCCAGCGCGAGGCACGTGCGGCGTCGTTGCCGTCGGCGCCGGTCGAGCCGTCGTTGCCGATCGCGAGCGAAGCCGACCGCATTGTCGCGTTGATTCGTGATCACCCGGTGGTCGTGATTGCCGGCGAGACCGGCTCGGGCAAGACCACGCAGTTGCCGAAGTTGTGCCTCGCCGCCGGCCGCGGCCAGGCCGGCATGATCGGTTGCACCCAGCCGCGCCGGATCGCCGCGCGCGCGGTCGCCAAGCGCGTGTCCGAGGAGCTGCAGACACCATTGGGTGGCGCGGTCGGTTACCAGGTGCGCTTCAACGAGAACGTCGGCGAGCGCACCGCGATCAAGTTCATGACCGACGGCATCCTGCTGGCGGAGATCCAGTCCGACCGCTGGCTGTCGGCCTACGACACGATCCTGATTGACGAGGCGCACGAGCGCAGCCTCAACATCGACTTCCTGCTGGGCTACCTGAAGCAGCTGCTGAAGAAGCGCCGCGACCTCAAGGTCATCGTGACCTCGGCGACCATCGACACCGCGCGTTTCGCCGCGCATTTCGACGACGCGCCGGTGGTGAACGTCGAAGGTCGCGGCTACCCGGTGACGGTGCGCTACCGGCCGTTGGAGGGCGAGGGCGAGGAGACGGGTGACCGCAGCATCAACGACGCCATCGTCGGCGCCTGCGACGAGATCACCCGCGAAGACCCGCGCGGCGACGTGCTGATTTTCCTCTCTGGCGAGCGCGAGATCCGCGATGCGCACCAGGCGCTGGAGCGGCGCAAGTATCGCCACACCGAAGTGCTGCCGCTGTACGCGCGGCTGTCGGTGCGCGACCAGGACCGGGTGTTCAACCCCGGCCCGCAGCGCCGCATCGTGCTGGCGACCAACGTCGCCGAAACATCGCTGACGGTGCCGCGGATCCGCTACGTGGTCGATCCCGGCCTGGCCCGGGTCAAGCGCTACAGCCCACGCAGCAAGCTTGACCGGTTGCACATCGAGCCGATCAGCCAGGCCAGCGCCGACCAGCGCAAGGGCCGCTGCGGGCGCATCTCCGAGGGCACCTGCTACCGGTTGTACTCCGACGCTGATTTCGAGTCGCGGCCGTTCTACACCGATCCGGAAATACATCGCGCCGCGCTGGCCGGGGTGATCCTGCGGATGCTGTCGCTGGGACTGGGCAGCATCGAGGACTTCCCGTTCCTGGAGCCACCCGACGCGCGCGCGATCGCCGATGGCTGGCAGCAGCTGGCCGAGCTCGGCGCGGTCGATGACGAGACCGATACCAGCCGGCGCAAACTTACCCAGACCGGCAAGCTGATGGCGCGCCTGCCGGTCGACGTCAAGCTTGCACGCATGCTGGTCGCGGCGAATGACCACGGCTGCCTGCGCGAGATGCTCGCGATCGCATCATTCCTCGGCATCCAGGACCCGCGCGAACGGCCCGCCGACCAGCGCGCCGCCGCCGACAACGCGCACGCGGCGTTCGCCGACACAAAATCCGAATTCGCCGGGATCCTCAAGCTGTGGGACGCCTACCAGAGCGCGCACGAGGACCTCACCCAGTCGAAGCTGCGTGGCTGGTGCGAGAAGCACTTCCTCGGCTTCCTGCGCATGCGCGAATGGCGCGAGCTGCATCGCCAGTTGAAGTTGATGAGCGATGCGCTGGGCTGGGTGATCCAACCGCTGGTTGCTCAGGCACCGGCAGAAGAGCAGCCGTCATTCCCGCGCACGCGGGAACCCAGGGACGTTGAACGGTCACGGCGGAAGACGCTGGGTTCCCGCGTACGCGGGAATGACGAGCAAAAGCAGGCGGCTAAACCAGCTGCGCCCGACACCGGGGCCTACGCAGCCCTGCATCGCGCGCTGCTCGCAGGCCTGCCGACCCAGATTGGCCATCGCGACGACAAAGGCCTCTACGACGGTCCGCGCGGCCGGAAGTTCCAGTTGTTTCCAGGTTCCTCGCTGGCGAAAAAACCACCACCGTGGCTGCTGGCCGCGACCCTGCTCGACACCGAACGCGTGTGGGCGCTGACCAACGCCGCGATCGAACCGGACTGGGCGATCCAGGAACTGCCGCACCTGCTCGCGCGCCGCCATCACGACCCGCGCTGGGCGCGCTCGCAGGGGCGGGTGGTCGGCAGCGAGCAGATCAGCCTGTTCGGGCTGGTGCTCGCGCCCAAGCGGCCGGTGCACTACGGCGCGCTGTACCCCGAAGAGAGCCGCGCGATCTTCGCGCACGACGCGCTGGTGACCGGCGAGATCAACACCCGCAGCGCGTTCCTCGCGCGCAACCTCGCCAGCTTGGCGCAGGCGCGCGAGGAGGAAGCCAAGCAGCGCCGCGTCGGCATCGTGGTCGACGAGGACTGGATGACGCGCTGGTACCTGGACCGGCTGCCGCCGCAGGTACACAACGCGCACGCGCTGGACAGCTGGTACGCGAAGCTGCCGGCGGCGCAGAAGGCCGGGCTGGAATGGTCGCTGGAGGACCTGCTGGTCGGCGACGAGACCGATGCGGCGCTGTTCCCGCCGGTGATCGCGCTCGGCGACGCGCGGCTGCCGGTGCAGTACCGGTTCGAGCCGGGTGCGCCGGACGACGGCATGACCGTGGCGGTGCCGCTGCACCTGCTCAACGCGCTCGACCCGGTGCGCCTGAGCTGGCTGGCCCCGGGCCTGGTGGTGGACAAGGCGATCGCGCTGATCAAGAGCCTGCCCAAGCAGCAGCGCCGGAACTTCGTGCCGGCGCCGGATTTCGCCCGCGCGTTCTTCCAGGCGCATGCGCAGCCTGGTGGTGAGCCATTCACCGGGGCAGCCGCCGATGCATTCACCGGCGCGCTCGCACGATTCCTGCGCAAGGTCACCGGCGCCGAGGTCGCGGGCGTCGACTTTGACGAGTCCGCGCTGGAGCCGCACCTGCGGATCAACCTGCGCCTGCTCGACCTAAAGGACCGGCAGGGCCGCCGCGGCGTGCTCGCCGAGTCGCGTGACCTGGGCCAGCTGCGCCGCCGCTTCGGTGAGCGGGCCGCCGCCGCCTTCGCCGCGCGGGCCGCCGCCGGCCTGGCGCAGCACGCGCTGACCGGATTTCCCGAGCAGCCCATCCCGCTGTCGGTGCCGGGTGCGGGCGGAGTGCCGGCCTATCCGGCGCTGCACGACGACGGCGACAGCGCCTCACTGCAGGTGCATGCCGAGCGCGAAGTGGCGCAGCGCGCGCACCCGGGCGGCGTGCGCCGGCTGCTGTCGCTCGCGCTGGCCGACAAGCTCAAGCAGGCGCGCAAGCAGTTGCCGGTGTCGCCGAAGACCGGTCTGCTGTATGCCGCGATCGAATCGGCCGCGCCGCGCGCGGGGGATGCGCGCGGCGGCAGGTACGAGGGCGACCGGCTGCGCGCCGATCTCGTCGAGGGCGCGTTCGATGCCCTGACCACGAATGATGCGGTGGCCGATATCCGCGATGCCGCGACCTTTGCCGCGCGCGTCGATGCGATCGGCAAGCGCGTGTTCGGCGAGGCGACCGAGCGCCTGCAGCAGGCCGAACTGATCCTGGCCGCGGTCGCCGAGGCACGGGCCAAGCTGGAGTCGCCGCTGATCGGCTGGGCCAGTGGCAATCTGGACGACATGCGCGCGCACTTGGCGTCGCTGACGCCACCGGGCTTCCTGCGCGACGTACCGGCGCAGGCCTTGCGCGACTACCCGCGCTACCTGAAGGCGCTGGCGCTACGCGGCGAACGCGCGCTGCGCGACCCGCTGCGCGACCAGGCGCGGATGCTGGAGATCAAGCCGTTCAGCGATGCGCTGGCCGAGGCGGCCGCGGACGGCCTTGCCGACGCGCCGCAATGGCGGGCATTGCGCTGGGACCTGGAAGAACTGCGGGTGTCGCTGTTCGCCCAGGAGCTCGGCGTGCGCGGCGGGGTCTCGCCGAAGAAGCTGGCGGCCCGGATCGCGCAGCTCACCTGAGACTCCCGAGCATTGTAGGAGCGGCTTCAGCCGCGATCGGGAGGCGGTGCGAGCGATCAAATATCTGATCGCGGCTGAAGCCGCTCCTACAAGAGCCGGACCTGAAATCTTGAAAACCGAAACCAAAGCTAGCCTCGTCTGCGAGGGGGTAAAGCATCGGCAAAGGCGTCCGCTGGCGGACGCGCCGATGCATCACTTGATGCGCTTGACCTTTGCTCGGGTGTTGTAGCCCTCGACCGCCATGTACCAGGCGTTGCCGATCACGCTGGGCGTGATGGTGATCTGAGGGTCATCCAGGCGCGCACCCGCCAAGGTTGCGGCGTCTGTCTGCTGCCAAACCTGGCCATTGTCTAGGGTGTAGCGGCGATTCTTGCCGAAGCCGCGGAACTCGCCGGGCAGGCGCGCGACGATCGGCTCGTTCGAGCCGAAGCTCAGGAACCCGCGGTGCTCCTGCTCGACCCGGCTCTTCGCGGTTTCCGCGGCCTTGGCGGTTTCGGTGTCGAGGGTGCGGTTGAGCCAGGCGTTGAGGTTGGCCAGTTGCTCGGCGTCGAGTTGGTCCAGGCCGGCGGCGCGGAACTGCTCGGGGCTCATCTGCTGTTCGATGCGATTGGTCGGGGCGTCCTGCGCGAACGCGACGGATGCGCAGGCAAACAGTGCAGCCAGGCCAAGCGCGCGAACATGCAGGCGAACCTGCAGACGAAATGGACGCAAACCAGTGCTAGGCATGAGCTGTTCCTCGGGACGGATGCTCGCTAGTGTAGTCACTAACCCACTGCCCTTTCGATCCTCGTGCGACCCCCCGCGATGAGCGCGTCCGCGCCCCCCGATTCCAGCGTCCTGCTGGCCCATCCCGCGACGACGGCGCTGAGCGTGCCGCAGCGCGAGGCCTTGCAGCGGGCGTTGGTGAATGGTGAAGCCAGCGCCGAGCTGGCCGAGCCGGTGGAGGTCAGCATCGCCACGCTCGATGCGCTGCAGCGGCTCGATGCCGACGGCGACACCGTACTGGCCGCGATCGTGCACGCGTGTCCGGGCCTGTATGCCAGGTCGGGGAGCGCGCTGGAGCGCGAACAGCCCGGCGTGGCTGCGCTGCTGGAAGGCCAGCGCGCCGCCGCGCGGGTGTGGGCGCTGCACGCCGAGCGCGGTGGCCCGGCCGCCAGCGAAGGGCTGCGGCGGCTGCTGCTGGCGATCGTGCGCGACCTGCGGGTGGTGCCGATCCTGCTGGCGCGGCAACTGGCGCGCATGAAGCACGCCGACCGGCTGCCCGAGGCCGAGCGCCAGGCGCTGGCCGCGCTGACCCGCGACATCCACGCGCCGCTGGCCAACCGGCTGGGTATCTGGCAGCTCAAGTGGGAACTGGAAGACCTCGCGCTCCGCTACCTGCAGCCCGACGCCTACCAGCGCATCGCGCGCCTGCTCGACGAGAAGCGGGCGATGCGCGAGCGCTACATCGAGCAGGTCGCGCGCGTATTGCGTGAAGCGATGGCGGCGCAGGGCCTGGTCGGCGACGTCGCCGGCCGGCCCAAGCACATCTACAGCATCTGGAAAAAGATGCAGCGCAAGGACGCGCCGATCAGCGAGCTCTACGACCTGCGCGCGGTCCGCGTACTGGTCGACGACCTTGCGGCGTGTTACGCCACCCTCGGCGTGGTGCATGCGAACTGGACGCCGATTCCCAGCGAATTCGACGACTACATCGCCCGGCCCAAGCACAACGACTACCGCTCGCTGCACACCGCGGTGATCGGCCCGGAAGGCAAGACACTGGAGGTGCAGATCCGCACCCACGAGATGCATCGCCAGGCCGAGCTCGGCGTCGCCGCGCACTGGCGCTACAAGGAGGGCGGCGGCGGATCTTCGGCAGGCTCGGGGCAGGCCGACGCGGCGTTCGAGCGCAAGATCGCCTGGATGCGCCGGCTGCTGGAGGCCGGCGGTGAGCGCGAACCCGGCGACGACGCCGCGCTGGCCGGCGCGTTCGGCACCGAGCTGGTCGAGGACCGCATCTATGTGCTGACCCCCAGGGGCGAGGTGATCGACCTGCCCGTCGGCGCGACCCCGCTGGATTTTGCCTACCGCGTGCACACCGAGGTCGGCCACCGCTGCCGCGGCGCCAAAGTCGACGGCCGCATCGTGCCACTGGACCACGTGCTAAGCAGTGGCGACCGGGTCGAGATCATGACCGCCAAGACCGGCGAGCCGAGGCGCGACTGGCTGATCGAGGCAAACGGCTTCCTCGCCAGCGGCCGCTCGCGCGAGAAGGTGCGCAACTGGTTCCACCGGCTCGACCGCGCGCGCAACGAGAGCGCCGGCAAGGAGCTGCTCGACAAGGAGCTGCGTCGGCTGGGCCTGCTCGGTGCCGACCTCGCGCCGGCGCGGGAGAAGTTCCACCACGCCAGTGACGGCGATCTGTACGTGCACGTCGCGCTGGGCGATGTCGGGCCGCACCAGGTCGGGCGGGTGTTGCTCGAGCACGAGCGCGCCGCGGCGGAGCCGGCCGCGGCCAGCGCGCCGCCGCCGCTCCCGCCGCGGCGGGCGCCCAACCGCTCCAGCGACTTCACCGTGGAGGGCGTCGGCAACCTGCTGGTGCAGCTCGCGCGCTGCTGCCAGCCGCTGCCGGGCGAGCCGATCTGCGGCTATCTGACCCGCGGCCGCGGCGTCACCGTGCACCGGCCCGACTGCACCGCCTTCCAGCGGCTGGCCGCCGCGCAGCCGCCACGGGTGTTGCCGGTGGAATGGGGCCGCGCCGGCAGCGGCTACGAGGTCGACGTCGAGGTGCGTGCGCTGGACCGCAAATGGCTGCTCAAGGAAATCACCAACACCATCGCGCAGGCCAATGCGCACGTCACCAGCATCCGCAGCGATATGGAGCGCAACGGCGCCCGGGTGCGGTTCAGGCTGCGCCTGCGGGTCGCCGATTTCGGACAGCTGTCGACCCTGCTGGGCAAGCTAGCGTCGCTGCCGGGGGTCGAACGCGCACAACGCAGCTGAGCGCCGCCGCTCGCGACCAGCCGCGCCGGATGCATGGGAACGCAAACGACATCCGGCATCGGGCATCCGCTCCGGCGCCGCGGCTTTGACAGCAGCTTCCGGGGCTGCCTTTATGCTGCGCCTGTCATGCATCGACGTCCGCCCGCCGCCAATTCATCGTCCGACATCCCGCCGGGTTCCGCGTCCGGCCGGCGTCCGCGCGTCGAACCGACGCTCGATCGGGACGCCGAGTTCGGCGAGCCGTCACCACCACCCGGAGACCGTCCGCCGCCGCCCCCGCCGCGGGCACGGCGGCAGGCCTGGTGGTGGAGCGGCGCGGCCGCGCTGCTGATCATCGCCGGCCTGCTGCTGTGGTTCCGCGAGCCCTTGTCGGAGCGGCTGTGGCCGGAAACCCGGGCCCAGCAGCTGCGCGCCGATGCCGCGCTGGCCTTGCAGCGCGGGCAGCTCAGCGCGGCCGACGGCAGCGGTGCCCGCGAGCTGTACGAGGCCGCGCTGGCGCTCGACCCGGATCGGCTGGAGACTCGCGCCGGACTGGCGCAAGTCGGCCAGGCAGCGCTGGAACGCGCGCGCGTCGCGATCGCCGAGAACCGCCATGCCGACGCCGAGGATGCATTGGCACTGGCCCGCCAGTTGACCGTGCCGGCGGCGCAGGCGGACGCACTGGCAGCGCAATTGCGCGATCGTCAAGTCGACGCGGCCGGCATCAACCGCCTGCTCGCTTTCGCAGCCGCCGCGCGCGAAGCGGGGCGGCTCGACGGGTCCGACAACGCCGCGCTGCCGCTGTACCAGCGGGTACTGACGCTGCAGCCAAATCACAAAGAGGCGCTGGAAGGGCGCGAAGACACCCTGTCCGACCTGCTGCAGCAGGCGCAGCGCACACTGGCGCGCGGCGACCTGGTCGTCGCGGCGCTGGCGGTGGAGCGGGTGCAGCGCGCCGATTCGGGACATGTCGAGCTGCCCGATGTGCTGGCCGAACTGGCCAGCGCGATCGAACAGCGCCGCCGCGAGGCCGACGCGGCGCTTGACCGCGATCGCCTGCCCAATGCGCTGGAAGGATATCGACAGGTGCTCGGCGCCGATCCCGACGACGCCGGTGCGGTGCAGGGGCTGATCCGGGTCGGTCGGGCCTACGCCCAGCGCAGCGGGCGGCTTGCCGCCGATTTCCGCTTCGACCAAGCCGAGGCGGCGCTGCGCGAGGCGCGCGCCGTAGGCGAGTCGACCCGCGCGGTGGTGCCTGAGATCGCCCAGGGCATTTCCCCGGCCATCGCCGAGGGTGAAAGCAACCTGGCACGGGCGCGACAGTCGCAGGCGCGGCTGGGACGCGCAGATGCCGGCCCGGGGCGGGCAGCCGAGCGCAGGGCGCGACTGCATGCGCTGCTGGCCGAGGCCGACGCCGCCGAAGGGCGCGGCGACCTGCTTGCGCCCCCGGGCGAAAGTGCGTTCGACAAGCTGCGCGCCGCGCGCGCGCTGGCGCCGCAGGATCCGGTCGTGCAAGCCGCTGCGGCGCGACTGCTGCCGGCGGCGCGGACCTGCTTCGAGGACGAGTTGCGAGGCAACAGGTTGGCCCGCGCTGGCGCCTGCCTCGATGCCCGCGTGGTGCTGGGTGACGGGGCCGCCGCGGTGCGCGGCGCCCGGCAACGGCTGGCGCAGCGCTGGATCGCAATTGGCGAGCAGCGCCTCGGCGCCGGCGAGGTCGCCGCGGCGACCGCGGCGCTGGCCTCGGCACGCGCGCTCGACCCCGCAGTGGCCGGAATCGACGCCCTGGCCGAGCGCGTGAGCGCCGCCGCGGCCGCGGCCGATTGAGTGCCCCGTAGAGCCGAGCTCGCTCGGCTGCTGTTGCGGCGACCGGTCAGCGGAGCAAGCTCCGTTCTACGCCTGCGGCTCTCCAAGCAACACCCGCCGCACCACGCTGCGCCCGGCGTCGAGCGAGAAGTGCCGCTGGACATTGGTCCGGCCGTTGGCGGCCAGGCGCTGCCACAGGACCTCGTCGCAATAGCCGCGCAGCAAGGCCGCGGCGAAGCCTTCGGCATCATCGGCGACCAGCACGTCCTCGTCCTCGCGCAGGTGCATGCCCTCCACCGCGCAGCGCGTGGCGACCACCGGCTGGCCGTGCGCCATGCTCAGGTTGACCTTGCCCTTGACCCCGGCCCCGAAGCGCAGCGGCGCCACCGCCAGCCGCGCACCGTCCAGATGCGGGGTGAGGTCGGGCACGTGGCCGTGGATCACCACGCCGGGTCGGCGGGCGAGGGCGGCGATCTGCGCCGGCACGTCGCCGCCGATGCAGTGGAAGCGCATCGCCGGTTCGCGTGCGAGCACGCGCGGCCACACCTGATCGACAAACCAGCGCACCGCATCGACGTTGGGCGGATGGCGGAAACCGCCGACGAACACCACGTCGCGGCGCGCCTCGAAGCCCGGCCCGGCAGCGGCCACGCGATGCAGGTTGGACAGCACCGCAACCTGTGCGCCGGGCGCGTCGCTGGCCAGCAATTCGCGCTCGACCTCGCTGACCACCAGCGTCGTGTCGCTGCCGGCGATCACCTGGAGTTCGAGCGCGCGGGTACGCTCGGCCGCCCGCGCCAGCGCCGCATCGCCGGCCAGTTCGGCGCCGCGGCGCTCGCGCAGGTAGTGCAGATCGACCGTGTCGAACACCACCCGCGCCTGCGGCGCGTGCCGGCGCAACAGCGGCAGCAGCTCGCGCATTACGTAGTGGCGGCACACCAGCACCGTATCGAAGCGCGCCCCGTGCGCGCGCAACCAGTCCGGCATGGGCCGCGCGAACGGCGCGTACCAGACCTCCACCCCGAGTTGCTGCAGCGCTTGAGTATGGCGCCCGGCATGGTCGCGGTCGGCCGGCATGAACACGACATGCGCGCCCTCCTCGCGCAGCAGCCGCATCAGGTTGACCAGCCGCAGCGAGCCCGAATCGCGATCCGGTTGCGGGGTCAGCGCATCGACGATCAGCACGCAGCGACGGCCGCGCCCGAGCGCGGCACGGTCCGCAGGCGTGTCGCTGCCGGGCTGGCGCGACAGCGCGTCGCGCCATTTCTCCGCGAACACGGCCTGGTTAAGGCGCTGGTAGGCCTTGGCCCCCGCGGCCAGATCGGTGCCGGCGGTCGAGCCTTCCTCGTGCACGACCCGCGAGGCGGGCTGGTACCGCACCGCCAGTCCGCAAGCGCGCACTGCCATGGCCAGGTCGGTGTCCTCGTAGTAGGCCGGCGAGAAGCGCGGGTCGAACCCGCCGAGGCGCCCGAACAGCGCGCGCGGGATCGCGATGGCCGCGCCCGAGCAGTAGTCGGCGTCGCGGACGAAGGCGTAGCGCGGATCGGCCGGCGCGCCGAAGCGTCCGTAATTGAAGCCGGCGCCATCGGCGAACACCAGCCCGCCGGCCTCCTGCAAGCGCCCGTCCGGATACAGCAGCTGCGCCCCGGCCAGCCCGGTGCCGGGGTGCTCCTCGAACGTCGCCAGCAATGCGTCCAGCCAGCCCGGTTGCGGCACCGTGTCGTTGTTGAGGAACACCAGGTACTCGCCGCGCGCGAGCGCCGCACCGTCGTTGCAGGCGGCGATGAAACCGCCGTTGGCGGCGCGCCGGTGATAGCGCAGGCCGTCGATGCGCGGCAGCAGGACGGCGCTCTGGTCGGTCGAGCCGTCGTCGACCACGATCAGCTCGACCGCGACCCGCGGCGGGTGCGCGGCGAGCGCGCGCAGGCACGCCAGGGTGTGGGCGAACTGGCCGTAGACCGGGATCACGATGCTGGCGCGCGGCGCGTCGCTCGCGGGCACCGCGAACGCGGCAAACGGCGCCGCTTCGGGCAGGTACAGCGCCGCGCGCTGCGCCGCCGGAACGCGCTGGAACTGCTTCAGCACGCGCTGCCAGGAGGCCGCCGCGCCGCGCGTGCGCAGGCTGGCCACGCCGCGCCGGAACAGGCCCGTCCCCCGGTCGAGAAGGAACCGAAGGTCGGTCCACGACATCGGCATGCTGCAGAGACTCCTGTCTTGATGAACTTGTTGATGAGTGTGTTCGATGAACGAGTGTCGTGGCGGCCGGCGGAGGCGTGCGCCGGCTGCGTTAGACTCGTGTTTGCGGGGGCGCAGCCCTGTCATTGTCCCATGCCGTGGCTCGAACCGATTACGACAAAGCCGCCAAGTCCAACAGGCGCGGCGGCCAGCGCGCCTCCGACGGCAAGGCGCCGCAGTGGCGCTGGCGACTGGTGACCTGGGCACTGGCCGCCATCGGGTTGGGGCTGGGCTTCCTGATTCCCTACACGCTGTATCTCAATGCCGAGGTCGGCGAGCGTTTCGGCCAGTTGCAGTGGCAGATCCCGACCCGGGTCTACGCGCGACCGCTGGAGCTGGCGCCGGGCCTGGCGCTGGACGCCGCCACACTGAAGACCGAACTCGATGCGGCCGCCTACCACGAAGGCGACGGCCGTCGCGAAGGCAGCTATGCGCAAGACGGGAATCGTTGGCTGATCTCCAGCCGCGGCTTCAACGATGTCGACGGGCCGGTCGCGCCGCGCCGGCTCGAAGTGGTGCTGTCGGGTGGACGGGTCAGCGCGCTGCGAGATGCGCGCAGCGAGCAGGCGCTGGATTCGGCGCGGCTCGATCCGGCCCGCATCGCCACGCTGTATGGCCAGAAGCAGGAAGAGCGCCGCCTGGTCCGCATCGAGGAAGTGCCGGAGCTGCTGGTGACCGGCCTGCAGGCGGTCGAGGACCGCGGTTTCGGCACTCATCACGGCATCGACCTGGGCGGCATGCTGCGCGCGGCCTGGGTCAACCTGCGCTCGGGCGAGGCCCGGCAGGGTGCCAGCACGTTGACCCAGCAGCTGGCACGTAGTGGATTGCTCGGCATCGGCCGGGAGCAGACCTTCGCCCGCAAGGGCAAGGAGATCCTCTACGCGCTGCTGATCGAGGCGCACTACGACAAACAGGTGATCCTGGAGGCCTACCTCAACCAGGTCTATCTCGGCCAGCGCGGTGCGCAGGCCATCCGCGGGGTCGCCGCCGGTGCGGAATTCTGGTTCGGCCGCGACCTGTCGGACCTGAGCACCGAGCAGATCGCGCTGCTGATCGGCATCGTGCGCGGGCCGTCGTACTACGACCCGCGGCGCAATCCCGACAACGCCACCGAGCGGCGCAATTTCGCTCTCGGCGAGATGCACGAGACCGGCCTGATCGACGACGCCGAATACCGGCGTGCGCTGAGCGCTCCGCTGGGGGTGACCCCGACCCCCGGCAGCACCGCGGCCAATCGCTTTCCGGCCTACGTCGACCTGATCCGCCGGCAGCTCGCGCGCGAGTACCCGGCCGACGCGCTCGCCGGTGCCGGCCTGGCGGTGATGAGCGGCATGGCGCCATCGGCCCAGGCCCAGGCCGAGGGCGCGGTCAGGCGCACGCTGGAGAGCCTGGACGGCAGGGATCGCCCACCGCTGCAGGCCGGCGTGGTAGTGACCGACGTGCACAACGGCGAGGTGCTCGCGGTGGTCGGCAGCCGCAACTTCGCCCAGCACGGCTTCAACCGCGCGGTCGAGGCGCGGCGCCCGGTCGGCTCGCTGCTCAAGCCGTTCGTCAGCCTGCTGGCGCTGGCGCAGCCCGGGCAGTGGTCGCTGGCCAGTTGGGTCGATGACTCGCCGGTCACCGTGACCCTGGGCCGCGGCAGGACCTGGAGCCCGGGCAATTCCGACGGCCGCAGCCACGGCAGCGTGCGCCTGATCGATGCGCTGGCGCTGTCCTACAACCAGGCCACGGTGCGCATCGGCATGCAGGTCGCGCCGGAGCGGCTGGCCGACCTGATCCGCGTGCTGGCCGGGATCGAGGCCGAGCCGAACCCGGCGCTGATCCTCGGCTCGCTCGACCAGAGCCCCTACGCGATGGCGCAGCTCTACCAGTTCCTCGCATCCGGCGGCGAGATCCAGCCGCTGCACGCGGTGCGCGGGGTGATCGACGCCAGCGGCCGCACCCTGAACCGCTATGACAAGGAGCCCGCCCCGGCGCAGGAGGGCGATGCGATTGCCGCGCGGCTGATCACCATCGCCTTGCAGCACGCGGTATCGGGCGGCACCGGTCGGCGGCTGGTGGCCGACGGCCTGGGGCGGCTGTCGCCGGCCGGCAAGACCGGCACCAGCAACGACAGCCGCGACAGCTGGTTTGCCGGCTGGACCGGTGACCACCTGGCGGTGGTCTGGGTCGGCAACGACCAGAACGAATCGACCGGCCTGTATGGCGCCAGCGGCGCGATGCGGGTGTGGTCGAACCTGTTCCTGCGGCTGCCGAGTGCGCCGCTGACGGTCGGCGACGCAGGGCTGGACTGGCGCTGGGTGGTCGGCGACAACGTCAGCGGCGCCGATTGCGCCGGTGCGCGGCGGTTCCCGTTTGTTGCCGGGTTCGCGCCGCCTTATGCGCCCTGCCCGTTGCCGGAGCCGGAACCGGAAGAGAACGGCGGCTGGCGCGAATGGTTCGGCTTCGGGCGCGACCGCGAGCGGACGCCGCCGCAAGCCGAACGTGCTCCCGCGGAGACCCCATGAACACCTTGCGTATCGCACCCGGCCTGGCGTGTGCCGCGCTGGCCCTGATCCTCGGCGCATGCGTCTCGACCGCGCCGGTGGCGCCGGTGGTGTCGCCCGATTTCGATGCCGCGGCCGCGATCGGCGCGATCCGCGCGGCCGGCGCCGCCGATGCCGACGAACTCCAGGTGCAGCCGCTGCGCGACCCGCAGGTCGAGGACCTGCGCGAGCAGGCCGCAGCACTCGAAGCACAAGGCGCCCATCGCGCCGCGGCCGACCGCCTCGACCAGGCCTTGGCCATCAATCCCGATGATCCGGCCTTGCTGCAGGAGCGCGCCGAAGCGGCACTGCTGCTGCGCGAGATCGACGATGCCGAGCGGCTGGCGCTGCAGGCGTTCGAACTCGGCTCGCAGGTCGGGCCGCTGTGCCGGCGGCACTGGGAGACGATCGCGCAGGTGCGTAGCGCGCGGCCGCCGGCGGCGCCTGGCTCGTCATCTCAAAGCCCGTCATCGCCGGATGCGTCATCGCCGGGGCCGGCCACGCCGGAGGCGGCGCGCGAACGCCGCGATGCCTGCACCGTCGCCCCGCCTGCGCGCTTCTGACTGCGCGGCACCGATCACCATGGGCAACAGCCGCCTCAGCGAGGCCTCGCGCGCCGCCCTGAGCGACGGCGGCGACCTCGCGCGCAACATCGCCGCGTTCGCCCCGCGCATCGCCCAGCAGGATCTGGCCGCGGCGATCGCCGATGCCTTCGACCGCCGCGGCACGCTGATCGCCGAAGCCGGCACCGGCACCGGCAAGACCTTCGCCTACCTGGTCCCGGCAATCCTGTCGGGCCTCAAGACCATCGTCTCCACCGGCACCCGCGCGCTGCAGGACCAGCTCTATCACCGCGACCTGCCGCGCGTGCGCGACGCGCTCGGGGTCGGGTTCAAGACCGCGCTGCTCAAGGGCCGGGCGAACTACCTGTGCCATTACCGCGTTGCCCAGGCCAAGGGCGAACCGAAGTTCCACAGCCGCGAAATGGCCGCGCAGTTCCAGCGCATCGTCGCCTGGGGCGGGCGCACGCGGATGGGCGACCTGGCAGAGCTGGAAGCGCTGCCAGAGGACTCGCCGCTGCTGCCGATGGTCACCAGCACCGCCGAGAACTGCCTCGGCAGCGAGTGTCCGTTCTTTTCGGACTGCTTCGTGGTGCAGGCGCGCCAGCGCGCGCAGGCCGCCGACGTGGTGGTGGTCAACCACCACCTGCTGCTGGCCGACCTGGCGCTCAAGCAGGAAGGCTTCGGCGAGATCCTGCCGGGCGCGCAGGCGTTCGTGGTCGACGAGGCCCACCAGTTGCCGGAGCTGGCCGCGCAGTTCTTCGGTGAGGCGCTGAGCGCGCGGCCGCTGGTCGAGCTTGCGCGCGATTCGCTGGCCGAATGCAAGGAGGTGGCCGGCACGCTCGCGGCGGTGCAGGTCCCGGCCCGCGCACTGGAACACCAGGTGCGTGCGCTACGGGCGGCGATGGACGAGCTGCCCGTGCGTGGCACCCGTCGCCGCGCGGGCGAGCTGAGTGCGGTCGAAGACGCCTTCGATGCACTGGCCGCGGCACTGCGGCAATTGCAGGAAACGCTGGCGCCGCTACGCGAAGCGGCGCCGGGCCTGGATGGTTGCCACGCGCGCGCGCGCGAGTTCGAGGCGCGCTTGCAGCGCTGGCGTGGGTGCGAGCCGGAGCCGGGGACAGGGGACCGGGGACCGGCAATCGCCGCGTCGGGTGGTGCGTCGCCATCCGCGGCCGGCGTGCCTTCGATTTCGGGGCGCGAAGCACCACCCGACGCAGTGCTCGCCGGTCCCCGGTCCCCGGTCCCCGGTCCCGATGAAGGTGGCGCCGGCGCGGGCGAGTCGCTCTGCGATGAACCGGCTACAGGCACCGCTGACGGCGACAGCGCTAGCGTGCTCTGGTACGAGCTCACCGCACGCGGCTTCCGCCTGAGCCGCACGCCGCTGGACGTCGCCGGCCCCCTGGCCGATCACCGCGAGAAATCGCACGCGGCGTGGGTGTTCACCTCGGCGACGCTCGCCGTCGGCGGGCGCTTCGAGCACTACGCGACCAAGCTCGGCCTGCGCGAGCCGGCCACGCTGCTGGCACCCAGCCCGTTCGACTGGCCGCGGCAGGCCTTGTGCTACCTGCCGCCGGGTCTGCCGGAGCCTGCCGCGCGCGGTTACAACGAAGCGCTGGTCGAAGCCCTGAGACCGGTGCTGGAAGCCTCGGGCGGCCGCGCGTTCGTGCTGTTCGCCTCGCACCGCGCCCTGCGCGATGCCGCCGGATTGTTGCGTGGTGGTCCCTGGCCGCTGTTCGTGCAGGGCGAGGCGCCGCGTCCGGCGCTGCTCGAGCGCTTCCGCGCGTCCGGCAACGGCGTGCTGCTGGGCGCGGCGAGTTTTCGCGAGGGCGTCGATGTCGCCGGCGATGCGCTCAGCGTGGTGGTGATCGACAAGCTGCCGTTCGCTGCCCCCGATGATCCGGTGTTCGAGGCCCGGCTGGAGGCGATCCGCCGCAGCGGCGGCAATCCGTTCCGCGACGAGCAACTGCCGCAGGCGGTGATTGCGCTCAAGCAGGGCGCCGGCCGCCTGATCCGCAGCGAGACCGACCGCGGCGTGCTGGTGCTGTGCGATCCGCGGCTGTCGACCAAGAGCTACGGCCGGATATTCATGGAATCATTGCCGCCGCTGCCCAGGACCCGCGCGGTCGCCGACGTGGAGGCATTCTTTGCAGCGACCGCCGTTGCGGACCCGGTCTCCGGACTGTCGTCCTGAGCGCAGCGAAGGATCTGCTTCCCGCCTTCAACCTGGCCTGCGCCGCTCGGGGCCAGGCTGGTTTAGCCTTTCCGAGTCCCGAGTCCCGAGTCCCGAGTCCCGAGTCCCGAGTCCCGAGTCCCGTCCCGCCAACCGACCATTCCGCCGATGAAACTGCTCGCGTTCGAACTTGCCACCGAAGCCTGCTCGGTCGCGCTGTGGCTCGACGGCGAGGTGCGCGAGCGCTTCGAGATCGCCCCGCGCCGCCACGCCGAACTGGCGCTGCCGTGGGCCGAGCAGCTGCTGGCCGAAGCCGGCATCGGCAAAAAGCAACTTGATGCGATCGCCGTCGGCCGCGGCCCCGGTGCCTTCACCGGGGTGCGGCTGGCGATTGCGGTTGCGCAAGGCATCGCGCTGGCACTCGACAAGCCGGTGGTGCCAGTCTCCACGCTGGCCGCGCTCGCCGCGTCGCGCCAGCTTCCGGCGGCGGGAGAAGTCGGAGCAGAGCATCGCGTCCTCGCCGCGATCGACGCACGCATGGGCGAGGTTTATCACGGTGCGTTCGCAGTGCGGGACGGCAGCGCCGTGGCAATCGGCGAAGAAGGCATCCACGCGCCGGACGGCGTGCCGGTGCCGAGCGAAGGCGAATGGCACGGCCGCGGCACCGGCTTTGCCGCGGCCGACGGATTGCTGCGGCGGCACTGCGGACATTTCGCCTCGATCGAGCCGAGTGCGCTGCCGCACGCGGCCGCTGTCGCGCGCCTGGGCGCGGCGGCGTTCGCCCACGGCACCGCAGTGGCGCCCGATCGGATCGAACCGGCGTACCTGCGCAACCAGGTCGCGCTGACGCTCGAGGAGCAGCGGGTGCTGCGTTCGCGTCGTTAGCGCAGTACGTACTGAATGATTGCTTAGCGCTGATGTGCGATCACCTGCCGGCAAAGCGGCGGCGCCTGCACACGCGGCCTGCACCGCGCGGTCACGTCGGCTTATCGCGGGTTCGTGCAGCCTGATCGAAGGGGAACCAACCTTCAGGAGAACATCATGCACACCAAGAAAACCGTGGCCCTGCTTGTATCGGCGTTCCTGCTCGCCTCGACCTCCCATTCGATGGCGCAAGGGCGCAGCGACGAGCGCGGCGCGCAGGGTCGGATGAATCCGGCGCAGGTCGAGCAGATGACGCAGGGCTGGCCGGAGTCGTCGCGCAAGGCGATCGAGTTCATGACCGACACCTATGGTCCGCCGGCCGCAGTCACCGCCGACAGCGCGATCTGGGGCGAGACCGGGCCTTGGAAGCGCACCGTCGTCTACCGCAACGAAGTGCAGCACGACTTCCCGATGCCGCATCCCGACGTGCTGCAGCAATGGGTCGACTTCGAGGCGCCGCTGGATAAGTACGATGAGCTGGCGCAATTCGATGGCAGCGTCGTGGTCGAGCGTACGACTGGCGAAGCCTCAGCCCGCTGCGACAAGGAAGCCGCCAATTTCCTGGCCTTGAACCTGGCTCACGATGTCGCCATGGACGGACGCTCGGTCGAGGAGGCGCGCATGGAGTACGGCCGACAGATCAAGGCGATGAAGGCGAACCAGCCGGCGCCGCTGACCGAGCGCCTGACCTTCGATATGAACAATACGAAGGATCCGGGCGAGGCGCTGCCGGGCATGTAGTTGGAGTGCCGTCCGCTGGCGGGCGATAGCCGAGGACGCGGTGTCCGGCCCTGTCGCGCCTACTACTCGTCGACCAGCTCGCCACCGGCCAGGAAGCTCCAGGTCCGGGTCACGTGCAGGATGTCCGGATCGTCCTGGGTCTCGGGCAGCGGCGGGTAGGGTTCGGCCAGCCGCGCGATGCGCAGCGCGGAGGCGTCCAGCAGCGCGATCCCGCTGGAGCGCACGATCTGTGCGTTTTCGACGCTGCCGTCGCGGCGGATCGCCACGCTGATCACGACCTGCCCGGCAAGCCGGCGGCGGCGAGCCTCGTCGGGGTAGTTAAGGTTGCCGACGCGCTCGACCCGGGTCACCCAGTCGCGCAGGTAGGCGGCCCACGCGTATTCCTGGGTGCTGGCCGAGACGAACTTGCGCTTGGGCCGCTTGGCGTACTGCTCCGAGCGCAGGTGGATTTCGGCGGCCAGCCGCGCCATCGCCATGTCGCGCTCGATCTTCTCGCGGCCCGGCGGCAGAAGCTGCTCGCTCGGGGTCGGCGTGGCCTGGGGCGTCGGCGTGAGCGCCTCACCGCGCGTGCTGCTGATGATGCGTGCCTGCGGCGGCGGTTGCGGCAGCGGTGACTGCGCACGCAGCGGTCGCGGCGCGATGCCGGGCTCGGCCTGTGGCGCGGGTCCCGATTGCGGCGAGCGCGGCCGCCTGCTCTGGTCGTGCTCGCCGCCGCCCTGGTTGCTGGCCTGGGCGAGAAAGTCGGCCTGCTGCTGGGTGAGCGGACTCTGCGTCTGGGTCAGGATCACGTCGAGCGTCGGCATCACCGGCGCGGCGCTGTCCAGCGCAAACCCGACACCGAGCAGCAGCACGCCGTGCACCAGCAAGGACAGCACCAGGGTGGCGGTCAGTCGCTGGTTTTCGCCGATGGCTGGGGGCGCCGCGGCTGCGTTCATGCGCGCGCGTCGGGACCCGGGACCGGGGACCGGGGACCCGGAAAAGCGGATTCGTGGTGATCCGGTCGCATCGCATCCGGCGGCAGGTGCTGCGCTTGCTCTTGCTCTTTCCCCGGTCCCCGGTCCCCGGTCCCCGGTCCCGGATGCCGCGCCTCGATCGCATCAAACAGATCGCCCGCGATATTCAGCCCGAACTGCGCATCGAGTTCGCGGATGCAGGTCGGGCTGGTGACGTTGACCTCGGTCAGGTAGTCGCCGATCACGTCCAGGCCGACAAACACCATGCCGCGGCGTTTCATCTCCGGGCCGACCTGCGCGGCGATCCAACGGTCGCGCTCGCTCAGCGGGCGGCCTTCGCCGCGGCCGCCGGTGGCCAGGTTGCCGCGGAACTCGTCGCCCTGCGGAATACGCGCCAGGCAGTAGTCCACCGGTTCGCCGTCGACCAGCAGGATGCGTTTGTCGCCGGTGGTGATCTCGGGAATGTAGCGCTGCGCCATCGCCAGGCTGTGACCGCCATTGGTCAGCGTCTCCAGGATCACGTTGAGGTTGGCTTCGCCCCGGCTGGCGCGGAAGATCGAACGCCCGCCCATACCGTCCAGCGGCTTGAGCACCGCCTGGCCGTGTTCGCCGACGAAGGCCTTAAGCGTGGCGATGTCCCGGGTGACCACGGTCGGCGGGCAGCACTGCGGAAACAGCAGCGCGGCCAGTTTCTCGTTGTAGTCGCGCAATCCCTGCGGGTCGTTGACCACCCGCGCGCCGGCCTGCTGGGCGATGCCGAGGATCTGGGTGTCGTGGATGTATTCGGCGTCGACCGGCGGGTCCTTGCGCATCAGCACGACGTGGCCGTGGCCAAGCGCGACCTGGGTCATCGGGCCGAGCTCGAACCAGCCCTCGGCGTCCTCGCGCACCCGCAGCGGCGCGGTCCAGGCCATCGCCGCGCCATCGCGCAGTCCGAGCCCGCCGGGCCGCACGTAGTGCAGGCGGTGACCGCGGCGCTGCGCTTCGAGCAGCATCGCGAAAGTGGAGTCCTTGGCGATCCTGATCGAGCCGATCGGATCCATCACGACGACGATGTCGAGCGGCATGGGCGAGCCGTGGTGGAAAGCTACGCCGATGGTAGCAGGCGGGCCGGACGGGACTCCGTGGCCGATGCGCCGCGCGCCCCGGGGGCACGCCGCTTGCGTGGGCCGGCTGCCGCGGTCACAAAGCGCCTCTTTGCGACCCTTTGCGACAGCCGCAGTCGCGCCGGCGGCGGACGGGTGCTGGTTGCCGCATTCACAATCGCGATACGGCACGCCGTGCTTGACAGCGTGCGTGCAGCTTGGAATAAAGGCACCATCGCGAAACGCCACCAACGAGTGGCGACCGCACCAGGGGAATTCTGAATGCTCGACGAGAGCCGCAGCGGCAGTCTCGACGGTTTGCGGGTCATGGTCATCGATGACTCGAAAACGATCCGTCGTACCGCCGAGACATTGCTCAAGCGCGAAGGCTGCGACGTGGCTACCGCCACCGACGGCTTCGAGGCCTTGGCCAAGATCGCCGACCAGCAGCCGCAGATCATCTTCGTGGACATCATGATGCCGCGGCTGGACGGCTATCAGACCTGCGCGCTGATCAAGAACAACCAGTTGTTCAGGAGCACGCCGGTGATCATGCTGTCGTCCAAGGACGGCTTGTTCGACAAGGCGCGTGGCCGCATCGTCGGCTCCGAGCAGTACCTGACCAAACCATTCACGCGCGAGGAACTCCTCGGCGCGATCCGCACGCACGTATCCGACGGCGTACGCAACGCCTGACCGGGGGGCAAGGCATCCAATGGCACGCATTCTTCTGATCGAGGACTCGCCGACTGACACGGCGGTCCTGACCCAACTGCTCGAGCGCAATGGCCACCAGGTCATGGCCTCGGGCAGTGCCGAGGACGGCATCGAGACCTGTCGCCGAGAGCAGCCCGACCTGGTCCTGATGGACGTGATCCTGCCGGGCATGAACGGCTTCCAGGCCACCCGGGCGCTGTCGCGCGACACCGACACCAAGGCGATCCCGGTGCTGATCGTCAGCACCAAGGGCATGGACACCGACAAGGCCTGGGGGCTGCGCCAGGGCGCCAAGGACTACATCGTCAAGCCGCCGCGCGAAGACGAACTGATCGCACGCATCAACGACCTGCTGGGCGATTGACGATGCCGGGGCCGCTTTCATGGGCGTGGAACGCACGGTGACGCAGCACATGAGTCCCTTCGAGGTGCTGTCGGACTATGAGCGCCGCAGCCTCGCGCATGTCGCCGGCCTGCCCGAGCAGCTCGATGCGCCGGGCCTGTGGCGCGGCGTCGGCTACCGCATCGGCGAGCGCCGGCTGGCCTCGGGCTTCGAGGAGGTGCGCGAGATCCTGCCGTTGCCGCAGGTCACCCCGGTGCCAGGCGCGCAGCCATGGATGCTGGGCCTGGCCAACGTGCGCGGCAACCTGCTGCCGATCGTCGACCTCAAGCAGTTCCTCGAAGGCGAGCGCACGGTGCTGCACGACGGCCAGCGCATCCTGCTGGTGCGCCAGCCCGGTGGCGACGTCGCGGTGCTGATCGACGAACTGTTCGGCCAGCGCAGCTTCAACGAGCAGCAGCAGATCTCAGACGAGCAGGTCGAAGCCGAACAACTCGCCGCCGGCCGCTACACCCACTTCATCGACCGGGCCTACCGCCTGGGGGACCAGCCGTGGGGGGTGTTCAGCCTCGAGCGGCTCGCCCGTACGCCCGAATTCCGACAAGCCGCGGCGTAAGCCTTCATCGCGCCCGATCAATAAACCCTCTGCCGCAAACGCATCACACCGAGGTCGAACATGAGCACTGAGATGAATTCCGCAGCCGGCAAGGTCCGCAACCTCGGCGTCAACACCTGGTTGGTGGTGCTGGGCCTGGCGGTGCTGGTGTTCGGCCTCAACACCGGTTACGCAACCTGGAAAGCCGCGCGCCTGGGCGGTGCCAGCAGCGCGGCCTCCGATTTGCGCGTGTTCTCGCAGCAGCTCGCCAACCAGGGCCGCGAGGCCGCCGCCGGCGATGCCGAGGCCTTCTCCGCGTTCAAGGCGACCAAGGCCGAGATCGACCAGGCGGTCAGCCAGCTCAACAGCGACTTCGGCGCCGAGCCCGGCGTGGCCGACCCGATCGAGACCGTGAGCACCACCTGGGTCGACCTCGGGGAAAACGCCGAACAGGTGATCGCCAGCGAGCGTGCGGTGATGGCGCTGGCCGGCAACGCCGAAAGCTTCGCCGACCAGGTGCCGCAGCTGCAGGCGCGCCTGGACGAGCTGGTCCGCGCGATGTCGACCAGCGGTTCGCCGTCCTCGCAGGTCTACTACGCGCTGCGCCAGGTCGTGCTGTCGGGCACCATGGATCGCCGCCTGACCGAGATCCGCGCCGGTGGCCCCGGCGCCGCGGCCGCGGGCGAAGGCCTGATGCGCGACGCGGCCGTGTTCGGCAACGTGCTGGCCGGATTGCGCGAGGGCGACGAGTCGCTCGGCGTGACCGCGCTCAGCAACGCCAACGCGGTGGCCGCGCTGGGCCAGGCCGAGAGCTTGTGGCTGGACATGAAGGAGGACCTCGACGCGATCCTCGCGACCGCCGAGAACCTGTTCCGCGCCCAGGCCGCCGCCGATGCGATCACGGTCGGCTCCGACCAGTTGCTGGCCGACGCCGAGCGCGTGTTCGATGCCTTCACCGCATTCGGCTCGCTGCGCGACACCAGCATCCTGGGCAACCTGTGGATCAGCCTGATCTCCGGTGCGCTCGGACTGCTGGCGATCGCCGGCCTGCTGGTCTCGCTCAACCGCGCCCAGCAGAAGCGCTACCAGACCACCAAGGAACTCAACGACCGCAACCAGGAGGCGATCATGCGCCTGCTGGACGAAATGGGTTCGCTCGCGGAAGGCGACCTCACCGTCAAGGCCACCGTCACAGAGGACATGACCGGCGCGATCGCCGACTCGATCAACTTCGCGGTCGAGCAGCTGCGCAGCCTGGTGCAGACGATCACCGACACCTCGGTGCAGGTCGCCTCCAGCGCGCAGGAGACGCAGGCCACCGCCATGCACCTGGCCGAGGCCGCCGAGCACCAGGCGCAGGAAATCTCCTCCGCGTCGGGGCGCATCAGCGAAATCGCCGCCAGCATCGACCAGGTGTCGAAGAACTCGGCCGAGTCGGCCGAGGTGGCGCAGCGCTCGGTGCAGATCGCCACCAAGGGCGCCGGCGTGGTGCGCCAGACCATCCAGGGCATGGACAGCATCCGCGACCAGATCCAGGAAACCTCCAAGCGCATCAAGCGCTTGGGCGAGTCCTCGCAGGAGATCGGCTCGATCGTCGAACTGATCAACGACATCTCCGAGCAGACCAACATTCTGGCGCTGAACGCCGCGATCCAGGCGGCCTCCGCCGGTGAAGCCGGTCGCGGCTTCGCGGTCGTGGCCGACGAAGTGCAGCGCCTGGCCGAACGCGCCTCCAATGCGACCAAGCGCATCGAGACGCTGGTGCAGACCATTCAGTCCGATACCAACGAAGCGGTCAGCTCGATGGAGCAGACGACCTCGGAAGTGGTCGCCGGTGCGCGCCTGGCCGAGGACGCCGGTACCGCGCTGGGCGAGATCGAAAAGGTGTCGTCGGATCTGTCCGGTTTGATTCAAGGCATCTCGACCGCGGCGCAGCAGCAGTCCGGCGCCGCGGCCAACATCACCCAGACCATGCACACGATCCAGCAGATCACCTCCCAGACCACACAGGGTGCCAACCAGACCGCCGAGTCGATCGGAAACCTGGCGCAGCTGGCCGCCGACCTGCGCCGTTCGGTTGCCGACTTCAAGCTGCCGGCGTGAGGGGCGGGGAGTCGCGCCGGCGGCGCCCGGGAGGCAGTCAGTCGCGCCTGCGGCGCTGTGAGTAATCAATCGCGCCTTCGGCGCTGTCAGTAGGTTCAGTCGGTCAGTCAGTGGATTCCAGTTCAGTGAATGTTTTTACTCACTATTTGCAGGCGGCGCAGCCGCCGACTGACAGCCCGCATCGCGGGCGACTGACCGCATGCGGAGCAGCGCGATGACCGTGATGCGCGATGCCATCGACACCACCACGCTCGGCTGGATCAAGCCCGAGCTCGACCAGACCTTGCGCCAGGCGCGCGAGGAGATTGAGGCGTTCGCCGAAAACCCGTCCGACGGCGCGCGCATGCGCGCCTGCGCCGGCCACCTGCACCAGGTGCACGGCACGCTGCGCATGGTCGAGCTGTACGCCCCGGCGATGGTCGCCGAGGAGATGGAGCGCCTAGCGTTGGCGCTGCAGCACGGCGAGGTCGGCGGACGCGACGACGCCTGCGCGGTGCTGATGCGCGGCGTGGTGCAGCTGCCCGACTACCTGGAGCGCCTGCAGGGTGGGCACCGCGACATTCCGATCGTGCTGTTGCCGTTGCTCAACGAGCTACGCGCGACCCGCGGCGAATCGGGCCTGAACGAAAGCGTGCTGTTCGCGCCGAACCTGGACCGGCCGTTGCCCGCGCACCTGCCGGCGCCAGTGCCGAGCGCGATGGCGCCGGCAACCACGCCGCACCTGGCCGATTTCCGCGCGGCGCTGGCGGCGTGGCCGGAAGATGGCGCGCCGGCCGACCCGGCGCGGCTGGCCGCGGCGGTCGACGGCATGCTGGCCGACGTCTCGGTCGAGCCGCTGCGGCGCATGCTGTGGGTGGCCTCGTCGGTCGCCGGCGCACTGCGCGACGGCGCCCTGCCGGCGACGCGTGCGCTGCGCCAGGCCTTCGGCGGCGTCGAGCGCGAAGCCCGGCAAATGCTCGAGGGCGATGATTTCAGCGGCCCGCGCAGCGAACCGGCGGCCGAGCCGACCCGCCAACTGCTCTACCACGTCGCCCACAGCGACGGCGGGCATCCGGCGCTGGACGATCTGCGCCAGACCTTCGACCTCAGTGTGCAGGCGCCGAGCGAATCGGAGATCGAGCATGCCCGCGGCAGCCTCAGCGGCCGCAACCGCGCGCTGCTCGACACCGTCTCGGCCGCGATCAAGGAAGACCTGCTGCGGGTCAAGGACGCGCTGGACCTGTACCTGCGCACCCACCAGACCGACATCGGCGAGTTGCGTCCGCAGGTCGAGGCGCTGGACCGCGTCGGCGACACCCTCGGCATGATGGGCCTGGGCATCGCGCGTGGCGTGGTGCAGCAGCAGCGCGACGCGATGCACGAGATCGTCTCCGGCCAGCGCGCCGCTGACGAAAGCGCGCTGCTCGACGTGGCCGGCGCCCTGCTTTACGTCGACGCCTCGCTGGACGACCAGGTCTCGCGCCTGGGCCTGCCCGAGGACAAGGCCGACGAGGACCTGCTGGCCGGTGAATCGCGCAAGGTGCTGGAAGTGGTCGTGCGCGAGGCGATCGCCAACTTCGGCGACGCGCGCCAGTCGTTCGTGGCGTTCGTGGAGACCAACTGGGACCACGCCGAGCTGACCGACGTGCCCCGCCTGCTCGATGAGGTTGGCGGCGCATTGCGCATCATCGAGCTGCCGCAACCGGCGGAGTACCTGGTCGGCATCAAGCGCTATGCCGAGGTCGAGCTGATCGCCCGCAAGCGCGTGCCCAACGGACAGCAGTTGGACACCATCGCCGATGCGCTGGCCAGTATCGAGTACTACCTCGAGGCGGTGCGCGAGCAGCGCCCGAACCGCGCCCGGATCCTCGACATCGCCCGCCAGAGCCTGGAGTCGTTGGGCTACTGGCCGGTGCCGGACACCGCTGGCGAGACCCACGAGCCGGTCACGGAGATTCCGCGCGGCAGCGATTTCTCCGAGATCGAGCCGTCGCAAGCACCGACGGTCGACAGCGCTTCGCCCGGCAGTTCCGGCGATGCAGCCACGCCGGTCGCTTCGCCGCAACAACCGGCGACGCCCAAGCCCGCGCCCGCCGAACCCGCGCCGACGGCGGAATTGATGCCCGGCACTGCACAGCCCGCCGCCGGCGGATTTGAGCACAGCGACGACATTGACGACGAGATCCGCGAGGTCTTCCTGGAAGAACTCGAGGAGGAGATCGCCAATCTCGGCCAGATGCTGCCGCCCTGGCGTGCCGCACCGGACAACGCCGAGCTGCTGCGCCCGATCCGCCGCGTGTTCCACACGCTCAAGGGCAGCGGCCGGCTGGTCGGCGCCAAAACCCTGGGCGAGTTCAGCTGGAAGGTCGAGAACATGCTCAACCGCGTGCTTGATGGCACGCGCGGCGCATCGCCGGCGGTGATCGCGCTGGTCGGGCAAGCCCACCAGGTCCTGCCGCAGCTGCATGCGGCACTGCATGGCAGCGCTTCGATCAGCGCCGACCTGGCCGGGATCCAGGCGGTTGCCGACCGCCTGGCCGCCGGCGAAGAAGTGCTGTACACCCCGCCCGAGCCGGTGGCGGCAGAACCCGGGCTTCCCGACGAGGGAACCGGCGTGGCCGATGGCGATACGGCCGCCGCGGATGGCGAGCAGGCCGCGGCAGACGCGCCCGACACCGCGGAGCAGGCCGCTGACCAGGCCGATGCGCCTGCGCCCGAGGACCTCCCCGGCGTGCCGGCGTCGGTCGACCCGGTGCTGCTGGAAATCCTCGGCACCGAGGTCAACGGCCACCTGGCCACGATCGAGCAGTGGCTCGCCGCCGCACAGGTCGCGCCGCGTCCGGCCGACGACCGCCTGCAACGCGCGATCCACACGCTCAACGGCGCCTTCGCGATGACCGAAGTGCCGGTGATCACCGAAATCACCGGGCCGACCGAAGCCTACGTCAAGCGCCTGCTGGCGGCCGGCACCCCCGCCAGCATCGAGGGCGTGGCCGCGATGGCCGCGGTATCGGCGGCCATCGAGCGCACCCTGAGCGCGCTGCAGTCCGATAATCCGCGGGTGCCGGTGTTCGAAGGCCTCGCTGACCGCATGGCGGCGCTGCGCGACGAATTGCCCGACGCGCGCGCGATGCGACCCTACGAGGACGAGCAGGAACCATCCGGGGACGCGGCGCCGCAGGAAGACTCACCGGCGTTGACCGCGCTCGACCTGAGCGCGTTCACCGACTTGGCCGACGGCCTCGCATCCGCGCCGGTCTCCGGCGACGCGAACGGGGAAGCCGAGAGCCCACAGACGCCGCAGGAAAACGCCGGAGACGAGCCGCTCGCATCCGAAGAAACCCAGGCCGAACAGATCGACGCGCAGCGCGTCGAGGCCGAAGCCGAAGCCGAGAAAGCCAGGGCCGAAGCCGAGCGCGCCGAGGCGGAAAAAGCCGAAGCCGATCGTATCGAAGCCGAGCAGGCCGAGGCCGAACGGATCGAAGCGGAGAAGGCCGAAGCCGAGCGCATCGAGGCCGAACGGGTCGAAGCGGAAAAGGCCGAAGCCCAGCGTGCCGAAGCCGAACGGGTCGAGGCGGAAAAAGCCGAAGCAGAACGCATAGAGGCCGAACGCGCCGAAGCCGAGAAGGCCCAAGCCGAACAAGCTCAAGCCGAGCAAGCTCAAGCCGAGGCCGAGCGCCTCGCCGAAGAAGAGCGCCTGGAATACGAGCGGCTGGAAGCCGAGTACGCCGAGGCCGACCGCCTGGCGCGCGAACAAGCCGCCGCCGCGGCCGCCGACCAGTCCGATGCTGCTGCCGATAGCGATGTCGAGCCAGCGACAGAGACCTCGCCTGCCGACGCTGAAGACACGGCCGACGACGACACGACCGCGCCGACCGCGCCGGCCGAGGCAATCGAGCCGGTGCAGGCGCTCGACCATGCCGCCGCCAGCCTGCTGGCCTTGGCGATCGCCACCGAACAGGACCCCGACGAAGCGCTCGACCTGAGCGACCTCGATCCGGAGCTGGTCGATATCTTCGTCGAGGAAGGCAGCGACCTGCTGGATCATTCCGACGGCCTGCTTGCGCAGCTGCGCGAGGCGCCGGCCGAGCGCGAGCCACTGGTCGGCCTGCAGCGTGACCTGCACACCCTCAAGGGCGGCGCGCGCATGGCCGGCATCATGCCGGTGGGCGAACTCGGCCACGTCATGGAGTCGCTGCTCGAAGCGGTGGTCGACCAGCGCCGTGAGCTCGGCCATGACGGCATCCCGCTGCTCGAGCGCGGCTTCGACCGCCTGCACGCGATGCTGACCCGGGTCGGCGAGCGTCTGGCGATCGCCATGCCTGAGGCGCTGATCGCCGAGTTCGACGCGCGCTCGCGTGGCGTGGTCAGCCCGGCTGCGGTTTCGGCCGCTGCGCTTGCGGGCGATCAGCCGGCCGCGCCCCAGGATCTCAGGCCGCTGTCGGCACCGATGGGCGACGCCGCCGGCGACGACGAGGACGACATCGGTGTTCGCGCCCCGCAGGAGCAGGTCCGCATCCGCGCCGACCTGCTCGACCGGCTGGTCAACTATGCCGGCGAGGTGGCGATCTACCGCGCCCGCCTGGAGCAGCAGCTCGGTGCATTCCGCGGTGCGATCTCGGAGATGGGCGCGACCAACACGCGTATGCGCGATCAGCTGCGCCGGCTGGAAATCGAGACCGAAGCGCAGATCATCGCGCGCTACCAGCGCGAAGGCGACGACGGCGAGCAGGCGTTCGATCCACTCGAGCTCGATCGCTTCTCCAACCTGCAGCAGCTTTCGCGCGCGCTGTCGGAATCGGCGGCCGACCAGAACAGCCTGCAGCTCACGCTCGACGACCTGACGCGCCAGTACGAAACCCTGCTGCTGCAGCAGTCGCGGGTCAGTTCCGACCTGCAGGAAGGCCTCATGCGCACGCGCATGGTGCCCCTGGACGCGCTGCTGCCGCGCCTGCGCCGGGTGATCCGCCAGGCCTCCGGTGAGCTGGGCAAGCACGTCCAGCTCAAGCTCGACGGCGCCCAGGGCGAGCTCGACCGCAACGTGCTCGAGCGCATGACCGCGCCGTTGGAGCACATGCTGCGCAACTCGGTCGCGCACGGCCTGGAAAGCCCGGCTCAGCGCAAGCAGGCCGGCAAGTCCGAGGAGGGCGTGATCCGCATCGCGGTCCGCCGCGAAGGCTCCGAGGTGGTGCTGGAGGTCGGCGATGACGGCCGCGGCCTGGACCGCGCCGCCATCCGCCGCCGCGGCGAGGAGCGCGGCCTGGTCCGCAGCGGTGCGATCCTGGCCGATCACGACCTCGACGCGCTGATCCTGGAGCCGGGCTTCTCCACCGCCGACGAAGTCAGCCGGCTGTCCGGCCGCGGCGTCGGCATGGACGTGGTCGCCAGCGAAGTGCGCCAGCTCGGCGGCACCCTCGACATCCACTCCACCCCGGGCCAGGGCGTCACCTTCACCCTGCGCCTGCCGCAGACGCTGGCGGTCACCCAGGCGGTGTTCGTCAGGATCGGCGAGACCAGCTTCGCTGTGCCGATCGCTTCGGTGCGCGGCGTCGGTCGCATCGCCCGCGACGAACTCGGCGGCGACGCGCCGAACTACAGCTACGGCGGTGAGGACTATGCCGTGCACGACCTCGGGCGCCTGGTCGGCCACGCGCCGGCCAAGGCCGAGGGCAGCCTGCAGATGCCGGTGCTGCTGATCCGTTCCGGTGACCTGCGTGCGGCGGTGAGCGTCGACCAGGTACTGGGCAACCGCGAGATCGTGGTCAAGCCGGTCGGCCCGCAGGTCGCCTCGGTGCCGGGCATCTTCGGCGCCACGATCATGGGCGATGGCCGCGTCGTGGTGATCCTGGACGTCGCACCGCTGGTGCGCCGCCAGGCCTCGCTGCCGCGCGACCACGTGCCGGCGCCTGCCGCGGCGGCCGAATCGCGCCCGGTGCCGCTGGTCATGGTAGTCGACGATTCGGTGACCATGCGCAAGGTCACCGGCCGCGTGCTGGAGCGCCACAACTTCGAGGTCGCCACCGCCAAGGACGGGATCGACGCGCTCGAGCGCATGACCGATGTCGTGCCAGACCTGATGCTGCTCGACATCGAGATGCCGCGGATGGACGGCTACGAGCTGGCCACGACGATGAAGGCCGACCCGCGCCTGCGCAACGTGCCGATCGTGATGATCACCTCGCGCACCGGCGACAAGCACCGCCAGCGCGCCTTCGAGATCGGCGTGGAGCGCTACCTCGGCAAGCCCTACCAGGAGCCGGAGTTGATGCGCAATGTCTATGACCTGCTCGGTATCACGGTGCGCCAGGACGACGCTTCGCCATGACGGCCAGTCGCCATGAACAATGAGCCCCGCCGCGTTGCCCTGCTGGCGCGCCCGGGACCGGCCAGCGACCGCCTGGGCGAAGCGCTGGCCGCGGCGGGCGTGATCCGGGTGCTGCACGCCGACCCGACCCAGCTCGACACGCCGGAACTGCTGGCGGCCGAGCCGCAGGTGGTGCTGGTTGCGCTGGATGCGGCCACCGAGGACGTGCTCGAACGCTTCGACGCGGTGCTGGGCGATCCGGCCATCGACGTCATCTACGAGGAAGCCGATCTCGCCGCGGCGCGGGACGGCTGGGACGCGGCACGCTGGATGCGGCATCTGGTCGCCAAGCTGCAGGGCCACGCCGACGTGCTGCCGCCCGGTGCCGGGCCGGCACCGGAAAGCGCCCGCCGCGAGGCGGATGCCGCGGCGCCGGCTTCGCCCACCGGGGCGCTGGCCACCGATGCGGCCGATGGGGGTGGCTCGGACTTCGACCAGACCGAGCCTGCAAGCTTCGATGCCGATGCCGCGCCCAACGGCACGGCAGCCACCGATTTTTCCGCGTTCGATCCGCTCAACGCCGAAGCCTCGGACTACGAGTTCCAGGACTTCGACGTCGCCATCAGCCAAGCCGACGGGGAGGGCGCAGCGCCCGATCCCGCCACGGAGGAGGTCGAGTTCGACGCGGCGTTCAACCCGATGCTGGCCGAGGCGACGGCCCAAGCCTTCCCGAACGAAGCGACCGCCGCTGACGGGGACAACCTGGAAGCCGAACTCGCCGCCGCGCTGGAGGCGCAGGATGCCGTGGCGCTGGGCGCATTCGACAGCCGGCTGAGCCTGGAGGTCGAGTCTCCCGACGCCCCGGCGTCGCGCGAGGCGCCTTCGCCGCAGTTCCAGCGTGACCTGACCGACCTGGAGCGTCGCATCTCGTCGCTGGAACTGGTCGACGACACTCCCGCGAATGGCCCTGAACAGCCGCGTGACGCGGTGCTGGCGTGCGGCGCCGTGCTGGTGATGGCCGGGATCGGCGGGCCGGACGCGGTGCGCCAGCTGCTCGGTGCGCTGCCCGCCGGTTTTTCCCGCCCGGTGCTGGTGCGCCAGCGCCTCGATGGCGGCCGCTACGACAAACTGGTCGCGCAGATGCAGCGGGCGACGTCGTTGCCGGTCGAGCTGGCCGAGTCGGGCCTGCCGGCACTCGCCGGCACCGTCTACATCATGCCGCCGGAACTGGGCGTAAGCGCGTCGGCCGACGGGCTGCACTTCAGTGACGATGGCGACGTGCTGTCGAACCTGGTCGATGGCGACAGCGCAATCGTGCTGCTCAGCGGCAGCGATCCAGCCGACGTCGAGGCGGTGATGAACCACGGCAGCGCCGGTGCCCTCGTCGCCGGACAGTCTCCCGACGGCTGCTACGACGCCGCGGCGCCGACCGAACTGGCCGCGCGCGGCGGCGACACCGGACAACCGGCCGAACTGGCGCAGCGCCTGACGCAGCGCTGGCCGGCCTGAGGACCTGCAGATGCCCAAGCACAACAAGAAAAACCCGCAAGCGCCCCGCCAGCCGACCGCCTCGGGCACGACCACGCCCGCTGCGCACGCTCCCGCTGCGCCGCCGCCGACCGCCGACATCCGCGGCGTGTTGATCCAGATCGCCGGTGCGCGCCTGCTGCTGCCCAATGCCACCATCGCCGAGGTGCTGTCGTACGCGCCGCCGGAACCGATTGGCGAGGCCGCCCCGGACTGGCTGCTCGGCCGCATCCGCTGGCGTGGCTGGCAGTTGCCGCTGGTCGCGTTCTCGCAGCTGGCCGGGATCGGCCCGGAGCAGGCCGGGCTCGGCAGCAAGGTCATCGTGCTGAAGGCACTCGGCGGCGATGCCAAGGCGCCGTACTTCGCGATGCTGACCCAGGGCTTCCCGCGCCTGGTCACGGTGTCGCGCGACGGCCTGGTCGTCGACAACAGCGACCAGGCGCTGCCCCAGGGCGTCCAGTCCCGGGTGATGCTCAACCAGGACGATGCCTTCGTACCCGATCTCGAAGCCATCGAGACCCTGGTCGGCAATGCGATCGCGCAGGCGGCCTGAACTCGAACCTAGCGGCTGCGCCGCCCCTGTAGGAGCGCCCCATGGGCGCGGACGCAAACCGGACAGGCGCGATAGCTCGATTTCCATCGCGGCCATGGGCCGCTCCTACAAAAGCGCTCGATGATGCTGTAGAGCCGCGTGCTCGGCTGCGCATCCACGCTACGCTGCGCGCACCCACCGAACCGCAGCGGAGCAAGCTCCGCTTTACGCCCGCACCGCCGCACTCCGGCCGCCGCTACTCTGTAGGAGCGCCCCATGGGCGCGAACGCAAACCGGACAGGCGCGATAGCTCGATTTCCATCGCGGCCATGGGCCGCTCCTACAAAAGCGCTCGATGATCCCGTAGAGCCGAGCTCGCTCGGCTGCGGCCGCACCGCAGGGTTCGCGATAGCCGTGCAGGCGCAGCGGAGCAAGCTCCGCTCTACGCGAACGTGGGAGCGCTCCATTGGCGTGAGAGCTACGGCGCCCTAGCCGAGATCGCCAAAACCGGCCTGCAGGGCAGCGATGGCCGCCAGTCCCGCGGTTTCGGTGCGCAGTATCCGCGGGCCCAGGCGCAAACCCTGGAAGCCGGCGGCCTGCAACTGCTCGCGATCCAGCGGCGACCAACCGCCTTCGGGGCCGACCGCGAGCCGCACCGCCGCGTCCGGCGCGATCGCCAGGGTTGAAAATGCCAGGTCACCCGCGGGATCTAGGATCAGGCGCAAGCCGCCGCCGGGCAGCTCGGTGAGCGCGGCCGCCAGCGTTTGCGGTGGGAGCACCTGGGGCACGCGTGCGCGGCCGCTCTGTTCGCAGGCCGACACCACCACGCTGCGCCAGTGCGCCAGACGCTTCTCGGCGCGCGCGGCGTCCAGCTTGACCTCGCTGCGTTGCGACGACAGCGGCCGGATCTCGGTTACGCCCAGTTCGGTCGCCTTCTGCAGGATCAGGTCCATCTTTTCGCCGCGCGCGATCCCCTGCAACAACGTCATGCGCAGCGGCGACTCGTTGGTCAGCGCAGCGGCCGAGTCGATCGCCACGCGCAACTCGCGCTTGCCCAGTGCGACGATGCGTGCGGCGTAGTCGTGGCCATCGCCGTTGAACAGCACGCAGGCATCGCCGACGCCGAGCCGCAGTACCCGGCCCAGGTGCGCCGACGCCGCGTCCGGCAGCGCGAGATCGCTGCCCGGATGCAGCGGCGCATCGACGTGGACCCGGGTCAGTCGCATGCACCGGTCCGCAGCGCGTGCTCGATGGCGATGCCGGTGGTGTCGGCGAGCAGTTGCAGTGCATCGTCGTCGATACAGTACGGCGGCATCCAGTACAGCACGTCGCCCAGCGGGCGCAGCACCACGCCACGTGCCAGTGCCGCGCGGTAGGCATGCAGGCCGAGCCGCGCGGCCGGCGCGAAGGGTGTGCGTCGCTCGCCATTGCGGCTCAGCTCGAACGCCACCACCATCCCTGCCTGGCGCACATCGGCGATCTGCGGATGGTCGACGAACGGCGCGGCGAGCTCGGCCATCCGTGCCGCGGTGGCGCGGTTGCCGGCGATCACCGCGTCGGTCTCGAAGATGTCCAGTGTCGCCAGCGCCGCCGCGCACGCCAGCGGATTGCCCGTGTAGCTGTGCGAATGCAGGAACGCGCGCTCGCGCGAATCGTCCAGGAAGCCGTCGTAGATCCCCTGCGTGGTCAGCACCGCCGCCAGCGGCAGTGCGCCGCCGGTCAGGCCCTTGGACAGGCACAGGAAATCCGGCGCGATGCCATCCGCACCGCCGGCCCCGGCGGGGGCCTGCTCGCAGGCGAACATCGTGCCGGTCCGGCCGAAGCCCACCGCGATCTCGTCGGCGATCAGGAACACGCCGTGCGCGTCGCACAGCTCGCGCGCGAGCCGCAGGTACACCGAGTCGTGCATGCGCATGCCACCGGCGCACTGCACGCGCGGCTCCAGGATCAGCGCGCAGACTTCGCCGGCGTGGCGCTCGAGCAGTTCGCGCAGGCCCTCGGCGGCGCGGTGCGCTCGCTGCGCGGGGGTCTCGCCCGGTTCGCACAGGTACGCGTCGGGCGACGGGGCGAACATCGCCTCGGCCAGCAGCGGCGCATAGACCCGGCGATACAGCGGGATGTCGCCGACCGCGAGCGCACCCAGGGTCTCGCCGTGGTAGCCGCCCTCCAGCGCGATGAACTTGCGTCGACCGGTCTCGCCGCGATTGTGGAACCAGTGAAACGCCATCTTCAGCGCCACCTCGACCCCGGCCGAACCGTTGTCGGCGTAGAACACCTTCGCCAAGGGCGCGCGCCCGGTCTCGCGCGGCGCGAGCGCCAGCAGCTTCTCGGCCAGCTCCACCGCCGGTGCGTGCGAGCAGCCGGCCAGCATCACGTGCTCCAGGGTGCGGGCCTGGGTGGCGATCGCCTCGGCGATGCGCGGTTCGGCATGGCCGAACAGGTTGGTCCACCAGCTCGAAATCGCATCCAGATAGCGGCGGCCGTCGTGACCGATCAGCCACGGTCCCTCGCCGCGCGCGATCGGCAGCAGCGGCAGGGTTTCGGGGTGCTCGCGCATTTGCGTGCATGGGTGCCACAGCACCGCCAGGTCGCGCTTGCGCCAGTGTTCGGCACGTTCCTCGCCGGCGGCGGAGTCGCCGGCCTCTGCTAGCATCGCCGCATCGTGAGTCGTCTTCTGCATCCCGTCATTATCGCCTCTGTGGCCGCGAGCGCATCCCGCCCGCGGCGCCTCGCCGCGCGGCGGGGCGAGGTGCTCCAGTGAGCCGGCGCCTGCCGGTCATCCACGGGGTGACCGAACACGAGGCCGGGCCATATCGGCTGGAGCGTCTCGACCTGGAGTTCAGCAACGGCGAGCGCCGCCAGTTCCAGCGCCTGCACGGGCGCGGCCACGGCGCGGTGATCGTGGTGCCGCTGCTCGATGACGACACCGTGCTGCTGGTGCGCGAGTACGCCGCCGGGATGCATCGCTACGAGCTGGGCCTGGTCAAAGGCCGCATCGATGCGGGCGAAACCGCGCTGCAGGCGGCCGATCGCGAGCTCAAGGAAGAGGCCGGTTATGGCGCGCGTTCGCTCATCGAGCTGCGCGCGCTGAGCCTGGCGCCGACCTACATGAGCCACCAGGCGCAGCTGGTGATTGCGCGCGATCTCTACCCCGAGCGCCTGCCCGGCGACGAGCCCGAGGAGCTCGAACGGGTGCCGTGGAAGCTCGACGCGTTGCACGAGCTGATCCTGCGCGAGGACTTCTCCGAAGGCCGCAGCATCGCGGCGTTGTTCATCACCCGCGAATGGCTGAGAAACCATCAATGACGACCCGCACGACCATCACCGCGGCACTGCGCGACGGCGTCATCGGCATCGCGCGCGCGGCCGCCGCCGAGATCCTGCGCGTCTACGGCGAGGACTTCGATGTGGTGCGCAAGGCCGACGCCTCGCCGGTGACCGCAGCCGATCTGGCGGCGCACCACTGCATCGTCGACGG
The DNA here is from genome assembly GCF_046600735.1 of Novilysobacter longmucuonensis. Taxonomy (NCBI): domain Bacteria; kingdom Pseudomonadati; phylum Pseudomonadota; class Gammaproteobacteria; order Lysobacterales; family Lysobacteraceae; genus Novilysobacter; species Novilysobacter longmucuonensis. The sequence goes on from NZ_JBJMAW010000003.1 coordinate 252,689, forward strand.
ATTGGCGCGGCTGACCCCCGACATCCCGGTGCTGTCGGAAGAGGCCGCGCACGAGGTGCCCGCCGCGCAGCGGCGCCAGTGGCGGCGGCTGTGGGTGGTCGATCCGCTCGACGGCACCCGCGAATTCGTCAAGCGTAACGGCGAGTTCACCGTCAACATCGCCCTGATCGAGGGCGGCGAGCCGGTCTTCGGCGTGGTCCAGGCGCCGGTGACCGGGGTGCTCTGGCATGGCGGGCGCGGCCTGGACGCGCTGCGCTGCGACGACCGCGGCGAAACCCGGTTGCACGTGCGCAAGCCGGCCACCGCGCCGCTGCGCATCGCCGCCAGCCGCTCGCACCGCGACGCCCGCACCGAAGCCTTCATCGCGCGCATGGGCGAGGTCGAGGAGGTCGGGCTCGGTTCCTCGCTCAAGTTCTGCCTGCTCGCCGGCGGGGGCCTGGACGTCTACCCGCGCTTCGGGCCGACCAGCGAATGGGACACCGCCGCCGGCCAGTGCGTGCTGGAGGCCGCGGGCGGCTGCGTGCTCGACCGCAAAGGCCGCCCGCTGCGCTACAACCAGCGCGACACGATCCTCAATGGCGACTTCATCGCGCTGGGTGATCCGTCGCTGCCGTGGCGCGATTGGGCGGGGCAAAGCCTTTGACGCGGATCAGAGCGAAAAAGGCGAAAAGGGCATACAAAAGGGAAATCATGAGTAAGGCGAACAAGTGAAGCGCCGGCGGAATAGCTGATCAGTGCAATGCTCGGCACGTCCGGGATGGATTTCCGGTTTTCACCGATGAGCAAGAAAGGCCTGTTCACGCACCGGCATCAGGACTCCGCAACCCAACCCGATTTTTGCCTGATCCGCCTTTTTTGCTCTGATCCGCGCCAAATGCTTTTATCGGAACCCCACATGAGCGACCGACCTTCGAGCGACATCCAGCGCCTGATCGAGATCATGGCCAGGCTGCGCGACCCACAGCACGGCTGTCCATGGGACCTGCAGCAGGACTTCGCGACGATCGCGCCGTACACGATCGAGGAGGCCTACGAGGTCGCCGACGCGATCGACCGCGGCGACCTGCCCGCGTTGAAGGACGAGTTGGGCGACCTGCTGCTGCAGGTGGTGTTCCACGCCCGCCTGGCCGAAGAGCAGGGCGTATTCGCATTTGGCGACGTGGTCACCGCGATCAGCGACAAGATGGTGCGGCGCCACCCGCATGTGTTCGCTGGCGTCGCGGTCGAGAATGGCGAGGCGCAGACCCGCGCCTGGGAGCAGCACAAGCGCGACGAGCGTGAAGCCGCCGGCGAAACCGACCCCTCGGCGCTGGCCGGCATCGCCCGCGGCCTGCCGGAGTGGCAACGCGCGGTGAAGTTGCAGAAGCGCGCCGCGCGGGTGGGGTTCGACTGGCCCTCGGTGGCGCCGGTGATCGCCAAGCTGCACGAGGAGATCGACGAGGTGCGCGCCGAGTTCGATGCCGTCGCGGCCGACCCCGGCGATGGCGCGGCGCATGCGCGCCTGCAGGACGAGATCGGCGATCTGTTGTTCGTCTGCGCCAATATCGCGCGCCACGCGGAGGTCGACGTCGGCACTGCGCTGCGCCTGGCCAACGGCAAGTTCGAGCGCCGCTTCCGCGCCATGGAAGCCCAGGCCGCAGGCGACGGCGTGTCACTGGCCGAGCTGCCGCTGGACGCCCAGGAGCGCTACTGGCAAGGGGCCAAGGCCCGCGAGCGCCAGGACCACGACGCGCCGCAACAGCCCCTGTAGGAGCGGCTTCAGCCGCGATCGCGATACCAACGCTGCCGGCCGCACCTCGCACTTCGCACCGCTCCGGCAATCGCATGACCTCCGACGATCGCTTCCGCGGTTTGCGCGCCCGGGCATATCTTCACAACGCGTAAACCCCGACTTCGGCACCCTTCACAAAACTGAAGGTATGGAGAACTCTGTATGCAGAGCACGCGGGACGGGGGTCTGGTCCTCATCGTCGAGGACAACCGCAACATTTCCGAGATGGTCGGCGAGTACCTGGAAGGGCGCGGCTTCGAAGTGGACTACGCGGCCGATGGGCTGGACGGTTACCGCCTGGCCGCGGAGAACAGCTACGACGTGATCGTGCTGGACCTGATGCTGCCGCGCCTGGACGGCACCGAGGTCTGCAAGCGCCTGCGCGAGGAGGCACGCAAGTCCACGCCGGTACTCATGCTGACCGCGCGGGACACGCTCGATGAAAAACTCACCGGCTTGTCCGCCGGCGCCGACGACTACCTGATCAAGCCGTTCGCGATCCAGGAGCTCGAAGCCCGGCTGCGCGCGCTGATCCGCCGCGAGCGGCGCCAGGTCGGTGGTGAGGTGCTCAAGGTCGCCGACCTGGTGCTCGACCCGGCCAGCCTGCGCGTCACCCGCAGCGGCAGCGAACTGCAACTCTCGCCGATCGGCCTGCGCCTGCTGACCATCCTGATGCGTGAGTCGCCGCGGGTGGTCAGCCGCCAGGAGATCGAGCGCGAGATCTGGGGCAATGGCCTGCCCGATTCGGACACGCTACGCAGCCATCTCTACAACCTGCGCAAGACCATCGACAAGCCTTTCGATAAACAGCTGCTGCACACCGTGCAGAGCGCGGGCTACCGCGTCGCCGACATTTCGCAGCCACCGGACTGACCCGGCAGCGGATCGCCGGGGGACGGCATGGCACAGGGGCTCGCACGGAAGGTCAGGCTTGCGTTCATCACGCAGGCTTTGATCGGCAGTGTCCTGATTTCGGGCGGCATCCTGCTGGCCGGCGTGCTCGTGCGCGATGCCGTGCTCACCGATCGCATGCAGCGCGAAGCGGACGACTTCTGGACGGGCCACCGGCTCGACCCGAGCCATCCGCTGCCGCTCACCTCCAGCGTCACCGGCTACCTCGACCTGCCGGGTGCGCCGAGCGCCGACCTGCCGCCGCAGTTGCGTACGCTCGATCCGGGCCTGCACGCGTTCTCCGAGCAGGCCAGGATGGTCTACATCGATGAGGACGAACGCAGCGATGGCCGCTTCTATGTGACATTCACCTCGGCCCTGGTCGACCGCGCGATCCTCTACACGGGCCTGGTCTCGCTGTTGCTGTCGCTGCTGGCAACCTACCTGACCACCTGGCGGACATACCGGCTGTCGCAGCGGCTGGTCGCGCCGGTCAGCTGGCTGGCCAATGTCGTGCGCCAGTGGGATCCGCGGGATCCGGACGTCAGCACCATTGCCCCGGCCAACCTGCCCGGCGATTCGGGTTTCGAAGTCCAGCGGCTGGCGCGATCGCTCAGCGGCCTGGCCGACCGCGTCGCCGACTTCGTCCAGCGCGAGCGTGACTTCACCCGCGATGCCAGCCACGAGCTGCGCACACCGCTGACGGTAATCCGCGTCGCCACCGACCTGATGCTGGCCGACTCCGAACTCACCGCGCGCGCGCAGCGTTCGCTGAGCCGCATACAACGCGCCGGCCGCGACATGGAGGCGGTGATCGACGCCTTCCTGATCCTCGCGCGCGAGGCCGACATGTCGACGCAAAATGAGGAGTTCGAGGTCCGGTCGGTGGTCGACGAGGAGATCGAGCGCGTGCGTCCGCTGCTGGTCGGCAAGCCGGTCGAGCTGACCCTGGTCGATGAAGGCGGTCCGCAACTAAACGCGCCGCCGCACGTCCTCAACGTGATGCTCGGCAACCTGCTCACCAACGCCGCGCGCTTCACCGACCGCGGCCGGATCGAGGTGAGGATCGAAGCCCGGCGCATCGAGGTGCGCGACAGCGGCATCGGCATGACGCCAGAGGCACTGGCGAAGGTGTTCAATCCGTTCTACCGCGTCGACATCACCCGCGAGGACGCCAAGGGCATGGGCCTGTCGATCGTACGCCGGCTGGGCGACCGCTTCGGCTGGCCGGTCACCCTGGAGAGCGTCGCCGGCGAGGGCACCGTCGCCACCATCCGCTTCGACGGCTGATCGCCTTGCCGTTGCTGCGCCGGGGGGGCAGCCGCACGTGTCCGTCATTCCGGCGAAGTGGAGTCCACTTTGATCTTGACCTCGACCTCGACCCTGCCGTTGCCGTTGCTGTTGTCGTTGCTGTTATCAGGCAAACAGGCGGAAGCTCTTGATCTTGATCTTGATCTTGATCTTGATCTTGATCTTGATCTTGATCTTGATCTTGTTTCTGATCGCGCCGGGACTCCTGGAAAGATCCGCAGGCGGTAGACAGGCAAGGATCAAATGCTTTCGCCTGAAGGCGAGTCAGTTTCTTTGGTTGGGCTTACAAAGAAAGTAACCAAAGAAAGGCCCTTCCCCGACACTTCAAACACCTCGCCGTGCGGGCGACGCGGGGATTTTCCGACTCGGCATCCTGCCTCGGTCGAAAAACGGCGCACATCCATGTGCGCCGCCCCTTCGGGGTCTGTGGAGATGCGAGGTGGATTGATTTGCGTTGAACAGCAAATCAACGACCAAGGCACAGGCGCATGCGCACGCATAGCGGAATCAGAGGCAGAGGCAGACCCCCCGGACCCCTTCTTTGCCAAAAAGGGGAGCTTGCTTGTAAGGAGTACGGCGTGGTGCCGACAGCGTTATCCTCGGCCTACGCCAAAGAGAGAGTCATCATGCGCCCACTGATCCTGCTGCTCGCCCTCACCGCCATGACCGCCCACGCCCACGACCCAGCGACGCCCGCGCCGGCCACCGAAGCCGGGCCGAAGACCGCGCTGGTGATCCACGGCGGCGCCGGCTTCGTGCCCAAGGACGCACTCAGCGAGGCCGACGTGCGTGACGTGCATGCCACCCTGAATCGCGCGCTGGATGCCGGCCACGCGATCCTCGCCGATGGCGGTGCCGCGCTGGATGCGGTCGAGGCCGCGGTCCTGGTGCTGGAGGAGTCGTCGCGCTTCAATGCAGGCAAGGGTGCGGTGTTCAACGCCGAGGGCCGGCACGACCTTGATGCCTCAGTGATGGAAGGCCATACGCGCCGCGCCGGCGCGGTGGCCGGGCTCACCACCGTACGCAATCCGGTCAAGCTGGCGCGTGCGGTGATGGAGCACAGCCCGCACGTGATGCTGGCCGGCGATGGCGCGGAAGCGTTCGCCGACACGCGCGAAGACATCGCCCGGGTGCCCAACGAATGGTTCGATACCGACCACCGTCGCCGCGCCCTGGAAAAGGCGCAGCAGCAGGCCTCGCTCGGTGACGCGCCGGACAAGTACTTCGGCACCGTGGGCGCGGTCGCGCTGGACGCGCACGGCCACATCGCCGCGGCGACCAGCACCGGCGGCATGACCAACAAGAAGTGGGGCCGGGTCGGCGACGTGCCGGTGATCGGTGCCGGCACCTGGGCCGACGAGCGTTGCGGCGTGTCGGGCACCGGCTGGGGCGAGTTTTACATCCGCAACGCGGTGGCGCACGACATCTGCGCGCGCGTGGCCTACCGCGGCGACAGCCTGGAGGCTGCGGCCAACGAAGTGGTGAACAAGGTCGTGCCGGCAGCCGGCGGCAATGGCGGGGCGATCGCACTGGACGCCGACGGCAACATCGCCATGCCGTTCAACAGTGGCAGCATGTTCCGCGGCTGGATCAAGCCCGACGGCAGCCGCGGCACCGCGATCCACGAGGAGTAGCCCTAGGGCGGTTGGCCCGGATGTACTAGGAGCGCCCCATGGGCGCAATGCCGTTGGTGGGCGGTCGCAGTAAAGCATCGCGGCCATGGGGCGCTCCTACAGGAACGCGGAAGCGGGAAGGTCAAGCGCCCTGCTGCTCGCTCCACGCTTTCATGCGCTGCTGCAGCTCCTCCGGCGGCACGTCCTGGACATGCGTCGCCAGGGTCCATTTGTGGCCGAACGGGTCGATGATCGAGCCGGTGCGGTCGCCCCAGAACTGATCCTCGACCTGGCCCCTGGGCTTGCCGCCGGCGTCGATCGCCTTCTGCACCGCCGCGTCGGCATCGGGCACGTAGATCATGAAGCCGGTGGTCGCGCCGCCGCGCTTGCTCGGCCCCAGCGCGTCCATGTCCGGCCATTCGTCGGAAAGCATGAGGTTGCAGTCGCCGATGCGGATCTCGGCGTGTGCGATCTTCTCGCCGCCGTTGCCGTCGGGCATCGGCAGCCGGAACAGCTCCTCGGCGCCGAACGCGCGCTGGTAGAAGTCGATCGCGGCGGCGGCATCGTCGACGGTCAGGTACGGGGTGACGCTGTGGTAGCCATCGGGGACGGGGTTCACGGCCATCGGGCGGGTTCCTTGTGCGGGTGGGTCGAAACGGCAGCCTAGCGCGGATCTGCCCCTTCCGGCGCAGGACACCGCCGCAGGCGCGGGGGGTCGCGATGAACGCGGCCGGCGCGGCGGCGGGCCGCCCCTTGTGGCAAAATTCGCGGTCTGCCGCGGCTCGCGCCGCATCTGCCCAGCACCTGCCCAGCATTTGCCCAGCACTTGCCCAAACCAGGGACGTTTCCGACTTCATGTTGATCTTCGAGCAATCCCAGCCCGGCCGCAGCGCGGTCGCCCAGCATCCCGCCCACGCGCCGACGGCACCGACGGACATTCCCGCGGCGTTGCTGCGCGATACGCCGGTCGGCCTGCCGGAGGTCTCCGAGCTGCAGGTGGTGCGGCACTACACCAACCTGTCGCGCAAGAACTTCTCGATCGACACCAACTTCTACCCGTTGGGTAGCTGCACGATGAAGTACAACCCGCGGGCCTGCCATTCGCTGGCGCTGCTGGACGGCTTCGCCGGCCGCCACCCGTACGCGCCGGAATCGCTGAGCCAGGGTTTCCTGGCGTGCATGCACGACCTGCAGGAAATCCTCGCCGGGGTGACCGGCATGAAGGGCGGGGTATCGCTGGCGCCGATGGCCGGGGCGCAGGGCGAATTCGCCGGCGTTGCGATGATCATGGCCTACCACAAGCACCGCGGCGATCACGAGCGCAACGAGATCATCGTGCCCGATGCCGCCCACGGCACCAATCCGGCGACCGCGGTGATGTGCGGCTGCGTGGTCCGGGAGATCCCGACCCAGGCCGATGGCGACATCGACGTGGAGGCGCTGAAGAAGGTGCTCGGTCCGAAGACCGCCGGCATCATGCTGACCAACCCCTCGACGATCGGCCTGTTCGAGCGCCGCATCCAGGAGATCGCCCGGCTCGTGCACGAGGCCGGCGGCCTGCTGTACTACGACGGCGCCAACCTCAACGCGATCCTCGGCAAGGTGCGGCCCGGCGACATGGGTTTCGACGCGATCCACATGAACCTGCACAAGACCTTCTCCACCCCGCACGGCGGCGGTGGCCCGGGGTCCGGGGCGGTCGGCGTGTCGGAGCGTCTGCGCGATTTCCTGCCGATCCCCATGATAGAAAAGGTCGTTCGCGAAGCGGACGACACCGGTTCCCTTCCCCCGTCTGCGGGGGAAGGTGCACGCAGTACGGATGGGGGCAGCGGAAACAATGCTCCCGCGAAAGTCTGGTACCGCTTCATCCGCAAGAAGGACCGCCCGCTGTCAATCGGCCGGCTGTCGGCGTTCGCGGGCAATGTCGGGGTACTGCTGCGTGCCTATGTCTACGCACGCATGCTCGGCCGCGAGGGCATGACCCGGGTGGCCGAATACGCCACCCTCAACGCCAACTATCTGGCCGCCCGGCTCAGGGATGTTGGCTTCACCCTGGCCTATCCGGAGCGTCGCGCCGGCCACGAGTTCATCCTCACCGTGCAGCCGCAGAAGAAGGCCAGCGGCGTGACCGCGATGGACTTCTCCAAGGGCCTGCTGGACCGCGGCATCCACGCCCCGACCAACTACTTCCCGCTGCTGGTGCCCGAGTGCATGCTGATCGAGCCGACCGAGACCGAGAGCAAGGAGACGCTCGACGAGTTCGTCGCGGCGATGGCCGAGCTGCTGCGCGAGTCCTCGGAGAATCCCGAGCGCATGAAAGGCGCGCCCTACACCATGCCGGTGCGCCGGCTGGATGACGTCAAGGCGGTGCGCGAGCTGGACGTGACGTTCGTGCCGGCGGCGGACCCGGTGCGGGCCGCCTGAGTACGCCATGGCGGACGAGTACGGCCACCTGCCGCGTCGTCCCGGGCGCATCCTCCAGGCGGCCCGATGGTCGATGCAGGGACTGGGCGCGGCATGGCTGCACGAGTCCTCGTTCCGGCTGGAGGTCTACCTGTTCGTGCTGCTCACGCCGCTGGGCTGGTGGCTCGGCGACACTGCGGTCGAGCGTGTATTGCTGGTCGGCTCGATGCTGCTGGTGCTCAGCGTCGAGTTGGTCAATTCGGCGGTGGAGGCGCTGATCGAGCGCTACGGCGCCGAGTTCCACGAGCTGGCCGGGCGCGCCAAGGACATGGGTTCGGCCGCGGTGATGCTGGTGATGCTCAACGTGCTGCTGACCTGGGCGACGATCCTCGGGCCGAAATTGTTCTGATTGCACCGTGGGGCGGGCACTTTTTTGGTGTCCACCATCTTTGGTGCCGGTGGGCGCAGAAAACGTGCCCACCCTACGTTTTTTTTGACGTGTTCGCCAAGGAATCTTGCAAGTGATCGAACTTTTCAGCGACCCGCAAACCTGGATCACCCTGCTGACGCTCAGCGCGATCGAGATCGTGCTCGGTATCGACAACCTGGTGTTCATCTCGATCGCGGTCAGCCGCCTGCCGGTGCACAAGCGCGAGGTCGCGCGCAAGTTCGGCATCGCGGTCGCCTGCATCACCCGCATCTTGCTGCTGCTGACCCTGGCCTGGCTGGCCGGGCTCACCCACGACCTGTTCCAGGTGCTGGGCCAGGGGATCTCGGTGCGCGACCTGGTGCTGATCCTCGGCGGCGCGTTCCTGCTGGTGAAGGGCACGATGGAGATACGCGAGCTGATCGGCGGCGAGAAGGAGCACGACGACATCCAGCACAAAGTCGCGACCTCGTTCTGGATGGTGATCGCGCAGATCGCGGTGATCGACATCGTGTTCTCGCTGGACTCGGTGATCGCCGCGGTCGGCATGGCCAACGACACCATCATCATGGTGATCGCAATCCTCTCGGCGGTCGCGGTGATGCTGCTGGCGGCGCGGCCACTGGGCCAGTTCATCGACCGCAACCCGACCATCAAGATGCTGGCGCTGGCCTTCATCGTGCTGATCGGCGTCTATCTGGTCGCCGACGGGCTGGACATGCACATCCCGCGTGGCTACATCTACGGGGCGATGGGCTTCTCCGCGCTGGTCGAGGTGTTGAACCTGATGGCCAAGCGCCGTGCGGCCCAGCGCCTTGCCACGGCGGAGCAGCACAAGGCGTAAGCGGCATGCCGCGCAGCCCGCCGGTCACGCGGGCCAGGCGCGGCGATGCCTGAGGCGCCCGGACGTGCGTCGGCCGCTCGGGCACAATAGCCGCTTCGCCGCCGCCCGGAAGCGCATCAAAGCATGACCGTCCTGCACCAGATCGACCCGATCGCCCTCGACCTCGGCCCGTTGCAGGTCCACTGGTACGGCATCATGTACCTGCTCGGCTTCGGCCTGGCGTGGTGGCTCGGCCGCCGCCGCGTGCGCGCCGGCCGCCTGCCCGGGGTCAACGAGCAGGCCTACGGCGACCTGCTGTTCTATTCGATGCTCGGCGTGGTGCTCGGCGGCCGTTTCGGTTACGTGCTGTTCTACTCCTTCGGCGAGTTCCTGCGCGATCCCTTGATGCTGCTGCGCATCTGGGAAGGCGGCATGAGCTTCCACGGCGGGCTGCTCGGGGTCATGGCCGCGGCGCTGTGGTGGGCGCGCAAGTACCGGCTGCATTTCTTCGACGTGATGGATTTCGTCGCGCCACTGGTGCCGCCGGGGCTGGGCTTCGGCCGGCTCGGCAATTACATCGGCGGCGAGCTGTGGGGCAAGTTCACCGACGGCGGCTGGGGGGTGATCTTCCCGCGTGCGCCGGAGTTTGCCGGCTGGAGCCAGACGCAGTTGCAGGCGCAGTTCGCCAGCGGTGCGCTGGAGCGGTTCGCGCGGCATCCCTCGCAGCTTTACCAGGCCGCGCTGGAAGGGCTGGCGATGTTCGTCATCCTCTGGTGGTACTCGCGCAAGCCGCGGCCGCGTTACGCGGTGTCGGGCCTGTTCGCGCTGCTGTACGGCAGCTTCCGCTTCCTGGTCGAATTCGTGCGCATGCCCGATCCGCAACTGGGCTACCTTGCGTTCGGCTGGCTGACCATGGGCCAGGTGCTGAGCCTGCCGCTGATCGCGCTCGGCCTGTTCTGGCTCGGCCTGTCGCGGCGTGCGCCGACGCTGATGCCCGCTCCGATCACCGCGTCCAAGGGTTGACCGATGCGTCCCTATCTCGATCTGCTGCGCCACGTACTGGACCACGGCACCGACAAGGCCGACCGCACCGGCACCGGCACGCGCAGCGTGTTCGGCTGGCAGATGCGGTTCGACCTGCGCCAGGGCTTCCCGCTGGTCACCACCAAGAAGCTGCACCTGCGCTCGATCGTGCACGAGCTGTTGTGGTTCCTGCAGGGAGCCACCAACATCGGCTACCTGAAGGAGCACAAGGTCGGCATCTGGGACGAGTGGGCCGACGAGCACGGCGAACTCGGGCCGGTGTACGGCAAGCAGTGGCGGCGCTGGGCGGGCGCGGACGGAATCGAGATCGACCAGATCCGCTGGGTGATCGAGGAGATCAAGCGCAACCCCGATTCCCGGCGGTTGATCGTCAGCGCCTGGAACGTCGCCGACCTGCCGCAGATGGCGCTGATGCCATGCCACACGCTGTTCCAGTTCTACGTGGCCGACGGCAGGCTCAGCTGTCAGCTCTACCAGCGCAGCGGTGACATCTTCCTTGGCGTGCCGTTCAACATCGCCAGCTACGCGCTGCTGACGCAGATGGTGGCGCAGGTATGCGACCTGGAGGTCGGCGATTTCGTGCACACCCTTGGCGATGCGCACCTGTATTCGAACCATCATGAGCAGGCCCGCGAACAACTCGCGCGCGAGCCGCGGTCCCTGCCGACGCTGAAACTCAATCCGCAGGTCCGCGACATCTTCAACTTCGGCTTTGAGGACATCGTGATCGAAGGCTACGAGCCACACCCGGCGATCCGGGCACCGGTGGCGGTCTGACCGGTGGAGCCGGTCTTGCCGGAGCTGGTTCTGATCGCCGCGCTGGACCGCCACCGCGCGATCGGTCGCGGCAACGAACTGCCGTGGCGACTGCCCGACGATCTCAAGCGCTTCAAGGCGCTGACGCTGGGCAAGCCGGTGCTGATGGGGCGCAGGACCGCTGAATCCCTGGGCCGGGCGTTGCCGGGGCGCCGCAACCTGGTGCTGACCCGGTCGGGCCGGGTGCCGTTCGAGGGCATGCAGGCGGTCGCGTCACTGGATGCCGCGCGCATCGCCGCGACCGATGGCGGCAGCGCCGCCGGGGCTCCGCACGAGCTGTGCGTGATCGGCGGCGGCGAGGTCTATGCGCTGTGCCTGCCGCAGGCGCAGCGGATGCACCTGACCCACGTCGATACCGTGGTTGGGGACGCCGATGCGTTCTTTCCCGTGTTCGACCCGGGGCAGTGGCAGGTCACCGCGCGCGAGCCGCACGCGGCCGACGCCCGCCACGCGCATGCATTCGCCTTCACCGACTACCGCCGCCTGTAGGAGCGGCTTCAGCCGCGCTGGTTTGACACCACAGGTGGGAACCGGATCGCAACCGGCGGCGTCCGGCCGCCCTCGTCGCTCCAGCTGCAGCGCTCAGCTCCCTCCTTGGGAAAAGGAGGGTTGGGGAGGATTTGCTTCTGCTCTTCAAGCAACGGCACCAGCAACAGCAAATCCCCCCAACCCCCTTTTTCAAAGGGGGGAACTGCCGGCAGCCACAAGCGGCATCACTCGATGCTTGGCTCGATATGCCGTCGGCCTTAGAACTTAAAACCTCCGTTCCGTATCACCGCCGCCCACGCTGCTTCTGCGGCCGCCGCGGCGGCCGCGACCTCGGCGGATCGGCCGGTACATCGCGCCCGGGCACCTGCACCACGCGCAGTTCCTCGGTGTCGAGCTGCAGCGCGGTGAGCTTGCCGCCCCAGACCGCGCCGGTGTCGATCGCATGCACGCCGTGGCCGATGAACAGCCCCAGCGCCGACCAGTGGCCGCAGACGATCTTCAGGTCGCGCTCCGCCCGCCCCGGCACCGCGTACCACGGGTACAGGCCGGCCGGCTGGGTGCCGGGGACGCCCTTGTCCTCGAATGCGATGCGGCCGCGCGGAGAGCAGTAGCGCAGCCGCGTCATCGTGTTGATGATCGCGCGATCGCGCTCGACCCCGCTGAGCTGCGGGTTCCACGCCGGCCCGTCGCCGTACATGTTCTTGAGCAGGCGCCGGTACTGTTCGCCCTGCAGTTTCTCCTCGATCTCGCGTGCGTGGCGCTGGGCGAGTTGGGTGGTCCACTTCGGGGCGAGCCCGGCGTGCACCATCATCCAGCCGAGTTCGCGGTCGACATGCACCAGCTTCTGCATGCGCAGCCAGCCGAGCAGCACGTCGCGGTCCTCGGCCAGCACGATGCGCTGCAGGTCCGGGTTGACCTTGCGTTGCTCCTCCTCGCGGCGCTCGCCGATTGCCAGCAGCGACAGGTCGTGGTTGCCCAGCACGACGCTCGCGCACTCGCGCAGCGAATGCACCAGCCGCAGGGTCTCAAGCGACTGCCCGCCGCGGTTGACCAGGTCGCCGCAGAACCACAGCCGGTCGCTTGCCGGGTCGAACGAGATGCGCTCGAGCAGGCGCGCGGTGGCGTCGTAACAGCCCTGCAGGTCGCCGATGGCCCAGGTGGTCATGCGATGCCCATCAGTGCAGCGTGCGCGGCACAGTCAGGGTGAATGCCGGGACCGGCGCCTCGAACTCGGTGCCATCGTCGGCGAGCATCGCGTAGCTGCCCTGCATCGTGCCCAGGTCGGTCTCCAGCACCGCCCCGGAGGTGTAGCGGAAGCCTTCGCCCGGCTTCAGCCACGGCTGCTCGCCGACCACCCCTTCGCCCCGGACCTGCTGCACCTTGCCGTTGGCATCGGTGATCTCCCAGCGGCGCGACAGCAGGCGCGCCGGCACGCGGCCGCTGTTACGGATGTGGATGGTGTAGGCGAAGACATAGCGAGCCTGCTCGGGCTCGGACTGGTCGTGGAGGTAACGCGTGGCGACTTCGATGTCGAAGACGTAATCGGTGTGGGGATCCATGCAGGCAGTGTAGTTGCAGGGCGGGGTGAGCGGAATGATGGTGAAGCGGGAAACAGTGAAGCGGCAACAATGAAGCGGGAGTGGGGAACGGAGGCGGGTTGGCAAACAAGTTTTCGTCCAGGGGCGCGATAGCGGTAAGGCAGCACCCCAGCGACGCGGTTCAACCCTCCGTTCCCTGTTCCCTGTTCCCCGTTCCCTGCTCCGAAAGCGCATTGGCCAGGCGTACGAAGTCGGCCACCGGCAGTTGCTCGGCGCGCGCGTCGGACCGTACGCCGGCGGCTTCGATCATGCCCGCCTCGCAGATCCTCGACAGAGCATTGCGCAGCGTCTTGCGGCGCTGGCCGAATGCGTCGCGTACGACATTGGCGAACGTCGTGCGGTCGGCGATGCCGATGCTTTCTGGCGCATGCGGCAGCAGGTGCACGACCGCCGATTCAACCTTGGGCGGCGGGTGGAACGCACCCGGCGGCACGCTGAACAGCGACGTGACCGTGCAATACGCCTGCAGCATCACGCTGAGGCGGCCGTATATCTTGCTGCCCGGCCCGGCCGCCATGCGGTCGACAACCTCTTTTTGCAGCATGAACACCATGTCGCGGATCGACGCGGCGTGGTCCAGCGCATGGAACAGGATCGGCGAGGACAGGTTGTAGGGCAGGTTGCCGACCAGCCGGATCGGACCTTCGTCGCCGGCCAACGCGTCGAAGTCAACGCTCAGCACGTCGCGGTGGATCACCGTCAGCGTGCCGTGCGCATGCGCGGCCTCGGTCAGCGGGAAGATCAGGTCGCGGTCGAACTCGATCACGGTGAGCTCGCCGTGGCGGTCGAGCAGCGGGAAGGTGATCGCGCCCTGGCCCGGGCCGATCTCGACCAGCCGGTCACCGGGCTTGGGGTTCACCGCCTGCACGATCTTGTCGATGATGCCGCGCTCGTGCAGGAAGTGCTGGCCGAGGCTCTTCTTGGGCGGCTCGTGGAAATGGCTGCTGCGGGTCATGGCGGATGGCCGGTTGAAGGGGCGTTTTTTGACGCGGATTAACGCGGATGGACGCGGATGGACGCGGATCAAGGTGAAGAAGCAGAGGGGAATTCTGTTGCGAATGCCGGTATTGGGAGTCATCGCAAAACAGTTCCCACTCTGGAGATCCGTTTTCGCGGGGATAGGGCTTGGTCCGGCGGGCGGCAAGGCCCGATCCGCCGAACAGCATCGTTCCACTGATTCTTATCCGCTCTTATCCGTGTTCATCCGCGTCAAAACCGCTTCACTCCGAACCCGCACGATCCGCGCACAGGCCTCGGCGGCGGCGAACAGGCTCGACGGGTCGGCCGTGCCGGTCCCGGCCAGGTCGAGCGCGGTGCCGTGGTCGACCGCGACGCGCGGGTAGGGCAGGCCGAGGGTGAAATTAACCGCCTGCTCGAAGCCGCTGTACTTGAGCACCGGCAGGCCTTGGTCGTGGTACATCGCCAGCACCGCATCGAAATCGTGCAGCTTGCCGGGCAGGAACGCGGTGTCGGCCGGCAACGGGCCGATCAGCTGCAGGCCCTCGCCGCGCAGGTGCTCGAGCACGGGCTCGATGATGTCGATTTCCTCGCGGCCGAGATGCCCGGCCTCGCCGGCGTGCGGGTTCAGGCCGAGCACCGCGATGGCCGGCGCGGCGATCCCGAAATCGCGCTGCAGGGCGCGATGCAGGATGCGGATGGTGCCGGCCAGCCGCGGGCCATCGATCGCGTCGGCGACCTGGCGCAACGGCAGGTGGGTGGTGGCCAGGGCGACGCGGACGATGTGATTGGCCAGCATCATCACCACCTCGCATCGGGCGTGGGCGGCGAGCAGCTCGGTGGTGCCGGTGTAGGCGATGCCGGCCTGGTTGATCACGGCCTTGTGCACCGGCCCGGTCACCAGGCCATCGAAGCGGCCCTGCAGGCATGCCTCCGCGGCGGTGTGCAGCGCATCGATCACCGCGCCGGCGTTGCGCGGCTCCAGCACCCCCGGGCGCGAGGGTGCGGCGTTGCGGATCTCGACCAGACCGAGCGTGCCCGGCACGGTCGCCGGCGCATCCGGATCGTCGGAAAAGGCCAGCGGCAGGCCGAGCCGTTCGGCCGCCTGCCGCAGCACATCGGGATCGCCGAATGCGGTCAGCCCGTAGTCGCGGCGCTGCTGCGCGAGCCGGACACACAGCTCCGGGCCGACGCCGGCCGGTTCGCCCGGTACCAGCGCGAGCCGGCGCGGGGGCATCTCAGCCGTCGCTGGCGGGCGCCGGCGCGTCCGGCGCATTGCCAGAGGCGTCGTCGTCGGGCGGGCCGATGCGGTAGTCGACGTACGCTTCGCCGCGCATCTCGCGCAGGAAGCGGTTCCACTCGTCCTCGAGCTTGCGGCGGCCGATGGTTTCGCTGACCTGGGCGCGGCGGTTGTCGGCGCCCACGTCGCTCTGGCGGCTGCCGAGGCGCTCGACGATGTGCCAGCCGGCCGGGGTGCGGAACGGCTTGGACACCTGGCCGTCCTGCAGTGAGGTGATCTGGGCGCCAAAATCAGGGCCGAACTGATCCGCCGTGAACCAGCCCAGATCGCCGCCACGGCTCTGCGAACTCGGGTCGTCGGAATGCTCGCGTGCGACTTCCGCGAAGTCGGCACCGCCGGCGATGCGCGCGCCCAAGGTGTCGATCTCGGCCTTGGCCGCGGCATCACTGACGTTGGGGTCCACGCGGACCAGGATGTGTCGGCCGTGGTACTGGGTCACCAGGTCGGGGCCGTCCTCGGAGGCGTCGCGGGTTTCCACCATCTGCAGCAACTGGAAGCCGCTGGGGCCACGCAACGTCGCGCTGACCTCGCCGGGCGCCATGTCTCTGACCAGCGTGGCGAACGCGACCGGGATCTCATCGAGGCTGCGCCAGCCCAGATCGCCGCCTTCCAGCGCATTGGGACTGTCGGAATAACGCACCGCCGCGGCCGCAAAATCCATCTCGCCGCGATCGAGCAGGCCCTTGATGCCTTCGACCTTCTGCTGTGCGATCGCGATCTGCTCCGGGGTCGCGCCTTCGGGCAGCGCCACCAGGATGTGGGCGAGGTGGAACTGTGCCCCCGACGCCTGCTGCGACTCCAGCGCCGCGTCGATCTCGGCATCGCTGACCGACACCCGGGTCTGCGCAAACCGCTGGCGCAGCCGCTGGATGATCAGTTCGTCACGAATGGAGTCGCGGAATTCGGCATAGGAGGTGCCGTCGCTGGCGACCTGCCGGGCCAGTTGTTCGACGCTGACCTGGTTCTGGGCGGCGATGCCGGCGATCGCCTGGTCGACTTCCTGGTCGCCGACGCGCACGCCGGTGCCCGCCGCCCGCGCCACCTGCAGGTTGATGAGCACCAGCCGCTCCAGTACCTGCCGCTCGAGGATCTCGCGCGGCGGCAGCTGCTCGCTGCGGCCGGCGTACTGCAGCAGCACGTTGTTCAGCGCACGGTCGAGCTCGCTGCGCAGGATCACATCCTCATCGACCACCGCGGCGATGCCGTCGATGGGCTGCACCTGCTGGGCCTGTACGGAGGCAGCCAGTAACGCGGCGGCAAGGAGACACGCGAATAGTTTCTTCATAGGATCGAGTCGGGGGAGGGGTCGACTTCGCCGGGCGGCACGAAGGACGGTGGTACGAGATAAAGATCGTCGCGATCGTAGCCGAGGATAGCACGGCGCAATACGCCTTCGGTCTTCTGGCCGGCCGAGCCCAGGCCCTTGAGTTCGATCTCCAGGCGCAGTGAATCGTCCAGATCGCCGTCGCGGTCGCGCACGTAGCGCCGCGCGACCAGGCGCACCGCCACGCAGCAGCTTTCCCACTGCACGCCGGCGATGGATTCCAGCAGTTTGTCCTCCTCGATCGAGTAGTAGTAGCGGCCGACCAGGCTCCAGTTGCGGTCGATCGGGTACAGGAACGAGAAGTCCGCCTGCTCGACCAGCCCGCGCCGGTAGCGATAGCCCAGGTTGACCACGCCGCTGTCACCGACCAGGTAGCGCGCGCGGATGCTGGCCAGGTCTTCGCGGCGGAAGTTGGGGTCCCACTGGTAGGCGGCGTTGATCGTCCAGCGGTCTCCGGGCGAGACGCCGATGTCGGCGACCCAGGCCGACTGGCCGCGCTGGACCGCGTTGGTCTCGCCGGCGGAGACCCGGCTGTCCTCGAAATAGTGGATCTGGCCGACGCTGGCCGACAACCGCTCGCGCCCGTCGTCCTCGCTGATCAGGCGCGTGGTCAGCGCGGTGGTCAACTGGTTGGCGTCGATCTGCCGGTCCGGACCGGTATAGCGGTTGTCGCGGAACAACTGGCCCCAGCTGAAGGTCATCGGCCGGGTGTCGAACCGCGGTATCCCGCTCTGGTCGCGGTAGGGCACGTTGAGGTAGTAGATGCGCGGCTCGAGCGTGTGCAGGTAGGACTCGCCGAACAAGCGCGCCGGCCGGTCGAAGAACATGCCGGCGTCCACCGAGGTGATCGGCAGGGTGCGCGTGGGCGAGCCGTCACCGGTGCGGGCCGCCAGCGAGTCGTCCAGCTGGTAGGTGGTATAGCGCCAGGCGAGTCTCGGATTGACGAACCAGCTCGCGCCTTCCAGCGGCATGGCGATGTAGGGCTTGACGTCCAGCCGGCTGCCTTCTTCACGCACCGAGTGCTGGAAGCGCACCGCCTCGGCGTTGAGTCCGGCCTCGAACCAGCGCCCGACCGGCTGCGACCAGTTGAAGTATGCGCGCGGCAGCCGGTCGTACTGCAGGTTGCGTTCGGTCAGCGTGTAGTCGGCCAGCTGGTAGTGGTACGCCATCAATCCGGTGTTCCAGTGCCGGCCGCCGCCGAAAATGCCGGCCGTGCTGCGGATGGTGTAGGTCGATACCGCGTACAGGCTGTTGCTGAAGTCCTCCAGGTAGTGCGGGTCGCTGACCCAGCCCAGATTGGCGCGTACCCGCCAGCGGCGACTCAGGTCATGGCTGGCATTGAGCCGGAACAGGCCGCGCTGGTCAGGCAGGGTGTCGCCCGCCACTCGCAGGTACCGCTCCGGCTCCCGCTCGGGCAGCTCGTCGCTGGGCATCCACTCGCCCGACACCGTGCCGCGGCCGTCGGGATACAGCCAGCGGAACTCGCCGCCCAGTTGCGTGCCGCGATCGGTCATCAGGCGCGGCGTCAGGGTGGCGTCGTAGTTGGGCGCCAGGTTGAGGTAGATCGGCTGCTTCCAGTCGAAGCCGTTGCGGCTGGATAACGAGATCGACGGATACAGCAGGCCGGTGCGGCGGCGGTCGTCGATCGGAAACATCAGCCACGGCACGTAGAGCACCGGCACGCGGCCGATCTGCACGACCGCGCCGTGGGCGACGCCCATGCCTTCCTCGGTGTCGATGTCGATGCGGCGCGCGCGCAGCTGCCAGGCGCGCTGGTCGGGGTCGCAGGTCGAGTAGGTCGAGCCGATCAGTGCACCCTGCGCGCCCTCGAGCTGGATGCGCTCGGCGCCGCCATTGCCGCGGCGCTCGACCAGCTGATATTGCAGGTTCTCGATCCGGTGGCGGTCGGCGGTCTGGTTGCCTTGCGCGCGTTCGGCGACGATGCGCATGCCCGCGTCCTGGTAGCGCACGCTGCCCTCGGCGACGTACTGCCCGGTCTCCTCGTCGTAGGTCAGCTTGTCGGTGCCCAGGAACTGGTCGCCGCGGCTGAGCCGCACGTTGTCCTGCACCACGAGGTTCTCGCCCTCGCCGGAGCGCGACAGCTGGCCGCCTTCGATGTCGGTCGGCTCCTGTGCGCGTTGTTGCGCGGTCCCCTGCGGCACCGGCGCGTCGTCGAACGCCGGCACCACATCGCCGATCGGGCACAGGCCCCAGTCGTCGGCGTCCTCGTCCTGTGCATGGACCGGCAGGGCCAGCGAGATGCACAGCGTGAGCGGAAGCAGGCGAAGGGGTTTGCGCACGCGGCGATCCGATGGGTAAAAGCGGCGGTTAGCTTGCCGCATACCTTGCAGGGGGGCAACGCGGACACCATCTTCACGGCCAGGGCATTCATCTTGACCGGTATTTCGCAGGAGACCACCGTGAGCACCCATCCGATCGAAAAAACCGAAGCGCAGTGGCGTGAGCAGCTATCGCCGGAGCAGTACGCGGTCTGCCGTTGCTCGGCCACCGAACGCGCGTTCACCGGCCGGTTCTGGAACCACAAGGAGCCCGGCACCTACACCTGCGCGGCGTGCGGCGCGCCGCTGTTCTCCTCGGAGACCAAGTACGAATCCGGCAGCGGCTGGCCGAGCTATTGGCAGCCGCTCACCCCCGAGGCGATCCACGAAGTCAGCGATGACAGCCATGGCATGCGTCGGATCGAAGCCAAGTGCGCGCATTGCGATTCGCACCTGGGGCACGTATTTTCCGACGGCCCCAAGCCGACCGGACTGCGCTATTGCGTCAATTCGGCGGCACTGGAGTTCGTGCCGCAAGCGGCGATCGGCGGCGGCTGACCCGGTACCCGCCATTCCAGCGAAAGCTGGAAGCCAGATGACCTCGATCTTGGCCTGCCCTTGTCCTTGCCCTTGCCCTTGCCTTTGCCCTTGCCCTTGCCCTTGCCCTTGCCCTTGCCCTTGCCCTTGCCCTTGCGCTTGCCGTTGCCGTTGCGCTTGCTATTGATTCAACGCAGATCAATCAACGACGCCTCTCCACAGACCCCGAAGGGGCGGCGGGGGATGCCCGCCGTTTTTCGACCGAGCCATGGATGGCGAGTCGAAAAATCCCCGCGCTACTCCATGCCCGCACGGGAGGTGTGTCGGGGAAAGCCCTTTCTTTGTCTTTGGGCTTAGCAAAGAAAGTGACCCGCCTTCAGGCGGAAGCTCTTGATCTTGATCTTGAGCGCGCGCTGCGATCTTAAAAACATCCGCAGGCGGTAGACAGGCAAGGATCAAATGCTTTCGCCTGAAGGCGAGTCACTTTCTTTGCGAGGGCCAAAGAAAGTAGCCAAAGAAAGGCCCTTCCCCGACACTTCAAACACCTCGGCGTGCGGGCGACGCAGGGATTTTCCGACTCGGCATCCTGCCTCGATCGGAAAACGGCGCACATCCATGTGCGCCGCCCCTTCGGGGTCTGTGGAGATGCGAGGTGGATTGATTTGCGTTTGCAAGATCAACGGCAACGGCAACGGCAACGGCAACGGCAACGGAAAGGCGCCGCGAACCGCGCACCAGCGGCATGACCGTAGCCACGGCGAAGCCGGTGCGGAGTCGGGCGGGAAAGTAGTGCCTACAGCGAGGCGGGCAGCATGCCTCAGGGCGCCAGCAGCGCCCCGACGTGCGCCACGCTGCACTCGCGCAACGCCTGCAGGTCGTAGCCGCCCTCGAGCATCGACACCAGCCGCCCATGCGCATGGCGCTCGGCAATGGCGACCAGTTCGGTGGTCAGCCAGCGGTAGTCGTCGGTCTCCAGTTCGAGTTGGGCCAGCGGGTCTAGCCGATGCGCATCGAAACCGGCCGAGATCAGCAGCATCTGAGGGCGGAAGGCGTCCAGCGCCGGCAGCAGGTGCTCGCGCCATGCCGCCCTGAAGGGCTCGCTGCCCGCGCCCGGCGGCAGCGGCGCATTGATCACGTTGCCGACGCCGTGCTCGTCGGCTCGGCCGGTCTCCGGGTACAGCGGCAACTGGTGCGAGCTGAGATACATCACCCGCAGGTCGGTCTCGAAGATGGCCTGGGTGCCATTGCCGTGGTGCACGTCGAAATCGACCACCGCGACTCGGCTCAGGCCATGCTTCTCACACGCATGCGACGCGGCCACCGCGATGCTGTTGAACAGGCAAAAGCCCATGGCCGCCGAGCCGGTGGCGTGGTGACCGGGCGGGCGTACGGCGCAGAACACGCGGCGCTGGCCGCCGACAAGCACCGCGTCGACGGCCGCCACGCCGGCACCGGCGGCGCGCAGCGCGGCTTCGGCCGAACCCGGCCCGAGCATGGTGTCGGGATCGAGCGCGATGCGGGTGTCCACCGGGTTATCGAGCACCAGCGCCAGCAGTGCGTCGTCGTGCACGCGCAGCAACTGGCCGCGGGTCGCGCGCGGCGCCTCCTGCCACTGCAGGGCATCGAACGTGGCACGCAGTGCGTCGGTGACGGCCGAGAGCCGCTCGGGCCGCTCCGCGTGCGTGGGGCCGGGATCGTGCCGCAGGCAGGCCGGATGGGTGTAGACGTACACGCGGCGCTCAGCCCTTGCGACGCTCGTGGTTCCAGAGCACCTCGCCGTGACCGCTATCGCGTGCGAGCACGCGGGCCAGTACGAACAGTAGGTCTGACAAGCGATTAAGGTATCGCACTGCTTCGGGCCGCACCGTTTCCAGCTGCGCCAATGTGACTGCCTCGCGCTCGGCGCGGCGGACGATGGTGCGGGCGAGGTGGCAGCGTGCCGCGGCCTCGCCGCCGCCGGGCAGGATGAAGTCCTTCAGCGGCGGCAGCGATTCGTTGAAAGCGTCGAGCTGCTGCTCGAGACGTTCGACATCGGTATCGAAGATCGCGGCATGGCCGGGAATGCACAGCTCGCCGCCGAGGTCGAACAGCTGGTGCTGCACTGAGGTCAGCAGGTCGCGCACCGGATCGGGCAGCTCGGCGGCGAGCAACAGCCCGATGCTCGAGTTGGCCTCGTCGACGGTGCCGTAGGCGGTGACCCGAGCCGAGTCCTTGCCGACGCGGCTGCCGTCGCCCAGGCCGGTGCTGCCGTCATCGCCGGTGCGGGTGTAGATCTTGGAGAGGCGGTTACCCATGGGAGCGGGTGCGGGTCAATGGTGGGGAGTGAGAAGTGAGAAGTGAGGAGGGGCTCCTTCGCTTGCGCTTGGGAGAGAGGCGTTTAGCCTTTCCCGAGTCCCGAGTCCCGAGTCCCGAGTCCCGAGTCCCGAGTCCCGAGTCCCGAGTCCCGAGTCCCGAGTCCCGAGTCCCGAGTCCCGAGTCCCGAGTCCCGACCTTCAGACCGTCTGTGCCCGCAACGCCGGGATGCGATGGCGCAGCAGGGCGAAGCCGCCGAACAGCGCCGCCGCGTAGAACAATGTGCCGAGCACGGTCCACTGGAAGAACGGGATGCCGGCGGCATATGAGGCGGCCAGGCCGCCGGCGTTCTGCGGGTACATCGGATTGCCCAGCCACGCACCGAAATTGGTGATCAGGAAAAACAGCGCCGAGCCGGCCAGCGAGTAGCCCAGAACGCGGGCGCCGCTGACCTTGCCGCGCAGCCCCAGGCCCAGCACGGTGGTCAGCGCGATGCAGGCATACACCAGCCACATGCCGGCGCCGCCGAAGTAGCCCGCGTACAGGCCGCCCAGGGTCGCAGCCATCACCAGATCCGATATCAGCAGCGCCGCCAGCGGGACCAGCAGCGCCCAGCCGCGCGAGGCGAAATACGCCCCGCCGAACAGCGCGATCGCCGCGACCGGCGAGAAATTCGGCGGATGCGGCAACAGCCGGGTCAGCGCCGCGACCACGATCAACGCGGCGAGCACCCACGGGCCGGGCGCAAAGAGTTTGTCGGAAAGCCCGGCCTTGTCGGAAGCGCGCTTGCCGGAAGCGTGGGAAGACGGGCCGGAAGGGCGGGAAGCGGGACGGTTCATAGTGTGCAGACAGGCGATGCCGACGGGAGCCGGTAGCATAGCGCAATGCCTGCCAGCTCCCTGTCGTCACAGTCCGCGCCCACGTCCCGCTCCGGTGCGTCGGACGCATCCGGCGAAGCACCGCTGCACGACGTGCTGATCGTCGGCGGCGGGCTGGTCGGCGCCAGCCTGGCGATTGCACTGGTGCGTATCGGGCTCGATGTCGGCCTGATCGAAGCCGCGTCGCCGGGTGCGCTTCCAGCCGCGTTCGACCAGCGCAACCTCAGCTTTGCCGAAGCCACGGTCAATGCCCTGACCGCGCTGGGCGTGATGCAGAAGCTGCGCGCGCCGACCGGGGCGATCGAGCGGATCCACCTCAGCCGCCAGGGCGACTTCGGCCGTGCCGTGCTCGACGCGCGTCGGCATGGGCGTACCCAATTCGGGCAGGTCGTGGTGGCGCGCGATTTCGGCGAGGCGCTGGAGACGCGGCTGGCGGAGTTGCCGCAACTGGCGCGCTACCGGCCGATGCGCTTCCTCGGACTCGCCAATTCGACTGATCCCGGCATGGCCGCTACTGGCGTGCGCCAGTTGCGGGTGGCCGACGGCGGCGGCGAACGCCTGTTGCGCGCGCGCCTGCTGGTCGGCGCCGACGGCACCCGCAGCGGTGTGCGCGATGCGCTGGGCATCCACGCCCGGCAGCATGACTACCGGCAGAGCCTGCTGGTCACGCGCCTGCGCGCCGAGCGCGCGCCCGACGGCACCGCTTACGAGCGATTGACCGAGCACGGCCCGACCGCGTTGCTACCGCGCGGCGACCGACACTACGGGCTGGTGCTGGGGGTCGCGCGCGAGCAGGCCGATGCCGTGGCCGCGCTCGACCAAAGCGGCTTTCTCGCCCGTGCGCAGGCGAGCTTCGGCTGGCGGGTCGGTCGTTTTCTCGGCTGCGGCGAGCGCAGCGCCTATCCGGCGATCCGGGTGCTGGCCGAGCGCACCACCGCGTCGCGCGCGGTGCTGGTCGGCAATGCCGCGCAGACCATCCACCCGATCGGCGCGCAAGGATTCAACCTCGGCCTGCGCGACGCGCTGACTCTGGCCGAGCTGATCGAGCAGGGCCGCGCGGGCGCAGGCGCGGGCGACCTGGACTGCGGCGCGCCGGCATTGCTGCAGGCTTACGTCAGCCGCCGTCGTGAGGACCGCAAACGCACCCTGGCGTTCTCCGACGGGCTGGCACGGCTGAGCGCGAATCCCGCCGGCCTGCTGCGGCCCTTGCGCAGCCTCGGCCTGTTCGCCTTCGACCGGCTGCCGTCGGTGCAGGCGGCGCTGGTCGGCGGGGCGCTGGGCTATCGCGGCGAGGTCCCGGCGCTGTGCCGGGAACCAAACATGGACCGCGCATGAGCCGGCGCGATCCATTCGACGTCGCGGTGGTCGGCGCCGGCGTGGTCGGCGCGGCGGCAGCGTTGGCGTTTGCCCGCGACGGCCTGCGCGTGGCGCTGGTGGAAGCGCGCGAGCCGCGGCCGTGGCGCGCCGCTGCCCCCGACCTGCGCGTGTACGCGTTCGCGCCCGACAACGCCGCGTTGCTCGACGACCTGGGCGTGTGGCACGAGGTGCGCAAGGCCCGCGCGCAGCCGTATCGCGCGATGCGGGTATGGGACGCGGGCGGTGGCGGTGAACTGGCTTTCGATGCCGATGTCTTGGCCCGGCGCGAACTGGGCTGGATCGTCGAGCACGGGCTGCTGGTCGATCGCCTGTGGGCGGCGCTACCGGCCGCCGGCGTGCAGCTGTACTGCCCGGAACAGGTGGTTGCGCTGGACCAGGACGAAGGCGGCGTCCGGCTGCAGCTCGACTCCGGCCCGAGCCTGCATGCGCGGCTGGTGGTCGCCGCCGACGGGGCCGACTCGCGGCTGCGTGCACTCGCCGGCATCGAAGTCGAGCAACACGATTACCGGCAGCGCGGCCTGGTTGCGTTCGTCGACAGCGAGCGCCCGCATGAGGCGACGTGCTGGCAACGCTTCCTGCCCGGTGGGCCGCTGGCATTCCTGCCGTTTGCGGACGCGTCCGAGCGGCGCAGCTCGATCGTCTGGACCTTGCCCGAGGCCGAGGCCGCGCGGCTGCTGGAGGCCGATGACGCGGCCTTTTTGCTGGAGCTCGAGCGAGCGTTCGACGGGCCGCTCGGTTCGATGCAAGCGGTGTCTCGACGCATCGCGTTCCCGCTGCGGCGGAAACTGGCCCGGTCCTGCGTCGCCGGCCGCGTCGTGGTGATCGGCGATGCCGCGCATGTCGTGCACCCGCTGGCCGGTCAAGGCGTCAACCTCGGCCTGCGCGATGTGGCGGCATTGCGTGCGGCAGTGGCAGCTGGCCGCCAGCGCGATGTCGACATCGCCGCCCCGGCGCGGCTCGCGCGCTGGGCGCGGCAGCGCCGCAGCGAGAACGCACTGGCGGCGTACGCATTCGACGGACTCAACCGGCTGTTCTCCAACGATGCGGTGGCGGCCACGTTGTTGCGCGGGCCCTTGCTCGGCCTCGCCGGCCGGCTGCCGCCATTGACGCATGCGTTGTGGAGGCGGGCGGCGGGGCTGTAGCACCGGAAAACCCGCTGCGTGTGCCGGCGAACCTGCGGTCTTTGTAGGAGCTGCGACCGCGCAGGCTCCCGTGGCGCCGTCATCGCGACTCACGTCGCTCCTACCAAGGAGCCCGCGGCGTAGGCTGGGCTGACAAGCCCAGCAGCCGCGGCGTTGCTCAGGGCGCCGGCGTCGCAAACACGGTGATCTCCTCGCGGTCGTGGAACAGCTGCTTGGCACGCACGATCATCGGCTTGCGCGCGTGCTGCTCGAACAGGTCCAGGCAGAGCCGGGTTTCGTCCCAGCGCTTCTTCATCGGTAGCTTGAGGTTGAAGATCGCGTGGCGGCACCAGCCTTCGCGGAACCAGACCCCCATGCGTTCGGCGACGCGTCGGGGCTGCTCGACCATGTCGCAGACCATCCAGTCCAGCGGGGCCTTGGGCTGCCACTGGAATCCGTCGGCACGCAGGTGCTCGACGCGGCCGCTTTCCAGCAGTTGCGGCCGCAGCGGACCGTTGTCGATCGCGACCACGCGCAAGCCGTTGCGCATCAACACCCAGGTCCAGCCGCCGGGCGCGGCGCCGAGGTCGGCGGCGCGCATCTCGTCGCGCAGCATGCGTGCGCGCTCCTCGTCGTCGAGCAGGGTGAACAGCGCTTCTTCCAGCTTCAGCGCCGACCGGCTTGGCGCGTCGGCATGCATGCGCAGGCGCGGGATGCCCTGGGGCCATGGCGAGCTGTCACGGGTGTGGCCGGTGGCGAGCACCGCATGGTGGCCGCCGAGGAACACCACGTGCAGCCGCGGCCGGGTCGGGTCCTCGCTGCGGGCCAGCCATCCCGACTTGCGCAGCACCGGGCGCAGCGCGTTGCCGAAGCTGCGCGCCAGTCCGGCCAGCGGCTTGCCGGTGTCGGAGTCGGGGTGCTCGACCCAGAGGTCGCCGTAGGTGGTGTGGCCGTGCGCAGCGGCGTGCGCCTGCAGCGCCTGCACGATCGGAGTGATGCGGTCGGTCGCGTCGAGCCCCGGCAGGTCGGCCAGGCGCAGCAGTTTCTGGCGGGCGAAGATCAGCTGCGCGAACGGCAGCGCACGCCACAGCGCGGTGGCGTTGTCGCTGATGAACTCGACATAGCCGTCGCCGCGCTGGGTGCGCGCATAGCCGTGCAGCCCGAGCGCGCCGGCGCGTTCGGCCAGTTCGGCCGCCAACTCGGGCTCGAAGCCCGGTCGGCACCAGCAGAACAACGCGTCGGGAGTCATTCGGCCAGCCCCTGTAGGAGCGGCTTCAGCCGCGATGACGGTCGGGTGGAGACCGGTTCGGCCCCCGCTTTGGGGACTGCCCATGACGGGCACCGAAAACGTGCCCGCCCTACGCGATCCGGCGCGGTGCGCCGCATCAGTACGGCACGCCGCCGAGTTCGCCGTAGCGGGCGAGCACCGCACGCGCCTGCTCCCGGAGCAGGTCGCGCACGACCGCGATCCCGCGCTTTTCCAGTTCGCCGATCCAGTCGGCCGGCAGCGGGCCTTCGTCGAACTCGGTCAGCGCCTCGACGTCCTGGCTGCGCGCGCCGATCAGCAGCCGGTCGATGCCGGCCCACATCGTGGCGCCGTAGCACTGGCAGCATGGCTGCGCTGAGCTCGCCAGGGTGATCGGGCCGCAGGGCTCGTCGTCGTCGGTCCGGTTGAGGCGCGGGCGCTGGGTGCGCTGCTGGGCGAGCATGTAGGCCATCGCCTCGGCATGCGCGAGCGAGCACGCCTGCGGCCGCACCCGGTTGACGCCGATGGCGATGATGCGGTCGCCGGCGCCGAACACCACCGCGCCGAACGGCCCGCCGCTGTGCGCCTCGATATTCCGCCGCGACAGGTCGATCGCCAGTGCCACCTTGGCCTCGTCGCCGGGGTAGGTCCGTGCGGTGTCGACCGCGTCATGGACCCACGCCGGCAGGGTCAGGTGGATCTGTGAATGCACCATCTGCGCGTTGGCCATCAATGCACGACCGCCGCGTTGCTGCCTTCGCACTCGCCCTGCACGCACTGGCAACTGCTGATCGCCGGGAAACCACAGGTCGAGACCATGCCCTGCGCGGCGCAGCGTGCCTGTACGCCGGCCGGATCGGTCGGGCTGTCGACGTTGACGCAGGCCGGATATTCGCCGCAGCAGTTGCCGACGTTCTTGATGGTGCAGTCGGCATCGCGGTGGCAGCTGCGGTCGAGCGTCACGCCTGCGTCGCCGGGCGCGGTTTGCGGCGGTGCGGGCTGCTCGGGCGCGACCTGGGGAGGCAGGGGGTCGCTCATCGGCGGCGCCTGGCGACCGGGAGGTGTGCTGGCCTCGGCCGGCGCGCCGGACGCAGGCAGGTGCGCGCGCGCGGCGTCGCCATCGCCCTGCATGGGCGCGGTGCAGGCAGCCAGCGCGAGCAGGCAGGTCGAGATCGACAACACGAACAGACGGCGCAGGGACAGACGGTACATGGCCGGACGGTACATGGCATGTCTCCGGAGTGGTTGGATCCTCAAGCCTTGCTCGCCCAGGTGTCACGCAAGGTGACGCTGCGGTTGAACACCGGCGCGCCCGGGCTGTAATCGCGGCGGTCGGCCACAAAATACCCGAGCCGCTCGAACTGCAACGCCTGCTCGGGCGCGACCTCGGCCGCGGACGGCTCGACATAGCCGGTGACGATGCGGCGCGACTCCGGATTGAGATGGTCCTGGTAGGTCTTGCCGTCGCCGGTGTCGTCGGGGTCGGCCACCGAGAACAACCGGTCATACAGGCGGATCTCGGCGGCGACCGCATGGCGCGCGCTGACCCAGTGGATCGTGCCCTTGATCTTGCGGTTGGCGCCTTCCATGCCGGGTCGGGACTCGGGATCGAGCTCGCCGCGCAGCTCGACCACCACGCCATCGGAGTCCTTGACGACCTCGTCGCAGCGGAAGATGCCGGCGCCGCGCAGGCGCACCTCGCCCCCGGGGACCAGGCGCTTGAAGCCCTTCGGCGGCACCTCGGCGAAATCCTCGCGCTCGATCCACAGCTCGCCCGAGAACGGCACATCGCGCGAGCCAAAGCTCTCGTCCTTGGGGTGGTTGGGGAACCTCAGTGATTCCTCGTGTCCGGCGTCGAGGTTGGTGATGACCAGCCTGAGCGGTTCGACCACCGCCATGCGGCGCGCGGCCGCGGCGTCAAGGTCCTCGCGCAGGCAACCCTCCAGCACCGAGAAGTCGATCAGCGAGTTCTGCTTGCTTACGCCCAGGCGTTCGGCAAACAGGCGCAGCGATGCCGGGGTATAGCCGCGGCGGCGGATGCCCTGCAGGGTCGGCATGCGCGGGTCGTCCCAGCCGTCGACCAGCCCGGCCTGCACCAGCGCGGCGAGCTTGCGCTTGCTCATCACCGTGTAGTTGAGGTTGAACCGCGAGAACTCGATCTGGCGCGGCTTGCTGGCCTCCAGCGGCAGCCCCCTGGCGGCCAGCGGCGCCAGCAGCTCGGGGCTGTGGGCGAGGTCGACCTTGTCCACGCACCAGTCGTACAGCGGCCGATGATCCTCGAACTCCAGCGTGCACAGCGAGTGGGTGATGCCCTCGATCGCATCGCTGAGCGCGTGCGCGAAGTCGTACATCGGGTAGATCGGCCAGGCATCGCCGGTGTTCTGGTGCGCGACCTGCTTGATCCGGTACAGCGCCGGATCGCGCATGTTGATGTTGCCGCTGGCCATGTCGATTCTGGCGCGCAGGGTGTGGCTGCCGTCGGCGAACTCGCCCGCCCGCATGCGCCGGAACAGGGCGAGGCTGTCCTCGGCGCTGCGCTCGCGGAACGGCGAGGGCCGGCCCGGCTCGGTCAGGGTGCCGCGGTACTCGCGGATCTGCTCGGCGCTCAGGTCGCAGACGAACGCATCGCCCTGGCGGATCAGTTTTTCCGCGGCCAGGTAGAACACCTCGAAATAGTCGGAGGCATGGCGCAGCTCGTGCCAGTCGAAGCCGAGCCAGCGCACGTCCTGCTGGATCGCGGCGGCGTACTCGGGGTCTTCCTTGGCCGGGTTGGTGTCGTCCAGGCGCAGGTTGCAGGCGCCGCCGAATTCGCCGGAAAGCCCGAAGTTCAGGCAGATCGCCTTGGCGTGGCCCAGGTGCAGGTAGCCGTTGGGCTCGGGCGGGAAGCGCGTCTTGATCGCGTCGTGCTTTCCGCTGGCGAGATCGTCACGAACGATTTGCCGTATGAAGTCCTGGCGTGCCGGGGGAGCGACGATGGGGTTCTCGGTGACGGAGGGCGGGGGCGTTGCGGACATGCGGCACGACACGGCGGGGGACGAACGCGCAGTTTAGCCGGTGGGGATGGGCCCCGCGGTTGAAAGCCGGGAGCCCACCCCCTCCAGCCCCCGACGGTTTCACCAGGGCAGGGGCGGGCGCCGCCTTCGCAAGCCCAACATTGCCCCCGGCGTATGCTCATCGCGATGAGAACCGTGTACGACGCCGCCAACCTGATCGACGCCCACCTCGTGCGCCATGCGCTGGAGGACGCCGACATTCCGGTGTTCCTCAAGGGCGAGGCGCTGGTCGGCGGCATGGGCGAGCTGCCGCTGTTCGGCGTGGTGCAGGTCTGCGTGCCCGAGTCGGCGGTGCCGAAGGCGCGCGAGGTGGTGGACGCGCTGGGCTTCGGCACGCCGGCCGCGCGAGACGAGGAATCACCGGATGCCGGGGTGTTTCCATCCGGCGCGCCGCGATCTTGATGGTAGGAGCGGCTTCAGCCGCGATCGGGAACGGTTCGCGCGCGCCGACTTCGGATCGCGGCTGAAGCCGCTCCTACAGAGGACCGCTTCCAGGAACCCACGACAACACCAGGAGACCCCCCATGCTCGGTATCGGAGCCTTCAAACAACGCCTGCCGCAGCCGGACGCGGCATTGCCTGGTCGCGCCGACGAAATGCGGCTGCGTCGCAACGCCCACCACGTCCACGGCCGGCCGCTGCGCGATGCATTTGCCGGTCTGGCGCAGGTGCAGTTCGGCATGGGTTGTTTCTGGGGCGCCGAGCGCCTGTTCTGGTCGATTCCGGGGGTGTTCACCACCGCGGTCGGATACGCCGGCGGCTATACGCCCAACCCGACCTACCGCGAGGTCTGCAGCGGCGAAACCGGGCACACCGAGGCGGTGCTGGTGGTCTACGATCCCGCCGAGATCGCCTTCGAGACGCTGCTGCGGACGTTCTGGGAAGGCCATGATCCGACCCAGGGCATGCGCCAGGGCAACGATACCGGCACCCAATACCGCTCGGTGATCCATTGCGACACTGAGGCGCAGCACCGCGCGGCATTAAACAGCCGCGATGCGTTCCAGGCGCGGCTGCGCGCCGCCGGCGTGGGCGAGATCACCACCGAGATCGTCTATCCGGCGCCAAAGTTCTATTACGCCGAGGACGAGCACCAGCAGTACCTGTCGAAGAACCCGGGCGGCTACTGCGGCTTGGGCGGGACTGGCGTGAGCTGCCCGATCGGCGCGGCGGTTCCGGCCCAGTCTACGCAGCCGTAGGAGCGGCTTCAGCCGCGATGCCTTTGGTCCGGGATGGTCGCTGGCGCGCCGGGGAGGCGATCGTCGCGATCGGCCGGGGCGTGGGATAACCCGTTCTGGCTCGCGGCTGAAGCCGCTCCTACAGGGGGTTGATGGGCGGCTGCAGCAGGGCGGGGGGCAGCTGGCGGAACTGCTCGGCCAGTTGCCGCAGGAAGCCATCCATCGCCGAGCTCTTGCGCCAGACCATCGCGATCTGCCGGTGCGGCGGCTGGCCGCGGAACGGGATCAGCGCGAGGTCCGGCGAGGCCGGCATTGGCGGCTGCACCGCCAGCACCGGCAGCAAAGTGATGCCGACGCCGGCGGCGACCATCTGCCGCAGGGTTTCCAGGCTGGTCGCGCGGAAGCCGTCGCGCTCGTTGGCGCCGGCCAGGCGGCAGACATCGAGGGCCTGGTCGCGCAGGCAATGGCCTTCCTCCAGCAGCAGCAGGTGCTGGTCGTCGAGTTCGCCCAGGGCCAGTGATGCCTGCCGCGCCATCGCATGCTGGCGCGGCACCGCGAGCAGGAACGGCTCGTCGAACAACGGCTCAATGTGCAATTGCTCGTCATGGATAGGCAGGGCGAGGATGCCGGCATCGAGCTGACCATCGCGCAGCCGCGCGAGGATCTGGTCGGTCTTCTCCTCCACCAGCAGCAGCTCCAGCCGCGCGAAGCGCTGGCGCACGCCAGGCAGCACGTGCGGCAGCAGGTACGGCGCCAGGGTCGGGAACAGCCCCAGCTTGACCGTGCCGGCCTCGGGGTCCTGGCTGCGGCGGGCGATCTCGGCCATCTGCTCGACCTCCGCGATCACCCGGCGCGCACGCTGGGCGATGTCCAGCCCGATCGGGGTCAGCATCACCCGCCGCGGCGCGCGCTCGACCAGCGATACCCCCAGCTCGTCCTCGAGCTTCCGGATCTGGGTCGACAGGGTCGGCTGACTGACGAAGCTGGCCGCGGCCGCGCGGCCGAAGTGCTTGTGCTCGGCCAGGGCCACCAGGTACTTGAGGTCGCGCAGGTTCATATGGGCGTCCCACGGTGAGGCGACTCTTGCTTCTGCACTTATCCGGCTTGCGGGAGAAGGTGCCCGAAGGGCGGATGAGGACGCTTTTCGGCGACTTGCGCCGCACGCCGGCTGTCGCGTGCCCTCACCCCAGCCCTCTCCCGCAAACAGCGGGAGAGGGGGCAACACTCATGCCGCAGCCGCCTGTTCCGCCGGCGCCGAGCTGCGGATCAGATGGTCGAACGCGCTCAGCGCGGCGGTCGAACCGGCGCCCATTGCCACCACGATCTGCTTGTAGGGCACCGTGGTGGCATCGCCGGCGGCGAACACGCCCGGCATCGAGGTCTGGCCGCGCTCATCGATCACGATCTCGCCGCGCGGCGACAGCTCGATCGCACCCTTGAGCCACTCGGTATTGGGCAGCAGCCCGATCTGCACGAACACCCCTTCCAGCGCGATCGTGTGGCTCTCGCCACTGCTGCGGTCGCGGTAGACCAGTTCATTGACCTTGTGGCCGTCGCCGAGCACTTCGGTGGTCTGCGCGCTGACGATGACGTCGACGTTGGGCAGGCTGCGCAGCTTGCGCTGCAGCACCTCGTCGGCGCGCAGCTGGCTGTCGAATTCGATCAGGGTGACGTGGGCGACGATGCCGGCCAGGTCAATGGCCGCCTCGACCCCGGAATTTCCACCGCCGATAACCGCCACGCGCTTGCCCTTGAACAGCGGCCCGTCGCAGTGCGGGCAGTAGGCCACGCCCTTGTTGCGGTACTGGTCCTCGCCGGGCACGCCCATTTGCCGCCAGCGCGCGCCGGTGGACAACACCACCGACTTGGACTTCAGCGAGGCGCCGTTGGCCAGTTGCACCTCGACCAGGCCATCGCTGCCGGCACTGGCCGGCACCAGTTTCTGCGCACGCTGCAGGTTCATGATGTCGACGTCGTACTCGCGCACGTGCTGCTCCAGCGCGGTGGCGAACTGGGGGCCCTCGGTGTACTGCACCGAGACGAAGTTCTCGATCGCCATCGTGTCCAGCACCTGGCCGCCGAAGCGCTCGGCGGCGATGCCGGTGCGGATGCCCTTGCGCGCGGCATAGATCGCCGCGGCCGCGCCGGCGGGGCCGCCGCCGATCACGAGCACGTCGAACGCCTCCTTGGCGCGGAGCTTCTCCGCGTCGCGCTTCTCGGTGCCGCGGTCGATGCGGGCGACGATCTGCTCCAGGCTCATCCGGCCCTGGTCGAACACCTCGCCGTTGAGGAACACGGTCGGCACCGACATCACCTGGCGCGCGTCGACCTCGTCCTGGAACAGCGCGCCGTCGATCGCGACGTGCTCGATGCGCGGGTTCAGCACGCTCATCAGGTTCAGCGCCTGCACCACGTCGGGGCAGCTCTGGCACGACAGCGAGTAGTAGGTCTCGAACCGATAGTCGCCGTCGAGCCCCTGGACCTGCTCGATCACATCCTGCGCGGCCTTGGACGGATGGCCGCCGACCTGCAGCAGGGCGAGCACCAGCGAGGTGAACTCATGGCCCATCGGGATGCCGGCAAAACGCACGCCGATATCGGTGCCGAGCCGGTTGATCGCGAACGAAGGCTTGCGCACGTCGTCCCCGTCACGGCGGACCAGGGTGATCTTGTCGGACATCGAGGCGATGTCGTGCAGCAGCACGTCGAGCTCCTGCGACTTCTCGCCCTCCTCGAGGGACGCCACGATCTCGATCGGGTGCGTGACCTTTTCGAGGTAGGTTTTGAGTTGGGTCTTGAGCGTGTCGTCGAGCATGGTCACGGCTCCAAACAGAAGGGGGAGGGAAGCGGAGGACACTTGCAGAAGCGGCCCGGGCCAGGGGAGGGAGCCGATGGGGAAATCGGCGCCGCCCGGGCCGCTGATGCAAACATCCGCGCTTTCGGCATGCGCGCGTTTGCTGCGCTGTTGCTTGCTGCGCGGGCTTTTTGCTGCGGCGGTACTGCGGTCGGGACAGCGGGCGCCGCGGGGGAATCCGGGCGCGGACGCCCGGGTTCCAGTGCCTTGCGGCGGCCTGATCAGAT
Source organism: Novilysobacter longmucuonensis (assembly GCF_046600735.1). Lineage (NCBI taxonomy): Bacteria > Pseudomonadati > Pseudomonadota > Gammaproteobacteria > Lysobacterales > Lysobacteraceae > Novilysobacter > Novilysobacter longmucuonensis. The sequence goes on from NZ_JBJMAW010000003.1 coordinate 286,498, forward strand.
CTTGCCGACCAGGTCCAGCGACGGGGCGAGGGTCTTCTCGCCTTCCTTCCACTTGGCCGGGCAGACCTCGTTGGGATGCGCGGCGACGTACTGCGCCGCCTTGACCTTGCGCAGCAGCTCGGAGGCGTCACGGCCGATGCCGCCGGCGTTGATCTCGATGATCTGGATCTTGCCGTCCGGGTCGATGACGAAGGTGCCGCGATCGGCCAGGCCGACCTCCTCGATCATCACCTCGAAGTTGCGGCTGACCAGCCCGGTCGGGTCGCCGATCATCGTGTACTGGATCTTCTTGATCGCCTCGGAGGTGTCGTGCCAGGCCTTGTGGGCGAAATGGGTATCGGTGGAGACGCTGTAGATCTCCGCGCCCAGCTTCTGGAACTCGGCATAGTTCTCGGCCAGGTCCTCAAGTTCGGTCGGGCAGACGAAGGTGAAATCGGCCGGGTAGAAGAACACCACCGACCATTTGCCTTTCAGGTCGGCCTCGGACACTTCAAAGAACTTGCCGTTCTTGAATGCCTGCGCCTTGAACGGCTTGATTTCGGTATTGATCAAAGACATTTCGATGGTCCTCTGGGTTGGGAGTGGAAATCGGGAATGGCCATCCTAGAGTTGCCTATCGTTTTGATCAAATCGATTGATACAATTGAAACGATAGGTCTAGGCTATGAATTGCGGTCCGGGCGAAGGCCTTCTGCTTCTTCAGCCGCGCGTATTTCCCTTCTCCCGCTGCGGCGCCCGAAGGCTGTGCAGAGCTGAAAAGGTGCCCGAAGGGCGGATGAGGGCGCGCGACAACCCGGCAGCCGACGCAAGCCGGTTCCGCGTGCCCTTACCCCTGCCCGCTCGCCGGCTGGCCGGCCGCCTCCGCCGCCCGGATGAATCCCAGCACCGCCGGCAGCACCGCCGGCGCGCGCTGCGGCTGGTACAAGCCGAGAAGCGTTGTGCTGTGACCCGCATCCGGCAGGACCAGCAGTTCGGCCGCCACCCCGTGCTCGCGCAGCTTCCCGGCCATCTGCACGCTGTCGCGCGCCTCCACCACGCCATCGTCGGCGCCATGGATCAGCAGGAACGGCGGCTCGTCGCCATCGACATGGTTGATCGCCTGCGCCTGCGGCCACTGCGCCGGCGGGCCGAAGACCTTGCGATAGCGGCCACTGATCACGAAATCGTACGGCCCCGACAACCCGACCACGCCCGCGATGTCGGCCAGTTCGAGCCCGTGCCTGTCCAGATAGCGCCCGTCGCTGCCGAGCAGGCCGGCAATCTGCGCACCGGCGGAATGCCCGGCGATGAACAACTGCCGCGGTTCGCCGCCGTACTCCTGGGCGTGCTCGCGCGCCCAGGCCACTGCTCGTGCGGCGTCGTCCATGAAGCCCGGAAATTCCGCATCGGGCCAGGTGCGGTAGTCGGCGACGATCGCGAGCACGCCGTTGCGGGCCAGGCGCCGGGCGACGAACCGGTACTGCCCGCGCTCGCCGCGCTGCCAGTTCCCGCCGTAGAAGAACACCACCACCGGCGAAGTACCGGCGCCCGCGCGTTGCGGCCGGTAGACATCCAGCGCCAGCCCGAGTTCGGGTGCATAGGTGACGGTGGTCTCGGGCGGCTCCAGTCCGCCGTTGGCGAAGCCGAACAGCAGGCTCTCGCAGCCGGTGGTGAACACGGCGGCCACCGCCAGCGTCGAGCCGGCCAGTACGTTTCGCAGGGATCGCATGCAGCGATGATGGAGCGCCGCGGGTGAGGCCGATGTCCTCGCAGGGGTCGGCCTCGCCGGCCGTGGCCTCGCCGGGTAGGATGCGCGCTGATGCGGCAGCGCGCCGCATCGAGACTCGTACAGGGTGGCCGCGGCGCAATGATCCGGATAGATGCAGTGCTGCGCGCGACGCGCGAGCGGATCGACAGCGCCGATGCCGAACTGCTGCTCGGCCACGCGCTGCAGCGGCCCCGCAGCTGGCTGTTCGCGCATGGCGACGAGTCGATACCGGAGGCGGCGCAGGCCCGGTTCGAGGACTTGCTCGCCCGGCGCATCGCCGGCGAGCCGGTGGCCTACCTGACCGGCCGCCGCGGCTTCTGGCGCCTGGAGTTGCAGGTCACGCCGGCCACGCTGATCCCGCGGGCCGAGACCGAACTTCTGGTGGAGCTGGCGCTGGCGCGATTGCCCGATGGCGCCCGGTCGCGGGTGGCCGATCTGGGTACCGGCAGCGGCGCCATCGCGCTGGCGCTGGCGCTCGAGCGGCCGGCCGCGCGGGTGGTCGCTACCGACGCCAGCAGCGCCGCCGTGGCGATCGCCCGCGACAACGCCCGTTCGCTGGGCGCGACCAATGTCGAGCTGCGCCACGGCGACTGGTTCACGCCGTTGGCCGGTGAGTGCTTTGACCTGATCGCCAGCAATCCGCCTTACATCGCCGAGGCCGACACGCATCTGCGCGAGGGCGACCTGCGGCATGAACCGCGCACGGCGCTGGTCTCGGGCATCGACGGACTCGATGCGATCCGCGCGATCAGCCGCGGCGCACCGGCGCACCTGGTGCCTGGCGGTTGGCTGCTGATCGAGCATGGCTGGGAGCAGGGCGCCGCGGTACGTGCGCTGCTGAACGCGGCCGGCTTGATCGATATCCGGACCGACCGCGACCTGGAGCAGCGCGAGCGCATCACTTCGGGCCGACGCAGACCATGACACCGTGCTACAGGGCCCGGAACGCCCGCGACACGTAGGGCCGAGCTTGCCGGATTGCGCTCGCATCGGTCGCGCAGATGCAGCGGAGCAAGCTCCGCTCTACGAAAGGCCCGGCTGGTCCGGCAACCGTAGAGCCGAGCTTGCTCGGCTGCGCGCCGCGCCCCGGTGCAGCGGCCATCAAGGCTGCCATCCACGGCACCCCTCGCTACACTCGAGCCAATGCTTCCGCAGGAGTCCGCATGCGCACGCTTTATCCCGAGATCCAGCCCTACGACACCGGCCTGCTGAAGGTCGATGACCGCCATACGCTCTATTACGAGCAGTCCGGCAACCCCGACGGCAAGCCGGTGGTGCTGCTGCACGGCGGCCCCGGCGGCGGCTGTAACGGCAAGATGCGGCGTTTCCACGACCCGGCCAAGTACCGCATCGTACTGTTCGACCAGCGCGGCAGCGGGCGCTCGACCCCGCATGCGGATCTGGTCGACAACACCACCTGGCATCTGGTGGCCGATATCGAAACGCTGCGCGAAACGCTCGGCATCGGTCGCTGGCAGGTGTTCGGCGGCTCGTGGGGTTCGACCCTGGCGCTGGCCTACGCGCAGACCCATCCGCAACGCGTCACCGAGCTGGTGCTGCGCGGGATCTTCATGCTGCGTCGCTGGGAGCTGGAGTGGTTCTACCAGGAGGGTGCTTCGCGCCTGTTCCCCGACGCGTGGGAGCACTACATCCGTGCGATCCCTGAAAACGAGCGCCACGACCTGATCGACGCGTTCCATCGCCGCCTGACCTCCGACGACGAAGCCACACGCCTGGACGCCGCGCGCGCCTGGAGCGTCTGGGAAGGCGCGACCAGCTTCCTGCACATCGACGAGGATTTCGCCAGCAGCCACGCCGACCCGCACTTCGCGCTCGCGTTCGCGCGGATCGAGAACCACTACTTCGTCAACGGCGGCTTCTTCGAGTGCGACGACCAACTGCTGCGCGACGCGCACAGGATCGCCGACATTCCCGGCGTCATGGTGCACGGCCGCTATGACGTTGTGTGCCCGGTGACCAATGCCTGGGACCTGAAGAAGGTCTGGCCCAAGGGCGAACTGATCATCACGCCCGCCTCGGGCCATTCGGCATTCGAGGCCGAGAACGTCAACGCGCTGGTGCGGGCGACCGACCGATTTGCGTAGCCGGTACCGGCTCGGTCCAGCGCTCAACGTCAAAATACCGGCGGGGCCGCAATCACGGTCGACCTGATCGCGCGACCGCGTCAATGACCCGTCAGTTCGGCTGAATTATTCAGCGAAAACGCGTGAAGCGAGCCTTTGCGCGAGGCTGGTTGGCCCGACTGCGGACGCGTTGTGTAGTTGAGGAACGGTCCTTGCACCACTGCTGCTGACTCGGCACACGATCAGGCGGCAGGTGATATCGATGTGGTTCCCAACAGCCGGCGGCGTTGCTCTGGCCCCGATGCAGCAGTTGCTTGTGCGGGGGGCGGGCAATGGCCGGGGCGATTACGAATCGACAGGCGACGACCCGCAGTTCGACGTGCGCCCCGACGGCGGCTTCTCGGTGCTGCCACCGGGTTGGTACCGGCTGTCGGTGCAATTGGTTCCTACCGAGGGGCAGATCATCGAGCCCTGCCTGTACCCGGACTACGGCGAGGGCGCATCGGAAACCACTCGCATCGACCTGCCGGAGCCGGACGCGGCCGGACTGCTGAATTGCGTGGTGCTGATCAGGGCCACCCTGCGCACGTTGCGCTTTGATCCGACCGTCGAGCGGGCACGGTTCACCCTGACGGCGCCGACGTTTAGCCGGATCTCACCGTGGCGCGCGGCAGGGGCAATGCTGCGTGGCATCCAGGCCGCCAGCGGCTGCACATTGCTGGGAGAAACGCTACCGGCCGCAGCAGGTTTTGCGCGGCGGTTCGCGCGGTGCGGCTTCGCCGCGGCAGCCGATCTCCTGATCGAGCGATATGTTTCCAGCTTCCGCCGCGATCGCCGCGACTATCAGCACTGGATTGCCCTGTTCGATAGTTATAGTCCGGCGCGCCTGGAGCAGGGCCGCTCGCGCGCCGCGGCGCTGGCCAGTCTACCGTTGATCTCGATCGTCCTGCCGGTGCACGACACGCCGGTGGAATTCCTGCGGCGTTGCATCGACAGCGTGCTGGCGCAGACGTTCGTGCGTTGGCAGCTGTGCATCGCCGATGACGCGTCATCGGGCGCGGTGCGGCGCGTATTGCGCGAGTACGCCGAACGCGATCGGCGGATCCAACTGCATCTGCGCGATCGCCACGGACATATCTGCGAGACCACCAACGATGCGTTGGAGAGGGCGCAGGGCCAATACACCGGCTTTCTCGACCACGACGACGAACTCGCGCCGGACGCACTGTTCGAGGTCGCGAAGGCGCTGGTGGCCAGCCCCGACGCGCGACTGGTGTATTCCGACGAGGACAAGATCGATCGTTCCGGCCGGCGCTTCGATCCCAACTTCAAGCCGGCGTGGAACCCCGACCTGCTGCGGGCACAAAACTACATCTGCCACTTCGCGGTGTTCGAAACCGCGCTGGTCAGGTCGTTGGGCGGGCTGCGGCCGGGCTTTGAGGGTGCGCAGGATCACGACTTGCTGCTGCGTTGTATCGAGAAGCTGCGGGCCGACCAGATCGTCCATGTTCCAAAGGTGCTGTACCACTGGCGCGCCATTCCAGGCTCGACCGCACTGGGCGGAGGTCAGAAGCGGTACGCGCTGGAGGCCGGACGCCGCGCGGTGGAAGAGCACCTGGCCAGGACAGGCGTTGTGGCGACGGTGGAGGCAATGCCGAGCGGCTATTACAAGGTCGTCCGGGCGGTGGCTTCACCGCAGCCCACAGCCACGATCGTCATACCAACGCGCGACCGTAGGGACCTGCTCGAGCCCTGCATCCGCAGCATCGTCGACCGGACGCGCTACGCCAGCTACGACATCGTCGTGGTCGACAACGGCTCGGCGGACCCCGACGCACGCGACTACCTGGACCAGTTGCAAATGCAGCCACGCATAACCGTGCTGGACCACCCTGCGCCCTTCAATTTTTCCGCAGTGGTCAATCACGGCGCCCGCCACGCCACTGGCGAGGTGCTGTGCATCCTCAACAACGATGTCGAAGTGATCAGCGAAGGCTGGTTGCACGAGATGGTGGCGCAGGCCACGCGACCCGACATCGGCGTGGTTGGAGCGATGCTCTACTACCCCGACGACACCATCCAGCATGCCGGTGTGGTGCTGGGTATCGGCGGCGTCGCCGGGCACATCCACGGCCGCCTGCACCGCGGTGACGGCGGGTACCTCGGCCGCGCTGGCATTACCCACAACGTCGCTGCCGTCACCGCGGCATGCATGGCCGTGCGCCGCCGCGTCTTCGACCGAGTCGGCGGGTTCGACGAAGGCCTGCCGGTCGCCTTCAACGATGTCGACTTCTGCATCCGGGTAAGCCAGCTGGGTTACTTCAACCTGTGGACGCCGCACGCGGAGCTGTACCACCACGAATCAGCCACGCGGGGACTGGAAGACACCCCCGAAAAGCGCGCACGTTTCGCCTCCGAGCTGGAACAGATGAAGCGCCGATGGGGTGGCGTGCTGCAACACGACCCCGCCTACAACCCGAACCTCTCGCTGGAAGGCCTGCATTTCGAGCTGGCATTCCCCCCACGATCCCGCAGCGGGCGATGCCATGCGCCTACGGCCACTACCAACACCCAACGGTCTCCCCATGATCTATCTGATGCGGCACGTCGCCGAAAACTTCAAACGCCCCGCCCATGGGATGCGCGCCGACTGGCTTGAGCATCAATGTTACGGCAAGACCGTCCTAGGCCTGCTGCGGGTGCTGATTCCATAGGCGTTCTACATCTGGGGCATCGGCGGCTTCATCGGCGCGCCGCAACCCGGCATCGTGTTGGCGAGCTCCCTCGCGCTTGTGGGCGTCCTCATCGCCACATCCGCAGCGACCACGCCGGTCGATCAGACGTCTGGGTTGGTCGGGGAAAGGCTGCCACGGCGGCTCCTTTACTAGCAAGCCACAAGAGTTAGGGTGAAGGTATGTTATTCAAGAGCAAAGTTAGCCCGCGTGTTCTTTTTGTAAGTTGGACAGCACGAAACGCGAGGCCATTCAGCGACCCATCGGTGCGATATCGCTGCTTCAACATGTCGCAGGAGCTGACGCGCCGCGGCTACCGATCCGAGGTTGTTTCTCAGCTAAATTTCGAAAGATCTTTCGAGGAGCTGGATAGGTATGACGCGTACATTTTCCACCGCCCTTATCTAAACAGCTTTTTGGCCGATTTCCTGGCCGCTCACAAAGGCCAGTGCATCGCCGACTTCGACGACTTTATTTTTGACGTCCGTTTTGCTGATCAGACGCCCATGGTACGGGTTCGAGGTGCGTCTTCAGTCGCCACCAGGTCTTACGTGGCGAGCACAGCAGAGGCGGCGAGCATGTTTTCGAGGTTCACTGTGTCGACTGCGCCGCTCAAGGCTCACTGTGAGCGGCTATTCGAGGGCGCCACCGAAATCATTCCTAATTCCGTGGATCGTGGGTTCGTAGGGTCAGCTCGTGTCATTCGAAGGAATTCCCGCTATCAGGATCGTCCGTACGCGATCGGCTATTTTTCCGGCACGGCGACCCATGATCTAGACCTTGTTGTTGCCGCTCCAGCCATCGCAAAATTTCTGAAGGCCAATCGCGGTGCACGGATGCTTGTCGTTGGCCCCGTAAAGATGCCACAGGAGCTGAGCGCCTTCTCCGCACAGATTAATGTACAGGATCTAGTTCCCTATCATCGGCTCCCACGAATAATGGCGCAATGCAAGCGGGTGATAGCACCGCTGGAAGATACCGTATTCACTCGCTCCAAGAGCGGACTGAAGTTTTTTGAGGCCGCACTAGTAGGCTGCGATGTAGTTGCTACACCGATTCCGGATATAGATCGGTTCGACTCCTCAGTTCTATTCAAGTGTCAATCGACGGAAGACTGGGAAGAAGCTTTGACAGCGCCATGCCTGCTTTCCGAGAGTGACAGGGAGGAGGCAATACGTAGCGTTGAGGACATGGTGAGGATAGAAGCCTCCTTCTCAAACTGGCGCAGTTTCGTGGGCGTGAAGTGACCGATGAAAATTCTTGTCTATATTGAGCCGCACCCTATACGAAATTATCACGAGGAGTTTCGTGACGTTGGGAAGATGATCGTAGAGGCCTTGGTGCGCACGGGGAGAGGCGGGAGATTCGATTTCCGTTTCTTTTCCAACAACATTGTGGCCGATGATATCGTCGCGGCTATACCTGCGGCATCTTTACAGGTTATAAGGCCGACTTTGGAAGAGTCGACGGTCATGAGTGAGTTCGACCGGACCTGGAACAAGCCGGCCATCGACGAATGGCTCAAGCTGGTTCGCGGGGACGGTGCGATATCCATGACGTATACACATATGCTGGAGAGGATCTACGGCGAGTTTCCCTTCGATGTCATCGTGATGTGGTCCGAAAACGGGGCGGCCCGCAGCTTCGGCGCTGCACGGAACATGCCCGTGGTCAACCTTGAATACGGCCCCACGCGAAGTCCTTTGCACAAGACGTTCTACATGGACGGCAACGGGACGAATGGCAACGCATCGGTGCTGAATGTATCCGATGAGGTTTTGGCGTCGCTGGACCCGCTGCCGCCCGAGACCTGGATAGCGGCTCAGGCCGGCCAAGGTGTCGACGAGGATCAAGTCGGATTGCTGGATGCGGGAAACACGCTAAGGTCACAGGGCGCGGACCAGTTGGTCCCGTCGGCGCCTTACGTTTTTGTCCCGCTGCAATTGGCAGACGATCTGAACACGCTTGTGCATTCTCCGTTTGCGTCTCCTGAGGAGTTCTTGCGAGCGATACTGCCGCTCTATACGCGCGCAGGCTATCGAGTCGTCGTAAAGGGACACCCGGGCGCAGCGGGTCGACCGTACAACCTAGCTCGCGAGGCCGAGGCGCTGCTATACGCAAGGTCGTTTGGTGAGAATGTCGTGCTTGTCCCACGGGAGCTTCCCTTTGCGTCATCGATAAACCTGATAGTGCAAAGTTCGCTCGTAGTAACTATCAATAGTTCAGTCGGATTCGAGGCAATATTGCTCGGGAAAAAGACAGCGCTATTTGGTGCCGCGGTGTATGGCCGAAGTGGGCTGCTGAGTTACGACTCGTCCGGTGATCAGTCCGCCCTTGAAGCGTGGGTGACGTTCTTGTGCGGCCATTACTTTCTTCCCTTGGAAGCATTGACCGATGGGGACGCGCTAATAGAAGGGATATTCGCCATTTCAGCAGAGCATCATCGGGGAGGTAAGTACGACGACGCTTTTTGGCGCGACTGGATCGAGCGGATGCCGCAAGGTATGCAATGGGCGACTGCGGGTGACGCAAATAGGCCGCTGTGTGCGATGACTGAGCCCGGGACTGGTCGGACTTTGGCGGGCTTCAGCGAACTATCTGAAAGTCGCGAGCGGGCTATCTTCCGCAGATCCGGATCAGTACATGTACGCGCCACCTTGCACGGCAGCGGTATACAGGCGTTCGCAACCTCGCAAGCCGGTAAGTTTTTCGGGTTCGTGGATGAGCTAGCCGAAAAAGACGAGAGCACCGTGGTCGTGCGCGGATGGGCGCTTGAATCGAGCGGGCAGCGGCCGCCGGTGCAGGTGTTTTTCTGCGCGGATGATCGCATCGTGTCTTGCCATCGGGCAGCCACTGAGCGCAAAGACGTGTTCGATCATTTCGACGGCATGATCGCGAAGCGTGTTGGATTTACTTTTGAGGTAGACAAGAAAGTGTTACGTGACGCTGGATTTTGCAGCCTGATGCTGCTCTCGTCGGACAACTCGGTGCAGGAAGTGCTGCTCCGAGAGGGCGCGATAGGTTCTGTCTAGCTGGCCTTCGGTCTCCAGCGATAGGAATGGCGAGACGTCTCGACCTGGCTTGGAGGATCAGCGCCAAATCAGTCAGTCGGGCTTGCGGGGGCGTTTTCTGCCGTAGCGCCATGGCCCGCCGCCAGCCGCCGCCCACAATCCAGAATGCGCATGGCATCGTGCCTAAAGGAGAGGAACGCGGTCTTTTTACAGTGGGCCGATTCACCCCGCCGGCGAGCCATCCGGATTGAACTCGATCATCCACAGGCCGGCCCATAGCTTGAGGTCGACCTCGTAGCCTTCGGCGTACTTCTGCATCAGCCAGGCCGGCGCCTGCGCGCGCGGCACTTCGTGCACGATGATGTCCTCGCCGTCGACGCCGCCGCCGTTGCCGACCTTGCTCAGCCCGCGCGCGCGCACGAAGGCGATGCGCTCGCTGCTCATGCCCGAGGAGGTGGGGCCGGTCAGCAGTACGTCGACGTGTTCCGGCCGCCAGCCGGTTTCCTCGATCAGCTCGCGGTACGCGGCTTCGGCCAGGCTGTCGTCGGCCCGGTCGTCGCCGACCAGCCCGGCCGGCATCTCGATGGTGCGGGCGCGCAGCGGCATGCGGAACTGCTCGACAAACAACACGTTGTCGGCCGGGGTCACCGCGATCACGATCACCGCCATGCCGCGTTCGCCGTGGGTGCGTTCGGCATACTCCCAGCGGCCGCGGCGGACCATGCGCAGCCAGCGGCCTTCGTACAAGGTTTCCAGCGGGGCCTCGGCCTCGGCTGCGATGCGATCTGCAGGGGTGTGCTCGGCGTGCTTGTCCATTGGGCCTCCGGGTGCGATCGCCCGATGCTACGCCGGCTGCGGTGATCCGACGAAGTCGAGCCCGGCCGACTGGTACAGCCGGCGCCGCGTCAGCGGCCCGAAACGCAACGACTCGCACAAGCTGCCCAAGCCGACGGGGTCGGCGTTGCCGCGCACGAAATGCAGCGCTGCGCCGTCCAGCGGCACTTGGCAGGCGATCGTCGCCAGTTGCCGGCACAGCAACGCCTGCTCGCGGTGCAGCTTGAGTCTGGCCGCGGTGCTGGCGGCGCCGCGCAGGCGCAGGTACGGCACCTCCTCGACCCGCTCCAGCAGCGCATCGAGCGTGCCGAAATGCGCCAGCAACGCCGCCGCGGTCTTGGCACCGATGCCCGGCACGCCCGGGATGTTGTCGACCGGGTCGCCGCTGAGGGCGAGGTAGTCGGCGATCTGCCCAGCCTGCACGCCGTGGCGTGCGTGCACCCCGTCCATGCCCCAGCGCTGGTTGCGCGCGTAGTCCCACTGCTCGTCGCCGTGCTCGAGCAGTTGCGAAAGGTCCTTGTCGGCCGAGACGATCACCGCGCGGAAGCCATGGGTGCGCGCGGCCACGCAGGCGCTGCCGATCAGGTCGTCGGCCTCGTACTGCTCGTGTGCGAGTACCGCCAGCCCCAGCGCCACGCACAGCGCCTTGCAGTGCTTGAACTGGCGGCGCAGCTCCTCCGGCGCGGCTTCGCGGTTGGCCTTGTAGGCCGGATACAAGGCGTTGCGAAAGCAGGAATCGTGGGCCTCGTCGAACGCGACCGCGATGTACTGCGGGCGGGCGCGTTCCAGCAGTTCCAGCAGGAATCGGGCGAAGCCCTGCACCGCGTTGGTTGGCCAGCCATCGGCGCCGCGGAACTCGTCGGGCATCGAGTGCCACGCGCGGAACACATAGAGGCTGGCGTCGACCAGGTACAGCGCGCGCCGCGGCGGGATCGATGGAGCGCTGCCGTCGCTCATGCCGGGGTCCAGTCGCTGAGCAGCTCGTGCGGATCGGGACGGTCGCGCTCGGGCACGTGCAGCTTCGGCGTGCCGATGTGGACGAAACCGACGACGTGCTCGTCCTGCGCCAGCCCCAGCCAGCGCGCGACCTCGGCATCGTATGCCGCCCACCCGGTCAGCCAGACCGCGCCGAACCCGAGCGCGTGCGCGGCCTGCAGCAAAGCGAAGCACACGCAGCCGGCGCTGAGCAGGCGTTCCTGCTCCGGAATTTTTTCATCGGGCCCAAGCCGGGCGACCACCGTCACCACCAACGGCGCATGCGAGAAACGCGCACGGTCCTTCTCGATCACCGCATCGCTGGCCTCGGGGTCGCGCTGGAGGCTGCGCACCGCCAGGCGCTCGCCGAGTGCATCGCGCGCGGCGCCGCGGATCGTGAGGAAACGGAACGGCACCCGTTTGCCGTGGTCGGGTACGCGCACGGCCGATCGCAGCATGCGCAACAGGGTGAGCTGATCCGGCGCGGGCAGACCCAGCTGCATCGGCGGCACCGAGCGGCGGGTATCGAGCGCGGCCAGCGCGGCATCGGCCTCGGCGGGGGCGGGGCTGCTGGTGCAGGGGCCGTCTTGGAGAAAACCACGGTCAATAGGCGACATCGGTCACAAATCGGAAACAAGGGGGGCGACCGGCCCTATGTTGACACTATGCTGCGACCTATGTCGTAAGGCGACCTTTCCCGTCCTGCCTGTCAGGGGAACTGATGTGTCCACTCCTTCGCTAGGCGCAAACGATCCTCTGAACGCGGTCGCTGGCGCGCCCGCCGATCCCCAGCGCGTGCTGGAGGAGATCAAGCGCCTGTCCGTCGAGCAACTCGGCGGGGTGCCGGGCCTGTTGTTCCGCGGGGTCGAGCAGGCCCTGAACGCGGCCGCGCAGGACGACACCGCACAGCCCGGCAATTTCGAGGACCTCTCGGCGCTGCGCCAACTGCGCCAGCAGAACGCCAGCCTGATGATGCGCTTCCGCCAGCAGGTCGCGCAGGGCTTCGACGACTTCCGCGGCCTGCGTGTGCGCCGCCGCGGCGATCTGCCGCTCGGCCTGGTCGACCACGAACACCTCGATTTCCACCTGGCCGGCCAGCGCGTCGGCGAGCAGCTGGCGCAGCGCTACTCGCGGCCGCTGGAGATGATGCAGGCGCGCCTGCGCTCGCTGACCGGCGCGCTGGGCGTGGCGGAGTCGGGCAACCCGATCGGTCCGGAGCGGCTGGTGGCGGCGTTGGTCGAGACTTTCCGCGAGACCGAGCCGACCGCCGAGATACGCATCCTGCTGTTCCAGCAATACGAGCAGGAGCTCGCGCGGGTGCTGGGCGACCTGTACGGGCGCATCAACTCGCTGTTGGCCTCGGCCGGCTACGACGTCACTGCCGCCACCCGTGCCAAGCAGCGGCAGGACACATCGTTCGTGCTCGACACCGTCGAGCCGGTACCGCATCCCAGGGCCCCGGTCGGAGCACCCCCCGCGCGGGACCCGGCCGCAGCCGCGGACGCAACCGCGCCAGGGGAAGGGCCGGCGCTCGATGGCGCGCGCACCATGCAGCCGCGACCATCGCACGCGCAGGTTTCCCCGGGACTGGCGGCCGAACTGTCGGAACTGCACTCGCTGCTGCACGCCTGGCGCGAAGGGTCGCAACAGCGCGCGCAGCCTGCGCGTGCGCAGCAGGACGTCTCGCCGCCGCGCCGGGAACTGCGCGTGGAGGAGGTGTTGAGCGTGGCCTCGATGCTGCAGCCGGAGCCGCCGGATGCATTCGCCCGCGCGCTGGCCGGCTCGGGCCGGCTCGGCGACACCATTCGCGACCACCTCAGCGACGGCGCCCGCCGGCTCGGGCTCAGCCCCGACCAGACCCGGTTCAGCGCACAGGAAGAGGACGCGATCGACCTGGTCGCGCTGCTGTTCGATTCGCTCTTCCGCACCCATTCGTTGCAGGACCGAGCGCGCCGCTTGTACGCGCGGCTGGTGCTGCCGTACGTCAAGGTCGCGCTGACCGACGAAAGCGTGTTCGTCGCCGGCGAGCACCCCGCGCGCAAGCTGCTCGATGCGATCACCGAAGCCTGCGAGGGCAATGTGGCGGCGACCCCGCACGAGCGCGAACTGCTGGACCGCGCCGCGGCCGCGTCGCAGCGCATCGTCGCCGAGTACAACGAGGACATGGCCGTGTTCGAGCTGGCCCACGCCGAGCTCGACGCCCTGCTCAGCCAGCAGCGTCGCCGGGGCGAGTTGCAGGAGCAGCGCGCGGTCAAGGCGACCATGGGCCGCGAGCGCCTGGGTTGCGCGCGATCGACCGCCGACGGCGCACTGCAGCAGACGCTGGGCGAGGCGCCGGTGACCGACGCGGTGGCGGAGTTCCTGTCGATGTCCTGGCGCCACCACGTGGTGCAGACGGTATTGCGCGAAGGCGACGACAACGAGCGCCGCAACGAGGTACTCGGGCTGGGCGAGGCGCTGGTGGAGGTCGACGGGCTGGCCGGGGCGAACCGCGGCTGCGAGCTGGCCGACCGCCTGCTCGAGCTGGAGCCGGCGATCATGCAGTGTCTGGCCGGTTCCGGCCTCGACGAGAGTGCCGCGCGCCAAAGCCTGGCCACGCTGGTGCATGCGTTGGCCACGCCCGATCGGGCGCGCCACAAGCCGGCGCCCGCTCCGCTGGCTGCCGACAACGAGAACGACGGTGCCGATGACCGCCGCCTGTGGCTGGCCGGTGGCACCGACACGACCGGTCACGACGAGGCGCTCGCCGCGCGCATGCGCAAGCTCGCGCCCGGCGAATGGCTGCGCCTGACCGACACCAACGGCGAGGTCAGCGCCGCGAAGGTCGCCTGGGTCAGTCCGCTGACCTCGCGCTTCCTGCTGGTCAACCGCCGCGGCGTGCGCGTGCTGGTCGCCTCGGCCGAGGAGTTGGCCTTGCTCGCCAGTGCCGGCCGCGTGCAGGTCGGCACCGAGCGCACAGCTTTCGATGAGGCGATGCGGCAGGTGCGGCAGCGTTTGGACAAGGCGGTCGGCCAGCGTTAGGTCGGCACGTACAAGCGAGCGTAGGCCGGGCTGCAAAGCCCAGCGCGTTCCGCCATCGATTGCCGGCGGCTGGCTGCCGAGCTGAGCTTGCAAGCCCAGCCTGCGGAAATGTCAGGCTCTCCCGAGTTCCGAGTTCCGAGTCCCGCGCCGCGCCGCGCCGCGCCGATCGCGCCGTCCCGACGCATTCGTTACGATGCCGCGAACCGCGTACGGAGCGATCGCATGGCAGAGACGGCAGGCAATGGGGCAGGCGTGGTCGTGGGTATCGCGCGTGAAACCGCAGCGGGTGAACGGCGGGTGTCGCTGAGCCCGGAAACCTGCAGGAAACTGGTTGCCGCCGGCGCCCGGGTGCGGGTCGAACGCGGCGCCGGGCGCGGCGCGGCCTTCAGTGACGACGCCTACGCCGAGGCCGGCGCGCAACTGGTCGGCGATGCCGCTGCTGCCCGCGATGAGGCCGATCTGGTGCTCTGCGTGCAGCCGCCGGAAGCCGCCGCACTGCATCGCATGCGCCAGGGCGCGACGCTGGTCGGGCTGCTCGCGCCGCAGGCCGATGCCGCGCGCGCCGAGGCGATCACCGCGCGCGGGTTGCAGGCGTTCCCGCTGGAGCGCTTGCCGCGCACCACACGGGCGCAGGCGATGGACGTGCTGAGCTCGCAGGCCAGCGTCGCCGGCTACAAGGCGGTGCTGATCGCGGCGCAACTGGCGCCACGGTTCTTTCCGATGCTGACCACCGCCGCCGGCACGATCCGCCCCTCGCGGGTGCTGGTGATCGGCGCCGGCGTCGCGGGTCTGCAGGCGATCGCCACCGCGCGCCGGCTCGGCGCGCAGGTCGAGGGCTTCGATGTGCGGCCGGAGACGCGCGAGCAGATCCAGTCGCTCGGCGGCAAGTTCCTCGACCTCGGGGTCAGCGCCGCGGGCGAGGGCGGTTACGCGCGCCAGCTCACCGATCAGGAACGCGCCGAGCAGCAGCGCCGGCTCGGCGAGCACCTCAAGCACGTCGACGTCATCGTCTGCACCGCGGCGGTGCCGGGCCGGCCGGCGCCGAAGATCATCAGCGCGGCGATGGTCGCCGGGATGAAGCCCGGCAGCGTCGTGGTCGATCTGGCCGCCGAGAGCGGCGGCAACTGCGAGCTGACCCGGCGCGGCGAAACCGTCGACGTCGACGGCGTCAGTGTCGCCGGGCCGCTCGACCTGGCCAGCAGCGGCGCGGTGCATGCCAGTGAGATGTACGCGCGCAACCTGCTGAACTTCGTCAGCTTGTTCATCAAGGACGGTGCGCTGGCGTTCGACTGGAGCGACGAGTTGCTGGCGCGGACGGTCTGGCCCGAACGCGCCGCCGCGGCCGCCTGACCCGAGTCCCGGATCCGTGTTCCACGACTCGTAGGATGGGTTGAGCGCAGCGATACCCATCGAGCGCGCATGCCTCGAGTACGCACCTGCCGCGAGGTCACTCCCGCGGCCGGGCCGCCGGTGGTGTCTCGCAGGGACGATTGGCCTGCACCCAGTTGCGACGCTGTTCGGTGGTCATCTGCTTCCACCGGGTCTTCAGCGCACGCCGCTGTTCCGGCGCCAGGCCCTGCATTTTTGCGTACAGCGCACGCATTTGCTCGCGCTGCTCACGGTTCATGCCGTGCCAGCGTTGCATGCCGTGATGGGCGCGCTCGCGCTGCTCCGGCGTCATTTCCCGCCAGCGTTGCGCGTGCTGGAGCATGCGCTCGCGCTGGTCCGGTTCGGCGTTCCAGCGGTCGCGGATCGGAGTGATCAGTTGTTCGCGTCGGGCCTGATCGAGCTGCTCCCACGCCGGCAGCGGGGCGCTGGGCGGTGTGGCGAGTCCTGGCAGGCCGACGGCCATCAAGGCCAGCAGTGCGGCAACGCGGCACCAATGGCGGGTAGGGGCGGTGCTCATGGTCATTGCTCCGGAGCTGGCGGCAGGGCGTCGTCGTTGGCGGCCAGCCACAAATAGAGGTCGGGGTTTTCATCAAGTGCGGCGACTGCCAGGTCAACTTGCGCAACCGGCGTGATCTCGTCCAGCGGTGGCGGCGTCGATGGCGGCATCGAGGGTGCAGTGAAGTGCTGCAGGCCCAGCGCCAACGCGAACACTGCGGCGCAAAGGCCGGCGAGTCTCCAGCCGGTGCCACTCACCGAGGAAGCCGTACCGTTCGCGGTGGCGTGACGGTGCGCGCGCAGGCGCGCGTGGATCGATGCCGGTACCTGCCTCAGCGCCTCGGCATGGCGCGCACGCACTGCCCGGTCGAAAGCCTCGTCATGCAGGTCAGGGTCGTGCCGACCGGCGCCTGTCGGGATGTTCATCGCCATGCCTCCAGTTGCCGCTGCAATGCTTCGCGCGCGCGCGACAGGTGGGTCTTGACCGAGCCCTCGCTGCACCCCATCGCCCGCGCGGTGGTGGCGACGTCGAGCTCCTCCAGGATGCGCAGGCTGAAGGCCTCGCGCTGGCGTCGTGGCAGCGCGCCCAGCGCATCGACCAGCCGTTCGTAGGCCTCGCGGTTGTCGTGGCTGCGCGACGGGCCCGGAGTGCTGTCGTCGGTCCATTCGACCACGCCGCCGTCCTCGCGGTCCGCGGCCGGCGCCAGCCAGCGCATCCGGAAGGTGCGGCGCCGCTGGATGTCGACGATGCGGCTGCGCAGGATGCTCCAGAACAGCGGCGTCCACTCCGGGGGCGGCCGGTCGGCGTAGGCGAGCATCTTGATCATCGCGTCCTGCACCGCGTCCATCGCGTCATCGCGCTGGCGCAGGCCGATCTCGGCGAAGCGGAACGCGCGCGCACCAATGTCGGCGAGAAACTGCTCCAGCGACACCGGTTCGCGCGTGGCTTCGCCCGCGGTGGTTTCGCGCGGAGCGGCATCGCGCACGCCAGCAGCGGCGGAGTCAACGGCATCGGGGCTCACGTGCAGCAGCATAGCGCCCGCGGCTCACCCGCCGGCACGACGGCCGTGGCGTGCACGCGAGGCCCTCGTGACCGGACAGCACTGGGCTGGACCCACATGGTTGCTCATCGGCGCCTCCCTCATGCCGACCTCGCTGGCGGCTTGGTGAGGACAACGTCCGAGGCGGGCGACGGTTGACAACCGCGGAGCGCCGGGCTTTCGCCGGATGCGCGGATGGTTATGATGCCGGGGGTGCCGCAGCCGATGAATGCGGCCCAGTCACGCTATTGGGGCGGTCACGCCACGGGGGACGAGATGAGCGAAGGGTTCGAGGCGCTGTACATCTTCATGCTGGCGGCGATCGCCGGCCACGTGATCATCTCGCGGGTGCCGGTGATCCTGCACACGCCGCTGATGTCGGGCTCCAACTTCATCCACGGCATCGTGCTGATCGGCGCGATGGTGGTGCTGGGGCACGCCGACACCACCCTGGAGAAGGCCATCGGCTTTGTCGCGGTACTGCTGGGCGCGGGCAATGCCGCCGGCGGCTACGTGGTGACCGAGCGGATGCTGGAGATGTTCAAGTCGTCCCGGCGGCCGGGGGGCCAAGCGTGAGCAACGGGACCGGGGACCGGGAACCGGGGACCCGGGTAGAGCCCCGGCGCGCGTCGGCGGTTGCTGTTTCCCGGGTCCCCGGTCCCGGGTCCCGAGTCCCGGAGTCCCAGCCATGAGCGCCGGCGAACTGCGCCTGCTGCTGGTCGGCGCCAGTTACTTCATCGCCGCGACCCTGTTCCTGATCGGCCTGCAGCGCATGGCCTCGCCGGTGACCGCGCGCAGCGGCATCCGATGGGCCGGGGTGGGGATGGTGCTTGCGACCGCGGCGACGTTCCTGCTGCCGGACCTGCACAACCTGGGGTTGATCGTGACCGCGCTGGTGATCGGCACGGCGGCGGCCTGGATCTCGGGCAGGAAGGTCGCGATCACCGACATGCCGCAGATGGTCGCGCTGTACAACGGCATGGGCGGCGGTTCGGCCGCGGCGATCGGTGCGGTCGAGCTGCTGCGCTGGTCGGCGCTGGTGCCGTCCAATCCGCTGCTGGCACAGTTGCAGGCGCAGATCGGACCGGACACGTTCACCCGGACGCTGGCCGTGACCGGCGCGGCGATCGGTGCGATCGCGCTGTCGGGGTCGGTGATCGCCTGGGCCAAGCTCGACGGCCGGCTCGACCGGCGCGTGGTGTTTCCCGGTCAGCAGCTGTTCAACGCTGCGGTCTTCGTGGCGATGGTGGTGCTGGGTGGCATCGTGATTGCAACGCTGGACCCGCTTGCGATCGTCGGGTTTTTCGCGCTGGCACTGGCACTGGGCGTGCTGATGACGCTGCCGATCGGCGGCGCCGACATGCCGGTGGTGATCTCGCTCTACAACGCGCTGACCGGCTTGGCGGTCGCGTTCGAGGGCTATGTGCTGGGTTTCGATGCGCTGATCATCGCCGGCACCATGGTCGGCGCGGCCGGCATGCTGCTGACCAGGCTGATGGCCAAGGCGATGAACCGGCCGATCAGCGGCGTGCTGTTTTCCAGTTTCGGCGGTGGCGGCGCCACGGCGCAGGAGATCGCCGGCAGCCAGAAGCCCATCGAGGCCGGCGACGTCGCCGCGATGATGGCGTACGCCGAGCGCGTGGTGATCGTGCCCGGCTACGGCATGGCCGTGGCGCAGGCGCAGCACAAGATCTGGGAGCTGACCCAGAAGCTGGCCGAGCGCGGGGTCAAGGTGAAGTTCGCGATCCACCCGGTGGCAGGTCGCATGCCCGGCCACATGAACGTGCTGCTGGCCGAAGCCGGCGTCCCGTACGACCTGATCGCCGACATGGACGACATCAACCCCGAGTTCCCCAACACCGACGTGGCGCTGGTGATCGGCGCCAACGACGTGGTCAATCCGGTGGCGAAAACCGACCCGGCCAGCCCGATCTTCGGCATGCCGATCCTCGACGTGGTCAATGCGCGCCACACCATCGTGATCAAGCGCGGCAGAGGCACGGGTTTTGCCGGCATCGAGAACGCGCTGTTCTACGCCGACAACACGCGCATGCTCTACGGCGATGGCGCGGAGATGGCCGGCGCGCTGGTATCGGAGCTCAAGGCGCTCGAGGGCGGGCATTGATCGCGGATACCGCATCGCCGGCGAACCCGTACGCTGGGCTGCCAAGCCCAGCACCGGTCGAACGCGGTGCTGGATCGATCGCGATGGCGGGTTGAAACCCGCCCCACGCCGGCGCGGACGGATGCGCGGTTGTTGTAGGAGCGCCCCTGCCCTGACAAGCATGGGGCGCGAAGCCGACGCGGTCGCGGGCATGGCCCGCTCCTACAGCAGGCTTTCGTAGCGCTCAGCGTGCGGTCAGCGCCGCAAGCACCAGCGCCAGTACGATCCAGGCGACATCAGCGGGTCCATTGGCAAGCTGCGCCAACGTCCATGCATGCTGGCTGCCGAGTTTCAGCGCCGACTCCCACGGCTGCAGGCCGAGTGCCGCGCCCAGGTGCGAGGCGGTGATGCCCCAGTTGGCCAGGACCACGATCAGCCCGGTGCCGATCAACGCCAGGCCTGCGCGGATGCTGCCGGGCCGCCATCCGCCCAGGCGCAGCATCCAGGCCACATCGAGCGCGCCCAGTGCGGCCATCCAGCTCTGCTGGCCCTCGGTGTAGAGGCTCACAAGCACCCAGATGGCGGCAAAGCCGGCCACGCTGAGCAGCAGCAGCAGCCACGACAGCCAGTTGGCGCGGCGCGAGGAAGAAGCAGCGGGTTTCATTCAGGGAGCGATCCGGTCTACCGGCAAGCCGCACAGCATAGCGGCCAAGCTGGCCGGTAGAATGGCCGGCCTTGTGCCAGCGCCCGGCACCCCAATCTTCTCGACACCTCTTTGGCGTATCCCGGTATGTACTCCCGCAGCAGCGAACCTGTCCGTTTCGAGCGCGATTGCGCCGCCGTCCTGGTGCCGCAGGGCGAGGCCGTCAACTTGCCCGCCGGCAGCGTCGGCTACGTCACCCAGGCGCTCGGCGGCAGCTACACCGTGTTTGTCGAGGGCAACTTGTTCCGCATCGCCGGCCACGACGCCGATGCGATCGGCAAGGAGCCGCCGCAGCCGCTGCAGTTGCCCGAAGGCGCCGACGACGACACCGTCGAGCAGATGGTGTGGAAGCAGTTGCGCACCTGCTTCGATCCGGAGATTCCGATCAACGTGGTCGATCTGGGCCTGGTCTACGAGGCCGTGGTGAAGCCGGCCGACGATGGCAGCCGGCTGGTCGAGGTGCGCATGACCCTGACCGCCCCCGCCTGCGGCATGGGCGACATCCTGGTCGACGACGTGCGCGACAAGATCGAGATGATCCCCACCGTCAGCGAGGCCGATGTCGAGCTGGTGTTCGACCCGCCGTGGAACCGCACGATGATGTCCGAGGCCGCACGCCTCGAGACCGGCATGCTGTAGCGGGCCGGGCAGCACTCTCGACAAGCAACTGCGCCGGCCTGCGCCTGACGGCCGGCACGCTCAGCCCCCGTGCATGCCGCTGATGCACATGACTTCGGTCATGGCGAGGCGGGTGGCGCCCTACCACCCGCAGCGATGCGGCTGCCGGAGAAACAGCGCGCAGCGCAGCGCGGCCGGCGGTGTAGTACCGAGCGATCGACGCTCGCCAGATAGGCACTGACGCGCCTGCCGACCAGCGCGGGACATGACCATTGGCATAGGTCGAGGCGCTCGGATTGTGCTTGATCGGCCTAACCGCGACCTCCGTCACAAAAGCATGCCGTTAAATGCTGCGACTGCAGCTTGAATCGACCCTGAACGGACCGATAGCGTGGGTTTGCTGACGTCATGCGTCAGTTTCTGGCGTCGTCGGATCGGGATGTCGAGCAGGTATCCACTTGCGCGGTCCCGATGCACGGCGTCTCGTCCAATCTTCGGGGGTTCAATCAGATATGTCTCAGTCCTATTCGCGTCGCCTGCGCGTACGCGCGCTCGCGGCCGCCACCACGATGGCGCTGCTGTCCGCTCCTACCTGGGCCAATGACCGCGTCAACATGAGCGGCCTGCAGTCCGCGCCGACCCACGACCGGTTCATCGTCAAGTACCGCGATGGCAGCAGCGAGCACGCCAGTACCGCCGCGCTCGAGCGCGCGCTGAACAATGCAGCCGCCGCAGCCCGCAGCGGCCGGGCGCTCGGCCTGCAGCACCTGCGCCGCATCGCCACCGGCGCCGAGGTGGTGCGCAGCAACCGCAAGCTCGATCGCGCCGAGGCCGAAACCTTGATGCGCCAGCTCGCCGCCGATCCGAACGTCGAGTACGTCGAGGTCGACCAGCTGATGCAGCCGGCACTGACGCCCAACGACACGCATTACGCCGGGTACCAGTGGCACTACCACGAAGCCACCGGCGGGATCCGCGCCGATCAGGCCTGGGACGTGAGCAACGGCAACGGTGTGGTGGTGGCGGTGCTGGATACCGGAATCACCGCCCACAGCGACCTGGACGCCAATATCGCGGCGGGCTACGACTTCATCAGCGATGCGGGCAAGGCGCGCGACGGCAACGGCCGTGACAGCAACCCGCAGGACCAGGGCGACTGGGCCGCCGCCGATGAATGCTACAGCGGCAGCCCGGCGAGCAACTCCAGCTGGCACGGCACCCACGTGACCGGCACGGTCGCGGCGGTCACCAACAACGCCAAGGGTGTGGCCGGCGTCGCCTACGGGGCCAAGGTCGTGCCGGTGCGCGTGCTCGGCAAGTGCGGCGGCTTCACCTCCGATATCGTCGACGGCATCACCTGGGCGTCGGGCGGCAGCGTCTCCGGCGTGCCGGCCAATGCCAACCCGGCCGAGATCATCAACATGAGCCTCGGCGGCTCCGGCACCTGCTCGAGCACCTACCAGAACGCGATCAACGCCGCGGTCAACCGTGGCACCACGGTCGTGGTCGCGGCCGGCAACTCCAACGCGGACACCGCCAACTTCACCCCGGCCAGCTGCAACAACGTCATCGCGGTGGCCTCGACCACGCGCCAGGGCGGCCGCTCGAGCTTCTCCAACTACGGCAGCCTGATCGACGTCGCCGCGCCGGGCAGCGACATCGCCTCGACCGTCAACAGCGGCAGCACCACGCCGTCGACCGAAAGCTACAGCCTGATGTCGGGCACCTCGATGGCGTCGCCGCACGTCGCCGGCGTGGCCGCGCTGATGCAGGCCACTGCCGGCGGTGCGCTGACCCCGGCCGACATCGAGTCGACGCTCAAGAGCACGCTGCGCGCATTTCCGACCAGCATCGACAAGGACATCGGCGACGGCATCGTCGACGCACGTGCCGCGGTCGACGCGAGCGGTGGTGGCGGTGGCGGCGGCGGCACTCTGACCAAGGGGGTGACCGAAACCAACCTGTCGGCCTCCACCGGCAATTCGCTGAGCTACACCCTGGAGGTGCCCTCCGGCGCCACCGACCTGAGCTTCGTGATCAGCGGCGGCACCGGCGATGCCGATCTGTACGTGAAGTACGGCAGCGCACCGACCGACAGCTCCTACGACTGCCGGCCGTACAAGAGCGGCAACGAGGAGCGCTGCGACTTCGCCAGCCCCGCGGCGGGCACCTGGTACGTTCGGGTGGATGCGTACTCCAGCTTCTCCGGCGTCAGCCTGACCGGCGACTACGCCGAGTCTAGCGGCGCGCCATGCACCGGTTGCACCCAGTACACCGGGTCTCTCACCGGCAGCGGCGATTCGGAGATCGAGCCGGACGGCACCTACTACTACAGCGGATCGTCCGGCAGCCACCAGGGCTGGCTGGAAGGCCCGTCCGGGACCGACTTCGACCTCCGGCTGTACAAGTGGAACGGCAGCAGCTGGAGCCAGGTGGCCACCTCGCTCAACTCCGGCTCCAGCGAGTCGATCAGCTACAGCGGCACCGCCGGCTACTACTACTGGAAGATCGAGTCCTACTCCGGCAGCGGCAGCTACGACTTCTGGCTGAAGAAGCCGTAATCCACGGCGACGGCACCGTGTCCCAGGACCCCGGCTTCGGCCGGGGTTCTTTTTTGTGCGGCGGAAGTCGCTCGTTGCGCTCGCTGCGAGGAGCAAAGTCGACGGCTGCGCCGCCTGTGAGCAGACACAACGACGGTTGCAGAGCTTTTGCTGCTGTCTCTACTCACGCCCCTCACAGCCAGCGGAGCGAGCGACTCCTGCGGCGGCGCAGCCGCCGGACTTACTCCCTCAGCCCAGCGCCTCGAAGCGGTTGGCGGCGACGTTCTTGCGCACCCGGGCCGGATCCCAGATGCGCCCGTTCATCGCGATGTAGACCCCGGCCGGCAGCGACTGCACCGCGCCGACCGCGGTGCCGATGTTGAACTCGGCATCGGAGCCGCGGAAACGCGCCGGGTTGAGCGCACCGGTCAGCACGATGGTCTTGTCCTGCACCTGCGACAGCACCCGGGCGGTCGCGACCATCGAATCGGTGCCGTGGGTCACCAGCACATGCCGCGCCGGCTGCGCGGCCACGGTCGCGCGCAGCAGCTCGCGGTCCTCATCGGTGATGTGCAGCGAATCCTTGCGCAGGATCGGGACGACGCTGTAGCGGAACGCCACCCCGAGCTCGTCGAGAATGCGCCCGATCTGCGGCTCGCCGATCTGGTAGTCCGACTTGTCGTCGAAGTAGATCTTGTCGATCGTGCCGCCGGTGGTGACGATGCAGAGCTGGTCCATGGGGCGTCGCGATGCGGAGGAGTCGGCGGATTATACGACCCACGTCCCCGCCGCCGCCGCGGTGCTGCGGCATCTGCGGCCTGTAGGAGCGGCTTCAGCCGCGATCGATCGGCAGGTCGCCGATGCCGACTCCAGATCGCGGCGGAAGCCGCTCCTACAGGGGCGGGTTGCGCTTCCCACCGAACCGCGCACGCAGCCCCGGCAGGCTGCCGGCGACCACGATGCCCACCGACAGCACGATGGCCAGCGATGCACGCAGCAGCTCCGCGGAAAGCGCCTAGGCCACCCTCACCGCGTGGCTGAACATCCGAGTGCCGCGCTCTGAGCAGACTACTCATCCGCTTACGATCAGGGCAGGCGTCTATTTGGATAGCAATTCAAGAATTGCGCAGGCCGTCTCCTGCTTCTTCGGCGATAGGCGCCGAATCAACTCCAGAACTCTGCTTTCCTGCTCGTTCTGGGCAAAATCATGGACGGTGACCGCTAGATCAAATTTATCGCCCTGATGGCAATGCTGTCCGCGACCAGTAGCGAGCCAATCGAAGCAGACATTGGTAGCAACTGCTACTTGGGCAAGGTGGCGAGTGCTAGGAGCGGTGCCAGCGGTGCACTCCCATTGCGCAACGGCGCTGCGTTTGACCCCGACGCGCAGAGCGAGACTCGTCTGAGTCAAGTTCGCCATGCCGCGGGCGCGGCGGATACGTGAGGACATCGCAAACACTTGACTCTCCTTGTCTACTTGGCACGGCGGCTGTCAGAAGTCCGCGCGACTAACCCGTTAGTGATTCTAGCGTCATCTTGTACAGAACTTCTGTCACCAGCCTACCTCGCCGCTGCGTCCAATCGTACCGAGCAATCGGAGTAAGGCGCTCTTATCAGCCCGCCGCCGGCATTCGCTTGCACGTGGCCCGAGGCCGCCCTAGGTTGCAATCGGGGAGGCTCTGCAACCAGGCGACGCAAACCGTGCGTGCAACGGTCGTCCGACCGCGCCCGGGCATGCCTGCTATGACTCTCATGGATGACTATCAAGGGGCGGGCTCATGTTGCGATTCATTGTTGCTAGCGGGCTGTTGATCGCTGGAGTGGTTACGGGAGCGCAGGTCGCGCATGCCGGTGAACCGAATTTAAAGCCGAGATTTATCAGCACCCAGACAACAGTCGAACGTTCCGACGGCGCGATCATTAAATTCATACCGATGGCTTCGAGCCAGGAGCTCCTTTCCGCGGGCGCTGCTGAGATACCCACGGAAGACGACATCCTGCCATGTTTGGTGCGCACCTACTCGGACTGGGTATCGTGGTCACCGTGCAGCATCGCTGGCAATGTCATGGCATCCACCGACTACGGAATGGGCTATCGAGTCAATCTCGATGGTGAGACTCCACGTTACAGCGTGCGATGGTGGACGGACGGAGCTAACCTCGGCAGCGACTATGAATTCGACGACAGATGCCCTGAAAACTGGTACTTCGACTATGGCGGGACGTTCGCTGGCGATGAAGTTTGTTGGTCGGCGGGAACACTGTATACAACCTGGCGATATCCAGCTCATCCCGCAGGCGAATACACCTTCTATCGGTCAACAACTTACGGTCCGCTCCCAAATGACGCGGCAACCGTGATGCCGGGAACCCTGGAGATCGAGTCCGGAAACGGGCAGGTAACCTTGACCGATCAGCAGGCGCAGGCACCGCTGGTCGTCGGCCTCCGGGACTTCCGGGGTGAGCGTGTCAGCTTCCCCGTGGATCCACAGCGCGACAGCACCAACTCTTTCAATTTCACAGTCAGCGGTCCCCACAGGAGCGTGGGCGCGGCAACATTGCCTGCCAGCGATGACCCGGACAGCACAGGGCTGGTCTCTGTCATGTTCCGTTCCGGCAACAAAACTGGCGATTACACGGTCGATGTTTCATCGGAAGACGCGACGCTGCTCTCACCGGGGTTCCGAGTCACAGCGGTGGAGCGACGCGAGCCGCCGGACAATACCGATGACGAGGAAGGCAATGGCGAGGAAGAATGTACCGTCGCCGACCCAGTCAGCGTCGGAATAGGGAACAGCTTCCAGCAGGAGGTCGATTACGCGCGAACCGGGCTGTCTCCACTGGAGTTTGTCCGGTCGTACAACGCATTGGGCTCGAAATCACGGCTGATGCGAAATTACTGGACGACGACCTTCGACCGGGAAGTATTGCCGGCAGCCGTCGGGGGGGCGCCCACGCGAGTGCGGAGGCCGGATGGTCGCGTCATCCCGTTCACGCTGGTGGGAGGGAGCTATCAGTCGGCTCGACCCTACTTTCATGGCACATTGAAGGCCCAAGAAACCGGCTGGCAATATGTGAATGAAG
Organism: Novilysobacter longmucuonensis; assembly: GCF_046600735.1. NCBI lineage: Bacteria > Pseudomonadati > Pseudomonadota > Gammaproteobacteria > Lysobacterales > Lysobacteraceae > Novilysobacter > Novilysobacter longmucuonensis. The sequence goes on from NZ_JBJMAW010000003.1 coordinate 312,875, forward strand.
ACAATGTTACGGAAACTTATGATTCCAGTGGCCGCTGGATGACTATCGCCGATGCGGATGGACGCACGCTTTCCTCGACATGGAACACCAAGGGTTTGCTCACGGAAGTCACCGCAAACACCGGCGAGTCATTGACTTTCGACTACGAGAGAACGACTCGGCAGTTGGAAGCAGTCACCGATCATGCCGGCCGCACCTGGAGGTATCGGTACAACGGTTACGCCAACCTGCTGCAGGTGGTGCGCCCGGATGGCATTTACCACACCTACCACTACGAGGCCCATCACAACCCCTATTTGTTGACCGGAATCAGCATCGGACGTAACGAGGCGCCCAACAGTTTGGACCGATATGTTACGTGGGAGTTCGATACATCCGATCGCGTGACGGCCAATTACCTGACTGGCGGGCTGGAGCGCTACGATATCGTTTACAACGACGTCACTGACGAGCGAACTGTCACCGACGCGCTCGGCAATGAAAGTACCTATCAGGCATTAGTCATTAATGGCCGTGGCTTCGTCGATGCTGTGGTCGGCCCCGGTTTTGCGTCCTGCGGTTTAGCGGATTCCGTGATCGAACGCGACGAAGAGATGAACGTGGTCAGTCGAACGGCTTTCGGCCGCACGACGCAATATGGCAATTACGACGACCACGGGCAGTACGGATCAGTGGTCGAAGCTGCCGGAACGGATGCGCCGCGCCACGCTGAATATGCTTATGACCCGCGCTTTCTAAACAAGCCGATTTTCATAATCCAGCCCTCTGTCGCTTCCGGTCGATACAAGACCACAGAGATGTTTTACGACTATGCGGGCAATATGACCCGGCAAGTCTTGAGTGGCTACCGACCGGATGGTACCGCTGTATCACGCACGATGGATATTGAACATAACGGACCGTTCGGGCAGGTTTCGGCCATCGATGGGCCGCGTTCGGATGTCGTGGACGTTACGCGTTTCGAGTACGACCCGCAAAGCCGACGGCTGCTCCGCGTGATCGATGCCAATGGCATAGCGTTGCGCAACAACGTCACCTACACGGCGACGGGTCAGGTTGCGGCCGAGGACATGCCTAGCGGCGGCCGCCTTGCCTACAGCTATTACCCTGGTTCGGACCTGCTCGAGTCGGTGACGGAGACCGGGCCGGGTGTATTACGAACGACCTCGTGGACCTATAGCGATCGGCGCTGGGTCACTGCGATCAGCTTTAGCGATGGCGTCAATCCCGACTCAACTGCTCGGTTCGACTACAATGCAGCCGGTGACATCGTCAGTATTTCGTCACCCGATGCGGGTTACATCCGATTTTCGTACGACCGTGCCGGAAACCGAATCCGGGACAGTTATATCGCCGGCTTCGTCGGTCCGGAGCGCCGATGGATCGAGCGCATCTTCGATGCATACGGTCGTATCGAGTCGCTGATCAACCCATACAACAGTTCCAGTACGCAGACGCATCCGGATGGAACGCGCTCAAGCGACATCGGCGGACGCGGTCAGGTCACCCGGTACAGCTACGATGATCTCAGGCGTCTGACGCAGGTTCTCCAACCCGGACAACTTCCGACTACGTTCGGCTACGACGTCGAGGATCGGCTGACGAGTGTCACCGACGCCAACGGAGCCAGCACGTTAGAGGTCTACGACGATCTCGGAAACAGACTGCGCTTGGACAGCCCGGATACCGGCGTGACGCATTTTGCCAGCGACTCGGCCGGAAATGTGGTCCAGTCCACCAATGCGCTGGGTGAAGTCACGTCATACGCATTCGATGCCGGCAACCGCCTGCTGGAAGTGGATCGCCTGGGTACCGCCGATGACGAGCTCTATTTGTACGACGACTGCGCACACGGGCTTGGCCGTGTGTGCAGTATCACCAATGGCATAGGCGAGTTTGTCGAGTATGAGTACGACGCATCCGGTCGCATCGCCACCCAGAGAACGAACTCCGGGTCGCTCGCGTATGAGTACGACGCAGCCGACAATATCGTGGCGCTGACTTACCCGTCGCGACGTCGGGTGAGCTATCTCCGCAACAGTGTTGGACAAGTCACAGATATAACGGTCACCGATGGCGGCAGCACGTACTTCATAGCGCGGGATATTCTTCGCCTCCCGTTCGGGCCGGCCACACGCTGGATCTACGGAAGCGGCCTGGTTGAAAATAGAGAGTACGACCTGCAGTACCGCCCGATGTCATTCGACGCCGGCGGCCGCTCGTCCGTGACCTACGACGTTTACGACGGCGACAGCAATCCGGTACGGCGGACGGTCAACGGCGACGCGCAAACTTTTGCCTTCGACCTGCTGGGTCGTCTGGAGGTGGCTACCGGCGGGTTCGGCTCGCGCGACTACGACTACGATCCGGTTGGCAACCGCACTTCCGTGACCGTGGACGGGCTGACGAGGTTCTATACCTACCAGGACCAATCCAACCGCCTGCTGGCCGATACGCAGTGGGCGTACGCGCTGGATGCCAACGGCAACGAGGTCCAGCGCCAAGCCGCCGACGGCAGCGGACGGGATCTGATACATACCGCCAAGAACCGTCTGCTAGGGGTCACTGACCTGCAGGACCCTGTCACCCTGTTCGGCGGCTATCGCTATAACGCGCTCGGCCAGCGGACGATCAAAAGCACGCCCCACGGCGATACACTGTTCGTATACGGCCTTTCCGGTGAGCTGCTGGCCGAATCGCTACCGGGAGGCAGCGTCACCCAGGAATACGTCTACCTGGATGGAGCGCCGATCGCCCTGCTCGGCGCGCCCACTTCTCCCGTGGAGCCGGTGGCTGTTGATCAGATCATCGATAATCCGGTACCGGCGCTGCCGTACTGCTCAAGCTTGAAATCCCGGAAAGCAGTCGAAGGAAATTACCTCGAGTGCACCGACTCAACTGCGTTTCGATTGGAGTGGCCGTGGGAGCCTCCTTATTCAGGCTATTACGACGTCTACGTCAAATGGGCTTGGAGGTCCGGCGATCAGTGCTACATTTTTGAGGGGGAGTCTACCTACACCTGTGGTGGGAGCAATTTACGTGCGGGCGCCTGGCTCTCCCTCGGCAATCATCACCTTCGTGAGGGCGGCCGGTATCCTGTCGTGGGTCCGGTCGATGCGACGAACTTCACGATCCGGATGGATGCCGTCCGCTATGTGCTGACCAAGGCGGATTCGGCGCCGCGCGACTACAAGTACGTCCATACGGACGCGCTCGGCACACCGCTGCGGGTAACCGATCAGGGCGGCACCGTTGTCTGGGCGGCAATGTATGATCCGTTCGGAATAGCCGCAGTTGACAGCGACCCTGATGGCGATAGCACGCAGCTAACGCTCAATCTGCGCTTCCCGGGACAGTATTACGACGCGGAAACCGGCTTTCACTACAACTACTTCCGAGACTACGACCCCAGCAAGGGCAGGTACCTCCAGTCGGATCCGATCGGGCTGGCGGGTGGAGTAAACACCTATGCCTATGTCGGGGGGAATCCGATCATGTGGATTGACCCACTTGGCTTACAGTCAAGAACGAATGACTGGGTTCAGAACCAGATGGGCGGCAGCCCAGAGAACGGCTCGCTTGGTTTGGCGGGGAGTCGTGACGCATTTGAAGGTTGGTTCAATACGTTCAGAGGGCTTCCTGAGTACACCGGAAACGCAAGCGTGCGAATTGGAAGCTGTGTTCTCAAGTGCGGAGTGAATGAGTTCATTGGATCAAGTGCAGGGGAATTCATATTCAACGCGCATGAGATGGCGGCTGAGAAGGCCATCGGAGATGCTGCGAAGGAAGCGGGCTACAAATGCCTAGGTAAGGCTGCGGGTCTGTACGGTGCCGCTAACACCATTGCTGATACAGTGAAAACAGCTGGATGTTCTTTGGAGTGCAGGTAGTGGCTTCACGTAAAGAGAAACTGGCTGCTGTCGCTGTCGCTGTTTGTTTACTCACATTGACATTCCTAAACAGGCTATACCGAACTGCGAGCAGAAATGATTTGCCGATGTTCTCAAGGCAGGCGCTTGAAACAGGCTGGCTTTACTGGGTTGGTATTCTTCTCGGTGTGATCGGATACATTGGGTATTGGATCTATTCCGCGAATCGAAAGTAACGTCAGAAGCCCTACCAAGTGCGGGGCTTCTTCTTAGCAGCTGCTGTTGTCGCGGTTGTCAGGAACGCAGCTCGCAGAATTCAGGTGGGACTTCTCATGAGTTGGAAGCGCACTCTTACTTGGTCGGCCTTGATATTCTTTGCGGCTTTTGTCGTTGGTTCTTCCCTAGGCACTGGTACTGCATCAATGGTTGGGATTTTTGTGAGTAGCTCCACTTTGTATTGCCTATTCCTTAGGCCAATTCGCAAAAATCGCTTTCGACACGCGTTCGCCGCATTTCTTTTGGTAGAGGCGATTGATTGGATTGCCCCACTATTGCTCGGGGCGTCGCTCAGCCAGGTCCTTGGCAACTGGGACTCGTCAGCCCGCCATATGGGCGCTGCATTACTCGGACTCGCAGTGTCCAGCCTGACGGCCATACGGCGGGTAAGCGACGATGCGTAGATCTCGTAGGGCGGACCCGCCTTGAGGCACCCGAAGCCCCGACCTTGCCGGAGGGCTTCTTGTTTAGCGGCTGGCCTGTTGCTGCTGCAGCACGGTACCGATCATTTGCATGACGAAGCGCTGCTGGGCCTTGGCAGGCGGGTGATGCGTTCGAGCTGCTGTTGCAGCTTCGGCGCCGCCCGCGCTTGTCGCCGCCGCGTGCAGTCTGTAGCCGATCAACTTCGCCCAAAAGCACCGTTGCACACCGCGTCCATCGCTCCGCATCGCTTCGGCAAGCTTTACCGCGGGCGCGTGGTCCTTACCAGCTATTTCCGCGACTTGATCGGCGATTATGTGTAAGCGGAAGTGTTCGGCGCAGGATTGGCGCTCAGCTATTCGTAAGAAGGCCGAATGCTAAGAATATCGGGGAATTAGATGCGCAGGGGTTCGCACAATCAGCATCGGCATCGCCCGAGGTAGTGCCCCCCAAGGCCTGCCGTGGCCAACCGCCTACATGAGATGAGGTCGAAAAGGATTCTTGCGGTCGCGGAAACGACGAAGCAACGCAACGTGTGGTGAGGCGCACCGGTGGACAACGGGCGGCGGCGGTCTTCAGCGCTCGCGCTTCCCACCGAACCGCGCACGCAGCCCCGGCAGGCTGCCGGCGACCACGATGCCCACCGACAGCACGATGGCCAGCGATGCCGGCAGCAGCGCCGCGGGCCTGGCCCACGCGATCATCACTGCGTGGGCGAACCAGCCCAGCGCGAACACCCCGGCCCAGAAGCCGGCGCTCGTGACGCCGCGCCACACCGCAAGCGCCAACAGCAGTGGCGGCAGCGCGAACACCAGCAGCGCCGCCAGCACGTGCGCGTCGTTGCGAAACCACGCTGCGTACAGCGCGGCCAGCGCCAGCAGCGCGGCAGCCAGCCAGCGATCGGAGCGGCGCATCATGCGGCGAGCTTCCGCGCGAGGGTCGCGAGCCGGCGCCCGAGCGCGCGTGCCAGTTGTGCTTCCTCGTCGCTGAGCTGCGGGTCGTCGTCGTTACCGGCGACGTGGCTGGCGCCGTACGGCGTGCCGCCGCTGCGCGTGCTGGTGAGCAGCGATTCGGTGTACGGGATGCCCAGCAGCACGCAGCCGTGATGCAGCAGCGGCACCTGCATCGTCAGCAGGGTCGCCTCCTGGCCGCCGTGCATCGAAGCGGTCGAGGTGAACACCACCGCGGGCTTGCCGACCAGGGTCCCGCTGGCCCACTCCGCGCCAAGGCCATCGATCCAGTGCTTGAGCGGGGCGGCCATGTTGCCGAAGCGGGTCGGGCTGCCCAGCGCCAGGCCGACGCATTCGACCAGGTCCCGGGACTCGACGTACGGGGCGCCTTCCTCCGGCACCGGCGGCGCGCTCTGCCGGGTGACGGCGGCCACCGGCGGCACGCTGCGCAGGCGCGCGCTCATGCCCTCGACCTCGCCGATGCCGCGCGCGATCTGCCGCGCCAGCCGCGCGACCGAGCCGCCGCGGCTGTAGTACAGGACCAGGATCTCGGGCATCGCGTTCTCAGGCGTTCGGCGTCGGGTGCAAGGATAGAGGATCGCGTGGCGTCGGCGCCGCCCGCGTACACGCGCGTAGGAGCGAGGTGGGTCGCGATCGCACGATCGGGTGCGGGTCGCGGGCGGCGACCCGTGTCGCCCCCGCAACGCGCCATCGGTTAATCTCGCGACGATGGCACCACTGGACTCACTGCAGCGCCTGGGCGATCGCGTCGGCGATCGTGCGCGCGCAGGCGCTTTCTTCCGGTTCCTGGGCAGGCGCGTGCTCGACGACAACCTGTTCCAGGCTGCCGGCGCGCTTTCGTTCACCACCGTGTTCGCATTGGTGCCGCTGTCGATGGTGGTGTTCGGCGTGCTCTCGGCGTTTCCGGTGTTCTCCGAGTGGAGCGACCAGCTCAGCGACTACATCTTCTCGAACTTCGTGCCCAACGCGGCGCGGTCGGTGGAGGACTACCTGCGCCAGTTTTCGGCCAACGCCGGGCAGCTCACCAGCGCCGGCGTGGTGGCGCTGTTGGTGTCGCTGCTGATCACGCTGCACGGGGTGGAGACCACCTTCAACCGGATCTGGCGGGTGCGCGCGGCGCGGCCGCAGCTGGGCCGGTTCCTGGTGTACTGGACGGTGCTGACGCTGGGTGCATTCATGGCCGCGGCGAGCCTGGCGCTGTCGGCGCGTTTCTTCGCGATGTCGGTGTTCGACACGCAGGCCGGACACCTGCTGGAATCGACCATGCTGCGGCTGGCGCCGATGGCGCTGGAGCTGCTTGCGTTCGCGGCGATCTACCGGGTGGTGCCGCACCGCACGATCAAGTGGCGCCACGCGCTGGCCGGCGCGCTGCTGGCGATGCTGCTGTTCGAGCTGGTCAAGTGGGGTATCGGCCTGTACCTGGGGACGTTCGGCCAGTACTCGCGCATCTACGGCACGCTTGCGTTCGTGCCGATCTTCCTGCTGTGGATCTTCCTGAGCTGGGTGGCGGTGCTGCTGGGCGCCTCGCTGGCCGCATCGGTTTCGGCCTTCCGCTACCAGCCTGCGGCGCTGCGCCTGCCGGACGGCTACGAGATGTACGGGCTGCTGCGGCTGCTCGCGCGTTTCACCGAGGCGCGCAGGCATGGCCACGGCCTGCACACCGACCGCATCCAGCAGCTCGAGCCGATCCTGACCGATACCCTGGTGCAGGAGATGCTCGCGCAACTGCTCGAGATCAACGTGGTCCGCCGCGCCGAGGACGGCGAGTGGCTGCTGGCACGCGATCTTGACGAGCTCACCCTGGGCGAGCTTTATGAAGCGTGCCAGCTGCGCATCCCGATCGCCGAGGCGCACCTTCCGTGCCGCGACGATGCGCTGGGAAAATCGGCGATAGAGGCGCTGGACGGACTGCGCATCCCGCTGCGCAACCTGCTCAAACGACGCGTGGCTTCGATCCACGCCGAACACGAGGACTGACTCGATGCCAAGACCCCTGACCATGTTGCTGGCCGCACTGCTGATCGGCGGCGGGCTGGCTGCCTGCGACCCGGGCAGCGACACGCCCGGGCCCGCCCCGGCATCGACCGCGCCGGAGCCGGCCGTGGCCGAGGCGCCGATGCCGGAATCGAGCGAACCGGCCATCCCGTCGCTGCAGGTCGCCACGCTGGCGGGCGAGCAGTACGATCTCGCCGCGCGTCGCGGCCAGTGGGTGGTGGTGAACTTCTGGGCGACCTGGTGCGCGCCGTGCCTCAAGGAAATGCCGGAGCTGTCGGCGCTGGATGCGATGCACGAGCACATTGAGGTGATCGGCCTGGCCTACGAGGAGATCGACCCGGCGGCCATGCGCGAGTTCCTCGACGAGCATCCGGTGGTCTACCCGGTCGCGATCGTCGACACCTATGCGCCGCCGGCGGACTTCGCGACCCCGCGCGGGCTGCCGATGACCTATCTGATCGCACCCGACGGCCGCGTCGCCGGGAAGTTCCTCGGCCCGGTCACCGCCCACGATATAGAGGCGGCGATCGCCGCGGCCGGTGGGCCGGCGGCGACAACGGAGGCGACTTGAAGGCAGCGCGCTTTCACATCAGCGGCACGGTCCAAGGGGTCTGGTTCCGCGCCTCGACCTGCGAGCAGGCGCAGGCGCTGGGCCTACGCGGTTACGCGAAGAACCTCGCCGACGGCCGCGTCGAAGTGCTTGCGGTCGGCGACACGGCCGGCATCGACGAGCTCGCCGAATGGCTGCGACATGGGCCGCCGCGCGCGCAGGTCGAGCGCGTCGAGCGCAGTGCGGCCCATCCGAATGAGGCTGGTGCCGAGTTTGGGGTCCGCTAATGATTCAGAACTTTCCTGGGCGACTCTGAGCGGGTTCGGACCTCTGCTGAACGATCAGGATCAACCCTCGCGCCGCGCATAACCGATCCAGCCGAACAGTTGCCGGCCGAACGCCCAGCTCAGCAGCGACAGCAGCACGACCGCACCGGCGTGCCACAGCAGCACCATCAGCGCGGTCTCGCCTTCGTGGATGAGGCTGACCGCCGCGGCCGAGAGCGCGGCGGCGCTGAGGGCCGCGAGCAACGCGGTTGGCGCCGGACGCACCGCCCCGGCATGCCGCACCATCAGCAGCAGTGTCAGACCCAGCGGCAGGCTCACCAGCGTGATCGTCCACGCGCATTCCGCGCTGGCGGCATCGAACGCGAAGGCATCGCCGCCGAACCGGGCAAAGTCGCGCATGCAACCCCAGCCCAACCCGAGCAGCCACAGCATCGACGCCGGCAACGGCAGCCACGTCCATGACGGCGAGCGGCCGGGCACGCTGATCTGGAACACGGCGTACGCGGCCAGTGCTCCGGTCAACAGGCTCGCGAGCCATTGGGTTGCGGAGGCACCTCCGGCCAGCGCCTGGGTCAGGTCCGGGCGTGGGCCGTGGCTGGCGATCACGACGGCGATGATCGTAACCGCCAGCGCGAGCCACAGCAGCGTGCGCCGCAGCGGAGGGGCCAGGCGCCGGACGGGCGCCGCGCGCGCGGCGAGCTGTTGGATCAATCGGTCGGCGTCATTCATAAGGTCGGTCTCTTGGTTCCAGCGTGCGCCGGAGCGATTTCAATGCGCGGTGGCAGGCGACCTTCAGCGAGCCGATGCTCTGTTCGGTGCGTTCGACCGCCTCGTTCAGCGACAGCTCGTCTAGCCGCAGCAGGCGCACCGCCTCGCGCTGCCGCGCCGGCAGCGCATCGACGGCCTGTCGCAGGGTTTGGGCGGTGTGCTGGCCCGAAACCGCCTCGTCGGGCCCATGCATGCGATCGGCGGGCTCCGGTAGCAAGCCATCGCTGCTTTCGACCTCGTGACGCAGGCGCTGCGTTCGCCGCCGCAACAGGTCAATGCAGCGGCGACTAGCGATCGTGGCGAGCCACGGTTTGAACGGCCGCCCGAGCTCGTAGGTATGGCGGATGCCGTGCACGATCAGCAGGATGTCCTGCAGCGCGTCGTCGGCATCGTCGCCGCGTCCGAGGTAGCGGTGGGCAATTGCGCGCAGATACGGCGTGACGCTCAGCAGCAGCGCGCGGTAAGCGCTGCGGTCGCCGTCCTGGGCCTGCAGCATCAGTTCACCCCACGCGTCGGCGCCGGATTGCGCAGCGTCGCGGTCGGACGTAACCGCCTGCGTGGGTTCGGAGTGCATTGGCGCGGCCGGTTCGGTCCGTGCGAAAGGAAGGACTTCGGCCATGATGCGCGGGCTCCTGCTGCCTGCCAAGCGCGCTCAGCGCTTGCTTCGACCGGCGATGAGCGCATCCAGCGACATTGCGCCCGGACCCCGCGCCATCAGGTACAGCATCAGCGCCGCCCACAGTGCGTGGGTCGGGTAGGCGCTCGGGTAGACGAAGAACTGGATCACCAGCGTCATCAGCAGCAGCCCGAACGCCGACAGGCGCGTCGCCAGGCCCAGCAGCAACAGCGCCGGCAGCAGGTGCTCGGCGGTCGCAGCGAGGTAGGCGGCAGGCTCCGGCGCAATCAGCGGCAGGGCGTATTCGTTGCGGAACAGTTCCAGCGCGTTCTCGGACAGGCGCGGCAGGCCGAGTTCGACGCGGCCGCCGATCGGGTCCAGCACCAGGCCTTCGATCTTGGTCTGCCCCGACACCCAGAACGTCAGCGCAAGCGACAGGCGCGCCAGCAATGCGATCGCGTCTTGCGGGATGCGTGCGAACAGCGTGGTCAAACGCGTGACCGCCTGGGCACTGCGGCCAGAACGGCCGTGGTGCGGCTCGGTGGCAGGATCAATGGCGTGCATGTCAGTGCTCCAGTGGAGGGTCGAGTGCGATCGCGAGGCCGTACTCGACGATCAGCGCCAGCAGTGTCGAGAGCTGCGCCGTGGGGTGGCGGGTGGATGCGGCCGCCGCCGCATCGCCGAGCGTATGTCCGGTCGACAGCGCATCGAGCAGATCGGCGCCGCCGGGCGGCAGCGGGACGGTGACGACCCGCAGCTGCGGGCGCGCGACCAGCACGGCTTCGGCGCGGGTCGGGTCGAGGACGGATAGATCGGCGTCAGCCGTGTCTTCGAGGTGCTGGTGTGCGTTCCAGATCGACCGGACCGCATGCGGCGAGCACAGCCAGCGGGCCGCCGGGTGCAGACGCAGGCGGGTGGCGGTGAGCCGGGCCGGATCGGCGAGGAGCGCGGCAAATGCGTTGCTGTCGAGTGCAGTCGCATCGGCGGCATGGAACGCCTGTACCCGCAGGCATTCGAGTCGGGCGATGTCGGCCAGGTACGGCACCGATGCGGCCGGCGCGAAGCCTTCGATGAATTCGGCGAAGCCGGCGCCGTACTCGCCGAGCACCGGCGAACGCGGCGGGTCGCGCACGATGCGTGCGCGTGCCATCGCGCGAAAAAACGCCTCGCCGACCAGCGCCCGCGTGACCGGAAATCCAGCCGCCAGTGCGTCGGTAAGCGCACTCGAAATGTTGTTGCGATGCACCGCGAAGCGCCGTGCCGCATCGACCCCTTCGGCCACGCGCAGCCCGGGCGGCACGAGCGGCTGCGGATCCAGCAAAGCGGCGGCGAACGCGCGCTGCGGGTTGTTCATGCCGCACGCTCGGTGAGGGCCGAGCCGGCCGCGGCGAGCGCGCGATCGGCCTGCCGCGCCTCGGCGCGCAGGCGCGCATACGCCGGTACATCGTGGTCCCATTCGATCAGCGTCGGCACCGGTCCGGTCTGCCGCAGCACCTGTGCGTACAGCGTCCACACCGCGGCCGCGACCGGCGCGCCGTGCCGGTCGATCAGCAGCAGGTCGTGTTCGTCCACGCGTTCTTCGGCATGGCCGGCCAGGTGGATCTCGCCGACCGCGCCCAGCGGCAGCGCCGCGATGTAGGCGAGCGGATCGCGGCGACGGCTTTGGCAGGACGCATTGTGGCAGGACACGTAGACGTTGTTCACATCGAGCAGCAGCCCGCAGCCGGTGCGCTGCACGACGCGGGCAATGAACTCGGCTTCGTCGATGGTGCTCGCGGCGAACTCGAAATACGTGCTCGGGTTCTCCAGCAGCATGCGCAGGCCGAGCCGCTCCTGCACGCGGTCGACGTGCCGGCAGACGCGGTCGAGCGTGTCGAGGTCGTAGCGCAGCGGCAACAGGTCGCTGAGGAAGCGGCCGTCATGGGTCGACCAGGCCAGGTGCTCGGAGAACACCTGCGGGCGGTGGCGCTCGATCAGCCGCGCCAGCCGGTCCAGGTGCGTCTCGTCCAACGGCGCTTCGGCGCCGATCGAGAGGCCGACGCCGTGCAGCGACAGCGGCATGTGCTGTCGAATCTCGTCGAGCCAGACATGCGCGGCGCCGCCCGCGCCCATGTAGTTCTCCGCGTGCACCTCGACGAATGCCGGGGGGTCGTCATCGGCCAGCAGCTCGTCCAGATGCTGCGGTTTGAAGCCGAGACCGGCGCGCGCCGGAAGCGGTGCGACAGGCGCGGCGCGCATGCGGGGGAGGGGCGGGCACGCCGTCATGTCGCAGGCTCCGGAACGCGGCGGCCGCGCTTACGTGCGATCCGGCTTCTTGGCGGTGAACGCGGCCAGCTGCCCATGGCCGGTCGGCGAGGTCTTCGATGTGGTCTGCTCGCAGGTGCCGGCCGGCACGTATTTCCACGCGTTGGCCTGGTGGTCGCTGCGCGAGCTGCCCGAGCAGGTGGTGCCGGGGCCGGCGGCGCAATCGTTCTTGCCGGCCATCGCGATCCCGTAGCACTTTTCCTTCGCGGCCGGCTTATCGGCTGCTTCGGCCGGTGCGGTGGCGAGCGCGGCGCCAAGTGCGGCGGCAAGGGCGAGGGCGGGGACGGCGACGTGGATGCGGGACATGGAATTCTCCTGAGGATGGGGTCGAGGCGGACCGGTCGGTCCGTCAGCGACGGCAGGCGTTGCCGCCTCCCGTATCAGAAGCATTCGTTCGAGGCCGGCCAGGGTTACGCCCCGACAGAATAAAATGTGCGAATCGGCTTGCCCGCCGCTCGGATCGGCGGCTCAAGGTTCGCGCAGGCGCGGCCGCAAGCTGGCGAGGTTGCAGGGCCGGGTCCGCGCGTCGAGCTGGGCGCGGATGATCTTCTCCCAGGCGGTGCGGCAGGCCGAGGTCGAGCCCGGCAGGCAGAACACGAAGGTGCCGTTGGCCAGCCCGGCCAACGCGCGCGACTGCAAGGTGGACGTGCCGATCTCCTCGAAGCTGATCGCGCGGAACAGTTCGCCAAAGCCGGGCATTTCCTTGTCGAGCAGCGGCAGCAGCGCCTCGGGGGTGGAGTCGCGACCGGTGAAGCCGGTGCCGCCGGTGACCAGCACCCCGTCGATGGTCTCATCGGCGATCCATTGCGACACCTTCGCGCGAAGCTGGTAACGGTCGTCGCGCAGCAACGCGCGGTCGGCAAGGCGGTGACCGGCGTCGCCCAGCGCCTGGACCAGGTAGTCACCGCTGGTGTCGTTGTCGGCGCTGCGGCTGTCGGAGACGGTCAGCACGCACAGGGCAAGCGGAATGAAATCGGTGTCGGCGTTCATGCCGTAAGTGTAGGGCGCGATGACCGGGTCGCGCACCGCCGATCGGTAGGAGCGGCTTCAGCCGCGATCTTGACGGCAAGAGCATTCGACACGGATCAAAGCGAAAAATGGCGGATCAATGCAAAGCGCACTTTATGCACAGAAGCCGATCGTGCGGCGTGCTTCGGTGCGCGGGTCGGCCGGCGTCATCGCGCGGCGCCTCCGTCGCCCGGATCAAGCAGGTCCAGCCCGTACCACTGGCTCTGGTCCTCGTGCCAGCCGACTGCACGGTAGAGCGCACGCGCGGCGGCATTGTCGCGGCCAGTCTCCAGCGTGATCCGCACTGCGCCGTCGGCGCGCGCGAACTGCGCGGCGGCGTCGAGCAGCGTCCGCGCGACCCCGCTGCGGCGCGCAGGCTCAACGACGTAGAGGTCGTTGAGGATCCACAGGCGTGCGGTGTGCACCGAGGAAAACATCGGATACAGCTGGACGAAGCCGGCTGCAGTGTCGTCGCGCTCGGCCAGCAGCACGACCGACTCGTGCTGCCGCATCCGTTCGCACAGCCAGGCGCGGGCACGCGGCAGGTCGGCGGCTTGGCCGTAGAAGCGGCGGTAGGCGTCGAACAGTGGGGCGAGGGTGTCGAGGTCGCCGGTATCGGCGCGGCGGATCTGGGTGTGCATGCGGTGAGCTTACCCGGGCGTGCACATCTGCCGAAGGGGGCGACGAGGGTTCTGTAGGAGCGACGTGAGTCGCGGTAACGCAAATTCGGTCATTGGCGTTGTCGCGACTCACGTCGCTCCTACACAAAAACCGGTCAGGCGCCGTCGGTGAGGCGCGCCAGCTCGTCGGCCTGATGCTCCTGTTGCAGGCGCCCGATCAGTGCATCGAGATCGCCGGTCAGTACGTTGGGCAGGTCGTACAGGGTCAGGCCGTCGACCCGATGGTCGGTGATGCGGCCCTGCGGGAAGTTGTAGGTGCGGATGCGCTGGCTGCGGTCGCCGCTGCCGACCTGCAGCTTGCGGTCCTGCGCCTGCGCCGCCGCGGCCTTGGCGGCCTGCGCATCGGTCAGCATCGCCGCGAGCCGCTTCATCGCCTTGTCGCGGTTGGCATGCTGGCTGCGCTCGGTCTGGCTCTCGACCACCACCCCGCTGGGGATGTGGGTGATGCGGATCGCCGAGTCGGTCTTGTTGACGTGCTGGCCGCCGGCGCCGGAGGAGCGGAACGTATCGACCCGGAGGTCGGTGGCATTGAGCTCGATCGGCTCGCCCTCGGGTTCGACCGCGATGATCGCGACCGTTGCCGCCGAGGTGTGGATGCGCCCTTGTGATTCGGTCTCCGGCACGCGCTGCACCCGGTGGGTGCCGGACTCGAATTTGAGCCGCGAGTACGCGCCGCGCCCTTCCACCCGCGCGATGACCTCCCTGAAACCGCCGTGTTCGCCGGGGCTGGCCGACTCCACATCGACCTTCCAGCCCTGCCGTTCGGCGTAACGCGCGTACATGCGGAACAGGTCGCCGGCGAAGATCGCGGCCTCGTCGCCGCCGGTGCCGGCGCGCACCTCCAGGTAGATGTCGCCCTCGTCGCGGGCGTCGCGGGGGATCAGGTGGGCTAGCAACTCGGCGTCAAGCTGCTCCAGCCGCGCGGTCGCGGCGGTGATTTCCTCCTCGGCCAGCTCGCGCATCTCCGCATCGTTGCGCATCGCCTCGGCCGCGGCGAGGTCGCGCTTGGCCGCGGCTTCGTCGGCCAGCGCGTTCGCCATCGGCTCGAGCTGGGCAAATTCGCGCGACAACTTGCGGAAGGCAGCGTTGTCGGCGATCACGCCCGGATCGGCGAGCAGGCGCTCGAGCTCCTCGCGGCGTTCGGCGAGCGCTTCGAGTTTGCGGCGCAGGGAAGGAGTCATAAGACCAGTGGAGAGTGGAGAGGAGAGAGAAACAGTGTGGCGTCGACCGTCCCTACGTCTCTCCTTCCTCTCTTGCCTCACTCCTCTTCACTCTTTCTTCGCTTTCTGCGAACAGCTTGTCCGCCGCCCGCGCCAGGTCGGCGTCGCCGCTCAGCGCGGCGTCTCGCAGCGCCACGGTCGGGGCGTGCAGCAGGCGGTTGGTCAGGGTATGGGCGAGGAAACTCAGCACCTCCTCGGGCGCTTCACCGGCGGCCAGCTGCTGCCGGGCCCGGGCCAGCACCTCCGTGCGCGCGGCCTCGCCATGCTTACGCAGGCGCTTGAGCGGCGCGGTGCGGGTGCTGGCGACGAAGTGCTCCATGAACCGTGCGACCTGCAGCTCGATGATCGCCTCGGCTTCGATCGCCGCGGTGCGGCGGCTGTGACGGTTGTCCTCGATCGCACGCTCCAGGTCGTCGACCGTGTACAGGAACACGTCGTCGAGCTCGGCCACGTTGCTGGCGATGTCGCGCGGGACCGCCAAATCGAGCAGCAGCATCGGGCGGTGCTTGCGCGCGGCCAGCGCGGCGGCGACCTGCGGCTTGTGCAGGACCGGCTCGTGGCTGGCGGTGGCCGACAGCACGATGTCGGCCTCGTCGAGGTGGCGGTCGACCTCGCTCAGCGGCAGCGCGACCCCGCCGTGCCGGCTCGCCAGTTCCTGCGCATGGACCAGCGTGCGGTTGGCGATCAGCAGGCGCTTGACCCGGGCCTGCACCAGGTGCCGTGCGGCCAGTTCGATGGTCTCGCCCGCGCCGATCAGCAGCACGCTGGAGTCCTCGATCCGGGCGAAAGATTCCTGTGCCAGGCGCACCGCGGCCGATGCCACCGACACCGGATTGGCGCCGATGCGGGTGTCGGTGCGCGCCCGCTTGGCGGTCGAGAACGCGTGCTGGAACATCCGGTCGAGCTGGCCACCGAGGCTACCGGCGGCGCGCGCGCTGGACCAGGCGTCCTTGACCTGGCCCAGGATCTGCGGCTCGCCCAGTACGAGCGAATCCAGGCCGGTGGCCACGCGGAACAGGTGGCGCACCGCATCGGCGTCGCGGTGGCGGTACAGGTAGGCGTGCAGATCACCTGCGCCGCTCGGGTGCATGGCCAGCCAGTCGCTCAGCGCACGGCCGTCGTCCTCGGTCACCGCGTACAGCTCGGTGCGGTTGCAGGTAGACAGCAGCGCCACCTCCTGAACCTGCGGCAGCGCGCGCAATGCCTCCAGCGCGGCCGGCACCGCGTCGGCCGAGAACGCCACCCGCTCGCGCAGGCTGACCGGCGCGGTCTGGTGATTGATGCCTAGGACGAGCAGGCTCACGGGGCAGGCGGACTCACGGGAATGTGCACGGGAATGTGGGGCTCACGGGACAGCGGGGCTCACCAGCCTCACTGGACCCATACGGCAGACTCCGGAGAATCTGGTTCAGGTGCTTGCGATAAGCTGCCGGCTGCCGAGGGCGCCATTCTACCGGGGCCGTCGTTTTCTACGAATCTGGTGAGTCGATGCCCGCAACGCCGCGTTCAGTCGCTGCTTTCCTCGCCGCTGCCGGGCTGCTGACCGGCCTGCTGGAATCGCCGGGTCATGCCGCCCCGACCCCGATGCAGGCCGACCTGGTGCAGTCTGCCCCGGCGAAGGCCGGCGCGGCGCCCGGGCGCGCGGACGATGCGACCACCCAATCGCTGGAGCCGCTGCTGGCTGGCGAGTTCGCGCTGCAGGCCGGCCGCCTCGACGCCGCCGCGCGCTGGTACCTGGAAGCCGCCCGCGCTGCACAGGACATCGGACTGGCCGAACGCGCCACCCGTATCGCATTACTTGCCCGGGACGATGAGCGTGCGGCGCAGGCGCTCGGCTTGTGGCGCGAGCACGGCGGCAGCGGGGCCTCGTTGCTGGCCGCCGAGGCCACCCTGGCGATGCGTCGCGGCGACAATCGCGCGGCACGGCGCCACCTGCTGGCGCTGATGCGGTCCTCCGACCAGGACAGCTGGCGCCAGGCGCTGGGCGTCCTGGGTGCGGGCGCACGCGATCCGGACCAGGCCGCCGAACTGCTCCAATACCTGGTCGAGCGCAATGCGGTCCCGGCGCAGTTGGAGGCCTGGCTGACCTTTGGCGCACTGGCGCAGCGGCTCGAACAGCCGGTGCTGGCCGAGCGCATCGTCGCCGAGGTGGTCGAGCGCTTCCCGGGCGAGCCGCGCGTGGCGCTGCTGCGCGCCAGCCAGTTGCGCGAGGCCGACAAGCCCGACCAGGCCCGCGCCGCGCTCGCCCTGGTGGAGGAGCAGGCCGCCCGAGACGCCGGCCTGCGGCTGGCGATTGCCGCCGAATACGATGCGCTCGGTGACCTGCAGCGTGCCGAGCAGACCCTCGCGCGGGGCCCCCAGGACGATCAGACCTACGCCCTTCGCGCCTCGCTGCTCGCGCGCGAGGACGACAACAGCGCACTGGTTGGCCTGTACCGGGAACTGCGTCGCGACGCCGCCCGGCCCGACCCGCAGCGGCGCCTGCTGCTCGGCCAGATGGCCGAATTCCTCGAGCGCTTCGACGAGGCGCTGGACTGGTATCGCGGCGTCCCCGGCGGGCCGCAGCGCTGGGCGGCGCGGCTGCGCGCGGCCAACGTGCTGCACGAACTGGAGCGGGGCGAGGAAGCGTTCGCCGCGTTGCGCGACATCCAGTCCGACGCCGCCGCGCCCGAGGTGGCCCGTCGCGACGCCTACCTGCTGGAGGCGAACCTGCGGCAGCAGGGCAACGACGCCGCCGGCGAACTGAACGCCTTTGCGCGAGGCCTGGCCGCATTTCCCGACGAGCCAGAAATTCTCTATGCGCGCGCGCTGAGCCACGAGCGCCGCGACGACATTGCGCGCGCCGAGGCCGACTTCCGCCGCATCCTGTTAGCCGAACCTGACAGCGTCGCCGCGCTCAACGCGCTCGGCTACACCCTGGCCGACCGCACCACCCGCTACCAGGAGGCGCTCGAGCTGATCAACCGCGCGCGTGCCGCCGATCCCGACAACGCCGCGATCATCGACAGCTACGGCTGGGTGCTGTATCGGCTGGGCCGCCTGGACGAGGCGCTGATCGAGCTGCGCCGCGCATTCTCGTTGCAGAAGGACGCCGAAATCGCCGCGCATCTGGCGCAGGTGCTGTGGGCGCTGGACCGGCGCGAGGAAGCCCTCCGATACTTCGAGGAGGCGCGCGAGCTCGATCCCGACAACCGTGCCTTGCAGCGGGCCCTGGAGAAGACCGGCGCATGAGCCTGCGTATCGCCCTTGCCGTGCTGGCGCTGGTGCTGCTGAGCGCGTGTGCCGGTCGCCCGGTCCGTCCGGACCTCACCCAGGCCCAGGTCGCCGCCGCCGAGGCTGCCCAGCAATCCCGCGAACAGGCGCTGCGGATGGATGCCGCGTGGTCGCTGACCGGCCGGGTCGCGGTGTCCAACCAGGGCCGGGGCGGCAGTGGCCGGATCGAGTGGTCGCAGGCCGGGCCACGCTATCGGGTCGCGCTGAGCGCGCCGGTCACCCGGCAGGGCTGGCAGCTGTCCGGCGATGCCGCCGGCGCGGTGCTGGAAGGCATCGAAGGTGGCCCGCGCCGAGGTGCGGACGCGCATCTCCTGCTGCTGGAGGCGACCGGCTGGGACATTCCGGTGCAGGCGCTGTCGGAGTGGGTGCGTGGCGCCCGTGCCGAGGCGCTGGGGCCCGCGCGGATCGAGTACGGCGCCGGCGGGCTGCCCTGGCGGATCGAGCAGGGCGGCTGGCGCATCGAGTTCGAATGGCCGGAGCCCGTTGGCGTGGCACCGGCCGATGGCACCCTGCTGCCGACGCGGCTGGACGCCACCCGTGGCGAGGCGCGGGTTAAGTTGATCATCGATCAGTGGGGTGGGGCGTAGCGCTCTTCGACGCGAATCAAAGCGAAAAAAGGCGGATCAAAGCAGGTGACTCCGGACAAGCTGCGCAGCGGGCTGCGCTTGGTCACAATCTCGCAGGCCTCGCCGTCGCGTCCCGATCCCGCGGAAGGCTGGGTCCCGGACGGGGTGCAGCATTGGTGGCAATCAGCTTGGCTTCATGAAGCGGGTTCGCTTCCGCGGTGGACGGAACAACCCAGCAATACGTCGCGGTAAATGAACCAATCGAGCCCTATGAACGACATTTCCCCCGCCGCGGACTGGACCCGCTGGCCGGCCCCGGCCAAGCTTAACCTGTTCCTGCGCATTCCAGGGCGGCGCGCGGACGGCTACCACCTGCTGCAGACCGTGTTCCGCCTGCTCGACTGGGGCGACACGATCCACCTGCGCCCGCGGACCGACGGCCGGGTGGTGCGCCACGGCGGCTCGACCGCCGGCGTGGACGAGGCCGATGACCTGACGGTGCGCGCGGCGAAACTCCTGCAAATTGAAGCTAACGGTACGCAAGGAGTGGACATCGCCGTCGAAAAGCGAATTCCGGTAGGCGGCGGCTTTGGCGGTGGCTCATCCGACGCCGCGACAGTGCTGGTGGCGCTCGATGCGTTGTGGGGCGCCAGTCTGGGCCTGGACCGGCTTGCCGCGCTGGGCCTGCGGTTGGGCGCCGACGTGCCGGTGTTCGTGCGCGGCGACAATGCCTGGGCCGAGGGCGTGGGCGAGCACCTCACGCCGGTCGAGCTGCCGCCGGCGTGGTACCTGCTGGCCGATCCGGGCGTGCACGTGCCGACCGCGGCATTGTTCCAGGCGCCTGAATTGACGCGCGATGCCGCGCCCGCGACAATGCGCGACTTCATTTCGGGCGGACCGCTCGGGAATGCGTTCGAGCCGGTACTGCGCCGACGCGAGCCGGCCGTGGAGGCCGTGTTCGCCGCCCTGGCGCAGGTCGGCACGCCCCACCTGACCGGTTCCGGCAGCGGCTGTTTCGTCGAGTTCGCCACGCGCGAATCCGCCGAGGCCGCGCTGGCGGCGCTGCCTCCGGGCCTTGCGGTCTGGCTGGCAGCGGGCGCGGCGCGTTCGCCGCTGCACGTCGCAGTCGAGGCCAGCTTTACCTAGTACCACCACCAGCAACATCGCTGCAGGGGCGTCGCCAAGAGGCCCAAGGCACCAGGTTTTGATCCTGGCATTCGTAGGTTCGAATCCTACCGCCCCTGCCAAATCGAAAGCGGTAAACGGTAAGAAGTAAGTCGCCCGCTGCGCGGCTGTGAGTCAAGGCAGAAGCGAGGGCAAGTGGCTCTTGTTGTGCTTCAACTTGCAGGCGGCGAAGCCGCCGACTTTCCTCTTGCAGGCTGCGCCAGCAGCCGACTTCCAGCTCCAAGGGCCCCAGATGCAAAACGATCGCAACCTGTTGGTGTTCAGCGGTAATGCCAACCGCCCCCTTGCCGAAGCGGTATGCAAGGAGTTGGGCATCCGCCTGGGCAAGGCACTGGTGGGCAAGTTCTCCGACGGCGAGGTGCAGGTCGAGATCGAGGAGAACGTACGCCGGCAGGAAGCCTTCCTGATCCAGCCGACCAACGCGCCGACCGCCGAGAATTTCATGGAACTGCTGGTGCTGGTGGACGCGCTCAAGCGCGCCTCGGTCAGCAGCGTCACCGCGGTGGTGCCGTACTTCGGCTACGCCCGCCAGGACCGTCGCCCGCGTTCCTCGCGCGTGGCGATCACCGCCAAGGTCGCGGCCAAGATGTTCGGTGCGGTGGGCTGCGACCGGGTGTTGACGATCGATTTGCACGCCGACCAGATCCAGGGTTTCTTCGATATACCGGTCGACAACGTCTATGCCTCGCCGCTGCTGCTGGCCGACATCTGGCGCGCGCACGGCACCGACAACCTGATCGTGGTCAGCCCCGATGTCGGCGGCGTGGTGCGCGCCCGCGCGATCGCCAAGCGGCTCGACGATGCGGACCTGGCGATCATCGACAAGCGCCGGCCCAAGGCCAACGTCGCCACCGTGATGAACATCATCGGCGATGTCTCCGGCAAGACCTGCGTGATGGTCGACGACATCGTCGATACCGCCGGCACGCTGTGCGCCGCGGCGGCTGCGTTGAAGGAGCACGGCGCGACCAAGGTCGTGGCCTATTGCACCCATCCGGTGCTCTCGGGCGCGGCGATCGACAATGTCCGCAGCTCACAGCTCGACGAGCTTGTGGTGACCGACACCATCATGCTCAGCGACGCCGCCAAAGCGTGCGACCGGATCCGTCAGCTCAGCGTCGCCGAATTGCTGGCCGAGACGATCCGCCGGATCGCGTTTGGCGAGTCGGTGAGTTCCTTGTACGTGGATTGAATCTCGGGTCCCGAGTCCCGGGTCCCGATCCAGACTCTCCTGGTCGCGGGTGAGTTCTCCGGCTGCAGCGATGTGGCCTAACACAGCAACAGTGAGTAAATCGAAATGTCCGAACACACCATCAAGGCCACTGGCCGCAACGTCGCAGGGAAGGGTGCGAGCCGCCGCCTGCGTCATGCCGCCAGCATCCCGGCCATCGTCTACGGCGGCACCGCCGAGCCGCAACCGGTCCAGCTCGACCACGAGAAAATCTGGCTGGCCAGCAAGAACGATTGGTTCTACTCGTCCATCCTCAACCTGGACGTCGACGGCAAGGTCGAGAGCGTGCTGCTGCGTGACATGCAGCGCCATCCGTTCAAGCAGCTGATCCTGCACCTGGACTTCCAGCGCGTCAGCGCCGACCAGCCGGTTCGCGTGGCGGTCCCGCTGCACTTCCTCAACGAGGACACCTCGCCGGCCGGCAAGGCCTCCGACGTGGTGATCACCCACGAGCACAACGAGGTCATCGTCAGCTGCCTGCCGAAGGACCTGCCGGAGTTCATCGAGATCGACCTGGCCAACCTGAGCCTGGGCGAGACCGTGCACCTGTCGGACATCAAGCTGCCCAAGGGCGTGGAGATCCCCGAGCTCAAGCTGGGCAAGGAGCACGACGTCGCGGTGCTGGTGGCGCGTCACGGCCGGGTCGACGTTGAGGAAGGCGCCGCCGACGAAGGCGAGGGCGCCAAGGGCGAAGAGTAAGCAGTCCTGTCGCCGCGCCCGCTTGCGCGGGCGTGGCGGCGTGATGGCTTGCTCGGGCTCTGTCGCATCCGATGGCGGTGCTGCGCCTCATCGTCGGGCTGGGCAATCCCGGGCCCGAATATGCCAGGTCTCGGCACAACGCCGGGTTCTGGTTCGTGGACGCCCTGGCCGACAAGCTGGGCGGCCGCTTCGGCCTGGATGCCAAGCTGTTCGGCGAGACCTGCAAGGTCGAGATCGCCGGCGAGCCGGTGTGGCTGTTGAGGCCGGGCACTTTCATGAATCTCTCGGGCAAGTCGGTCACCGCGGCGCTTCGCTACTGGAAGATCGAGCCCGAACAGGCACTGCTGGCGCACGACGAGCTCGATCTCGCGCCAGGTACCGCGCGTCTCAAGTTCGACGGCGGCCATGGCGGCCAGAACGGGCTGCGCGACACCATGCGGCTGCTGGGCCACGGCCGGTTCCATCGGCTGCGGGTCGGCATCGGCCATCCCGGTCACAAGGACCTGGTCACGCCCTGGGTGCTGGGCCGGCCCGGCGGCGACGACGACATGCTGATGCGCCGCGCCATCGATGACGCCATCGGGGTGCTGCCGCTGCTCGTGGCCGGTGATGCCAGCGAGGCGATGAAGCGCCTGCATACGCCGCGGGACTCGGGACTCGGGACTCGGGACTCGTAGGAGCCCGTTCGCGCTCGGTTGTGCTCCCGAGATTCAGCCTGTTCTCTTATCGGATATCCAAGCCCATGCGCATGCACCTGCTTTTCACGAGTCCCGAGTCCCGAGTCCCGGGTCCCGGATACCGACCGTACGCGGGCGCGGCAACGCCCCTCCCCGCGGCAACCGGAGCGCATCATGGGAATTAAGTGCGGCATCGTCGGCCTGCCCAACGTCGGCAAGTCGACCCTCTTCAATGCGCTGACCAAGGCCGGCATCGCCGCGGCCAACTTTCCTTTCTGCACGATCGAGCCGAACGTCGGCGTGGTGCCGGTGCCGGATCCGCGGCTGAACGCGCTGGCGGCGATCGTCAACCCGCAGAAGTGCATCCCGACCGCGGTCGAGTTCGTCGACATCGCCGGGCTGGTCGCCGGTGCGGCCAGTGGCGAAGGCCTGGGCAACAAGTTCCTCGCCCATATCCGCGAGGTCGATGCGATCACCCACGTCGTGCGGTGCTTCGAGAATCCCGACGTCATCCACGTCAACAACCGGATCGACCCGATCGCCGACATCGAGACGATCGATACCGAGTTGGCGCTGGCCGACCTGGACTCGGTCGACAAAGCGCTGCAGCGGGCCGAGCGTTCGGCCAAGACCGGCGACAAGGAGGCCAAGCTGCGTGCCGAGGTGCTCGGGCGCGTCCGCGCCGGCCTGGATTCAGGCAGGCCGGCGCGCGCGCTGGGGCTGTCGGACGAGGACAGGCTGGTGCTGCGCGACCTGTTCCTGCTGACCCTGAAGCCGGTGATGTACGTCGCCAACGTGCTCGAGGACGGATTTGAGGACAACCCGCACCTGGATGCCGTGCGTGCCCGCGCCGTGGGCGAGGGCGCCCAGGTGGTGCCGGTCTCGGCGGCCATCGAGGAGGAGCTGAGCCAGCTTGAGGATGTGGACCGCGATGCGTTCCTGGCCGACCTGGGTCTCGACGAGCCGGGTCTGAACCGGGTGATCCGCGCCGCCTACACCCTGCTCGGCCTGCAGACCTACTTCACCGCCGGCGTGAAGGAGGTGCGCGCCTGGACCGTGAAGGGCGGCTCGACCGCCCCGCAGGCCGCGGGCGTGATCCACACCGACTTCGAGAAGGGCTTCATCCGCGCCGAGACCATTGGCTACGACGATTTCATCCAGTACCGGGGCGAGTCCGGAGCGCGCGATGCCGGTCGCCTGCGCAAGGAGGGCAAGGAGTACGTGGTGCAGGAAGGCGACGTGCTGCACTTCCTGTTCAACAACTGATGATGCGATCGGGGACTCGGGAAAGGCAAGGGCCGTCGGCTGGCTGGGCCTTCCCGGGGCTCGGGACGAAACGCCCCGTTGACTTCCGGCGAAGCTGACGCCAGAATTGCGGGCTCTTTTGGAGGGATACCCAAGCGGCCAACGGGGGCAGACTGTAAATCTGCTGGCTTACGCCTTCGGTGGTTCGAATCCACCTCCCTCCACCAGCGATACCCGAGCAGTACACGTTTATAGCCACTTGCAGTACCCGGATGCCTTACCAGCCTCCGGCGCAGTGCCCCAGCAGGTTTTGTCCGGCGCGGGAGTAGTTCAATGGTAGAACCTCAGCCTTCCAAGCTGATGGTGCGGGTTCGATCCCCGTCTCCCGCTCCATTGCTGCCGCGACGTCCGACCCGCTGGAACAATTTGCTCACGTAGCTCAGTCGGTAGAGCACCTCCTTGGTAAGGAGGAGGTCGAAGGTTCGATTCCTTTCGTGAGCACCATCTTTCACACCGAAACACACGACCTAACAGCGAGAAGCGAGTCATGGCCAAGGGTAAATTCGAGCGCACCAAGCCGCACGTGAACGTAGGCACGATCGGCCACGTCGACCACGGCAAGACCACCTTGACCGCCGCGCTGACCAAGGTGGGTGCGGAGCGTTTTGGTGGCGAGTTCAAGGCCTACGACGCGATCGACGCGGCGCCGGAAGAGAAGGCGCGCGGCATCACGATCTCGACCGCGCACGTGGAATACGAATCGGCC